>NZ_JAVHZD010000008.1:0-237127 GCF_031119615.1 Paraburkholderia sp. SARCC-3016 | reverse complement strand
CCAAGCGGTCTTAGGAAGACAAAACATTCTACCAACTCCTTGGCTCACAGAACGACATGGCTACGATCCGACTTTCGTGTGGCCGCACGAGATTCTCGCGTGCATGGCGGCGCGCGTGACGGCGCGGCCGGTGAAGCTCGTGCTGACGCGTCAGCAGCAGTACGGCATGGTCGGTTACCAGCCGTATATGTCGCAGAAAGTCGAACTGGGCGCGCATCGCGACGGCGTGTTGCAGGGCATCGGTCAACACGTGGTCAATATCACGGGGATGACGGACGACTACGTCGAGTTCGGCTCGGCGCCGGCGAAGTCTTTCTACGCGTGCGAAAACATTTCGGCTACCCAAAGAATCCAGCGCGGCCATGTCGTGCTGCCGACTTTCATGCGCTCTCCGTGGGATGGCCCCGGCTCATGGGCGCTCGGTTCGGCGATGGACGAACTGGCCCGGTCGCTGGACATGGACCCTCTGGCCCTTCGTCTGGCGAACTACGCGACGACCGATCCGGAAAGCGGCAAGCCGTGGTCGTCGAAAAAACTACGCGAAGCGTATGAAGAAGGCGCGCGGCGGTTCGGCTGGCGCGAGCGGCCAAAGGGCGGCACGCTGGACGGACACTGGCGGATCGGCTTCGGCGTCGCTGATTGCAGCCAGGGGCAGGCGCGCTTTCATTCGACCGCGCGCGTGCGGTTGCGCGCGGACGCCACCGCGCAGCTCGAGTCGAGCTTCTGCGATATCGGCACAGGGCCTGCCACGGTCTTTCCTCAGATCGTGGCAGAGGTGCTTGGGCTCGATGCGTCGAAGGTGGGCGCGCTTTCCGGCGATACCAGGCTGCCCTATGCGGGGCCGACGTACGGATCGAGCACGACGATCAGTACGGGCGCGGCCGTTCAGCAAGCAGCATTCGGTGTACGCGCAAAGCTTGCCAGACTTGCGGGGTGGCCTCCCGATCAGATTGCAATGCGCGACGGACATGTCTGGCACGCAGGCGAAAGCCGCCGCATCGAGCAGGTTCTGTCCGATGCGGGCGTTGCGGAACTCGCCTCCGACGGAACCTTCGATCTGCCCGGCGACGCGCGCGTCGACATGGGTTCGCCGGGGTATCCAACGCGTTCGTTCGGCGTGGTGTTCGTCGAGGTAGGCGTCGATCCGGACCTTGGACTGTTGCGGCTGAGGCGTGCGACGGGCGTCTATAGCGCGGGCCGCATCATCAACTCGATGACGGCGCGCTCGCAGATGATCGGCGGCATTGTGTGGGGCTGGGGCATGGCGGCGATGGAGGCCAGTCACTACGATGCGTCACTGGGGCGCTGGTTGTCGAAGGATCTCGCAGGCGTGCCGATCCCTGTCAACGCCGATATCCCACCGGATATCGATATTGCGTTTATCGACGAGTACGACATGCACTCGGGACCTATCGGAGCGAAAGGCATCGGCGAACTGGGGGCGACAGGCGTCGCCGCGGCCGTTGCAAACGCCGTGTACGACGCGATCGGTGTGCGGGTCCGTCAATTGCCGATTACGCCGGACAAGCTGATTTCACCTTTCGCAGGCCGACAAGGGAGCGATCGATGAACTGGGCAAGCCTGCATACGCTTCCGGTTCATACCGTCACCCCTGACGGCTACGAACACGAGCAGCTTCGTCGCGACGACATCGAGGCTGTGGTCCGGAATATCCGGAACTGGTATCCCGATATTTCCGTGGGCGCCGGACATGGGTTCGTCGATGTGTCGTTCTACCAACGCCGCGTGTGCCTCGCCGGCGAACCCGAAACTGACGTGATCGTGTACGTCTGCAAAAAGGCTGGCGAAATCGTCTCGATGACAGCCATCGAGCGCGACTCAACGAGCGCGACCCTGCAAGGGCGTCTGGCCGTGGTCTGTCCTGAGCACCGCAATAGCGGCCTCGCCCGCTTCGGTCCGTTTATCCTCGATCACCAGGCGAGCGCGATGGGCATGGCCTTGGCATATAGCCGTGTGTCGCTCAAGCACATCTATGCCCAAAGACTGGTCGAGCGCGCTGGCTTCACGCTGGTGGGCATCATGCCCGCCTCGGACCGGGAAGTGGTGCACCCAGGCGTCGTACGTCACGTTCCCGAAGCGCTCTATGCCAAAGTCTATGCGCCGAGAAACATGCAATTTTTCCCGGCCGACGATTACATGACCGACGAGGTTCGGCGGATGTGGCATTACCTCTTCGAATCGGTGAGGCGCTGACCGGGCAAGTCAGTCCGCCGCTATTGTCGATGGCTTGGCCGGCGCCTGCTTCACAGGAGGCCAAGCGCGTGCGCGATCTTTCGTTGAGGCCCGACGATACTGCCACCATCGGACGGATCTTCGTCATAGCGTGACGGCCTACTGTCGATAGCAGGTCGCGCCTGGCGTATTGAGGTCCATGGAAGTCGACCGGCCTGATCCTGCCGCCGTCAGAGAATGACGTAGATCTTGCGCATCGTTTCGTCGACTTGCCACACGCCTTCGGTATTGGCCTCGAAAAACAGCGTATCGCCGCCGCGAAAGTGGATGGCGCTTTCTCCGTCTGGGGTGAACGACCCCGAGCCGGACAGCAGATGCATCACTTCCGCCTGTTGGACCACGCGCCGATAGGTGCCGGGCGAGCATTCGAACACACCGGTATCGACTGCCTCGCTGCCTGCAATCACGTACTGCTTGCCCGATAATCGTACCCCTTCCTGATCGGGAAGAGCGGCGGTGCCCCAGTCTTCAAGCCCGCCGAGTTCGATCGCCTGTTTGATCTGCTGTACTTTCATGAGACATCATCCTGTGTGTATTGATTAGGGGTCGACACTTATTCCAGTCCGCCCTGGCACAGATATTTGATCGACAGATAATCGTCGAGGCCGTATCTGGAGCCTTCCCGGCCGTAGCCCGATTCCTTGACGCCGCCGAATGGCGCCGCTTCGGATGCGAGCGCCCCTTCGTTGATCCCGACGATGCCTGCCTCCAGTGCGCGCGATATGCGCTCGATACGGCGCAGATCCTGACTATAGAAATACGACGCGAGGCCGAACGGCGTGTCGTTCGATGCGTCGATGGCCTGCTGCTCGGTATTGAAGCGGAACAGCGGAGCTACCGGGCCGAAGGTCTCCTCGCAGCACAACGCCATCGTCGACTCGGCGTCGCCGAGCACGGTGGGCGCAAAATAGTTCGGGCCGAGTTCGGCAAGGCGCTTACCGCCGGTCAACACGGTTGCGCCGTGCGCGACGGCATCGTCGACGTGGCGCGCGATCTTGTCGACGGCACGCGCATTGATCATCGGACCAATCTGCGACGCCGGATCGCTGGCGGGACCGACGCGCAGCCCGGCAACGCGTTCGCACAGCATCTGCGCGAAGCGTTCATAGACACCGGACTGCACGTACACGCGGTTCGGGCACACACACGTCTGCCCGCCGTTGCGGAATTTGGCGGCGAGCAGGCCCGTGACCGCGGCATCGAGGTCTGCGTCGTCGAACACGATGAACGGTGCGTTGCCGCCGAGTTCCAGCGACAGCTTCTTCAGCGTTCCCGCCGCTTCACGCGCCAGGTACTTGCCGACGGGCGTCGACCCGGTGAAGGTGATCTTGCGCACGCGGCCGTCGGCGAGCCAGTCCGCCACCGCCTCGAGCGTCGATTTCCGGGAGGCCGCGATGAGGTTCAGCGCCCCAACTGGCACGCCGGCCTCGTGCGCGAGATGAACGAGGGCGAGCGCCGTAAGCGGCGTGTCCTCGGCCGGCTTGGCGACGACGGTGCAGCCGGCTGCGAGCGCGGGGGCGATCTTGCGCGCGATCATCGCGAGCGGGAAATTCCACGGTGTAATGGCCGCGACGATGCCGATCGGCTCCTTCACTACGCTCATGCGCTTACCGCGTTGCTGCTGTGGAATCAGGTCGCCGTAAATGCGTGTCGCTTCATCGGCGAACCACGCGACGTACGATGCGCCATAACCGACTTCACCGCGCGCTTCGGCGAGCGGCTTGCCCTGTTCGAGCGAGATCAGCGCGGCAAGCGCGTCCTGATGTTCGAGGATCAGCGCGTGCCAGCGATGCAGCACCGCAGCGCGCTCTTTCGGCAGACGTGCACGCCATTGCGGCAGGGCGCGGGCGGCGGCATCGGTGGCGGCGCGCGCGTCGGCGGCGCCGCTATCGGCCACCTCGACGATCAGCTTGCCTGTCGCGGGATTGGTGACCGGCAAGCGTCGGCCGCTTTGCGCGGGCAACCATTGGCCGCCGATGAAATTGTCCGCGCGCATCAACGCGGTGGCTTGCTCTTCGAGTGTCATGATCGACTCCACTTTCAATCGCGCTATCAATCGATGTCCGCTGCGTCGACGCGCTTCGCGAGTTGCGCGGCGACTGCCATGCCGACTTCGCGCGTCGAGGCCTTGCCGCCGAGATCACCCGTATGCGGGCCTTCTTTGAGCACCTGCACGATGGCTTCCAGCATCGCATCGTGCGCGACGCGCTCGGCGCCTTCGCCGTTGCCGAGGAAATCGAGCATCATCGCCGCCGACCAGATCATCGCGACGGGATTGGCAATGCCCTTGCCGGCGATATCCGGCGCGGATCCATGGACCGGTTCGAACAGCGAAGGGAAGCGGCGCTCCGGATTCAGGTTGCCCGACGGCGCAATGCCAATCGTGCCCGTGCAGGCGGGGCCGAGATCCGACAGGATGTCGCCGAACAGATTGGACGCGACGACCACATCGAAGCGATCGGGGCTCAGCACGAAGCGCGCACACAGGATGTCGATATGCTGTTTGTCCCACACGACATCGGGATAGTGCGCGGCCATCTCGGCGGCGCGCGCATCCCACCACGGCATGCTGATCGAAATGCCGTTGCTCTTGGTTGCGACTGTGATCTTCTTCTTGCGGCGCGCGGCCAGATCGAACGCGAATTTCAGTGCGCGCTCGGTGCCGTGGCGCGAGAAAATCGCTTGCTGCATGACGATTTCGCGTTCCGTGCCTTCGTACATCGTGCCGCCCACCGACGAATATTCGCCTTCGGTATTCTCCCGCACGATCATGAAGTCGATGTCGCCGGGTTTGCGGCCCGCGAGCGGCGAGGGCACGCCGTCGAACAGACGGGCAGGGCGCAGATTGATGTACTGGTCGAACTCGCGGCGGAACTTGAGCAGCGAGCCCCAAAGGGAAACGTGGTCGGGTACCTTGTCGGGCCAGCCCACTGCGCCGAACAGAATCGCGTCGCAGCCTTCGAGTTGCGCCTTCCAGTCGTCGGGCATCATCTGGCCGTGTTGCGCGTAGTAATCGCAGCTGGCCCATTCGATGTGCTGATAGTGGATCTCGATGCCGAATCGCTGGCAGGCCACATCGAGTACGCGCAGGCCTTCCGGCATCACTTCCACGCCAATGCCGTCGCCAGGAATGACAGCGATGCGATAACTGCGAGTCATAGCGAGTTTCTCCTCATTGAGCGTGCCTGCATGGCACGCGCTAAACGACGAGACTCATTCTATGTGGGTGTTCACCGCATAAAAATCTGCATTTGACCCGCTGACACAGCATGCATTCTGAAAAACGCACACGAACAGAATGCGGAGGCCATCTGCGTGTCGCGAGCGAAATGAAAGAATCTGAAGGGAGAAAGCGGAACGGGGCGCCACCACCGCTCGCGCGAGCCGCGTGAATGCGTGCGTCAAGCACTCAGAACGAGTGCTCAATGATGATTCGGCGAGAACAGTGTTTCGAGCGGGTAATGCGTCTTGATGAAGGGCGTCTTGATGATGACGTAGCTGAAGTATTTTTCGATGCCAATATCGCGTTCGAGCAGACCTTCGACAATGCTCTGATAGTGACCGACGCTGCGCGTGACGAACTTCAGCAGGTAGTCGTAACCGCCGCTGGCCAGATGACATTCGACGATTTCGTCGATATCGCGAATCGCCGCCACGAACTCGATGAAGTCTTCGCGACGGTGATCGGCGAGCGTCACTTCAGTGAATACGATTTGCACGTCGCCGAGCTTTTCGAGCTGGATCTGCGCACCGTAACCGACGATATAACCGGCTTTTTCCAATCGTTTGACGCGGATCAGGCATGGACTCGGTGACAGTCCCACCGCGTCGGCAAGCTCGACGTTCGTAATGCGGCCTTTCTTTTGCAGTTGCGAAAGAATACGCAGATCAATCCGGTCGAGTTTGCAGTCGCTGCTCATGGCTTTAATTCTGTCTAACGATCGGAAAATTATACTCATCGGGCACGGCGATGTTATCACGAAGTTATGCGGCTGCGCGGCTTGCTCCCCGAAGCGCGGCGCGGACTTCAGCGTCGTTCAGCACGTCGTCGAGCGTCTGCGTCAAACGTTTGAACAGGAGTGCAAATTCGGCTTCCGAATAGCAGAGCGCAGGCGCAAAGCCGAGAATGTTGTCGCCGAATGCACGGAACACGATGCGATTTCGATATGCCGCTGCCGCAATGCGTTCGGACAGATTCAGAGACGCATCGAAACCCTGCTTGCTGTCCTTGTTCGACACGAGTTCGAGCGCGCCGAGCAACCCGCGATGCCGCGAATCGCCGACGAGCGGATGCTCGAGCAGCGCGTCGAGGCCCGCAGCGAAATGCGGCGCCATGGCCTGGCCGTTCGCGAGCAGACCGCCTTCGTGATAGAGGCGCATGACCTCGAGTGCGATCGCCGCGCTGACCGGATGCGCCGAGTACGTGTGACCGTGACCGACGGTCGCAGTGCCGTCGGCGTCGCCGGCAATCCCCTGATAAATCGCGTCCGACATCAATACCGCACCCATTGGCGCGTAACCTGCGGTCAGGCCTTTCGCGACGGTCATCAGATCGGGCTCCACCTGCTCGCCCTCGCACGCGAAGAGCGGGCCGGTGCGGCCGAAGCCGGTAATGACCTCGTCGGCGACGAACAGGATGTCGAGACGATGGCACGCGTCGCGCATGGCCTTTAGCCAGCCGGCCGGCGGTACGATTACGCCGCCCGAACCCTGAATCGGCTCGCAGAAGAAGGCGGCGACGTTGTCCACACCGAGTTCGGCAACCTTCGCTTCGAGCGCCGCCACGCAAGAGGCGATCAACGCCTGCGAATCGCTGCCGCCTGGTTGACGGTAAGCATACGGCGACGGTAAATGATGCTGATGCGGCAGCGGCAGATCGAAGTGATGATGGAACGCGGGCAATGCCGTCAACCCGGCGCCTACCGATGACGAGCCGTGATAGCCGCGTTGCAGCGCGAGCATGTGCTTCCTCGTCGGGCGGCCGGTTGCATTGTAGTAATGCGTGATGAAGCGGATCGCCGAGTCCACCGCATCCGAGCCGCCCAGCGTGAAATACACATGCTGCAATGAAGCCGGGGCGAGCGACACGAGCTTTTCGGCGAGCTCGATCGCGGGCTCCGATCCGAAGTGGAAATAGCCGGTCGCATAGGGCAGGCGCGCCATCTGTTCGGCGGCTGCCTTGACGATGCTTTGCTGACCATAGCCGGTGTTGACGCACCAGAGCCCGGAGAACGCGTCCAGCAACTCGTTACCGTCGATATCGCGCAGGAAAGCGCCATGTCCGGATTCGAGCACGGTGACGCCGCGCGCTTCGTGCGCGCGGTAGTTGATGACAGGATGGATCAGGTGCTTGCGGTCGGCTTCGATGAGCGATTGATTCGACATGGTGGGTATCTCGTCGCGGGGTGGACTGTTGACGGACCCATACTACCCATTCACCGCTGTCGGCCGAGTCGTCAAAAAACGTTTGAAAAAGCGCAGGCGCCGCGTTTTGAACCCCACGCGCAGCATTTTGTGCTGCATGCGCTTAAAAGCCTGCCTGGACGACGGCGCTTCGGTCGGCGCTTCAGTTGGCGCTTCAGTTGGCACTTCAGTCGGCGCCTGAATCACGCGCGTTATCGTTGCGCTCCGACGGGCGATACTCAATAACCGCGCGCGCGGTCGATCGCACCCCGCATCGGTTCGCCCGCGCGATGGCGCGCAGATTGTCGAGTACGGCATCGACCGCAGTATCGGGCCTTGTCGCGCTTGCGACGTGCGGGGTGATGCGCACGCGCGGGTGGTCCCACAGCGCATGACTGGCGGGCAGCGGTTCGGGGTCGGTGACATCGAGCACGGCATTGCGCAGCTGGCCGCTCTCGAGTGCTTCGAGCAGATCGGTCGTCACGAGTTGCGGACCGCGGCCGACATGAACCAGCGAGGCTCCCGCAGGCAATGCGTCGAACACGCGTTTGCCGAGCAGGCCGCGGGTTGCGCCGGTCAGCGGCAACAGGCAGACCAGCACATCGGAGCGGGCGAGAAAGGTGTCGAGCGTGGCCTCGCCGGCAAAGCATTGCACGCCATCGATCTCGCGCGGCGAGCGGCTCCAGCCCGCGCATGCAAAGCCGAACAGGCGTAATCGCTCGAGTACCGCGGTGCCGAGCATACCGACCCCGAGTACGCCGACCCGGCGCGTTTCGGCAGTGCGCACCGGCAACGGCTTCCAGATGCGCTCGCGCTGCTGCAGCGCATAGTCGAACAGATCGCGATGAACGGCGAGCACGGCTTCGGTCACGTATTCGACCATGCCGTCGACAATTCCCGGCTCCATCATCCGTACGACGGGCAGATGCGCCGGCACACCTGTCAGGTCGAACTGGTCGACGCCGGCGGCCACCGAGAACACGATCTCGAGATTCGGTAGCGTTCGCGCGAGATCGTCCGGTTGCCAGGCGGCGAGGTAACGGATGGCGGCCGGATCGCCGACATCGGGCCAGATGCGGAACGGCAGTTCCGGCGCGAGCTGCGCGAAGCGCGCGGCCCATTGCGCGCCGCGAACCGGATCGGCTTTGTAGAGGAAAGTCATAGGCGAAGCGTGCCTACATCATGGCCTGGTTGATAATGCCGAACTGGCGGAAGTGTGCGTCCGGTGCGCGTTCGTGACGGCCTGGATCGTCATTGCGGACCATCTTCACCACCGTATCGACGCGCGGAATGCCGAGTCCGATGAGCCAGTCGTTGAGTCCGCTGCCAGCCGGCACGTCGATGCGTATGAACGCGCCTTCATTGAGCGCCAGCCAGTGGTGGATCAACGCCTTCGCGCGGCTCGAATCCGGGGAGTCGGCTGCGATGACCGGTCCGATCGCATATCCGCGCCCGAAGCGTCGGAACAGCGAGAAGCCGAGCAGTTCGCCATCGCGATCGAGCGCAATGCCATCCGCGCTTTGCCTCAACGCGGTCAGCACGGCGTCCCGCTCGAGCCCGGTCGCACGCGAGGCCAGCGCGATCAGTCGCGGCGTGTCGTTGATGCCGAGCGGGCGCAGGCGTTCGCCGGCCGGCAGCGAGACGAGCGGCGGCTGGAACACCGCGCCTTGATGCTGATCGAGCGCGCCGCAGGCCCGGAAGCCGAGTTTTTCGTACAACGGCTTGCCCGCCGGGGTGGCATGCAGGAAAGTGACGCGGCTGCCGGTTTCTTCGAGTATCAGTTGCATCAACTTCGCGCCGATCCCGCGCCCCTGATGCTCCGGCGCCACGATCACCATGCCGAGCGTCGCGCGGTCCGCTCCGAACTTCCAGCACAGCGCCGTGCCGATCGCGACACCGGCCTGCTCCGCGACGAAGCCGCTGCCGGCGTCGGCGGCAAAGCGCCAGTCTTCGGGCCGGTGCGGCCAGTTCACAGCCGTCGACAGGCCATGGGCGGCGGCAATGTCGTCAGGGGTAAAGCGTCGGTAGGTCAGCGACCCACTTTCCGATGATCTTGGCACGGCGAACTCCTTCATTTGACGTCACGCTGTCCCGCGACTGTCGCATTTCGGCTGCGTGCTTAATAGGACGATCTTTCTATCTTGGCCGGTTCGCGCTCCGGTTCGCAGCCCCGCAGCCCCGCAGCGCGGCCGTAGCGCCTGTCGCGGGCACTGCCGCACCGGGCGCATGCTGCGCCGCACGGCAAATTGTGCTGCGCGACCCGCTGAAAACCACCGAATCGAATGGTTGCAACGTCCCGATTGCGACAACAGGCACTTTTTTGCGGTGCTTAAATCGAGCTGACGCCGCCGGTTCCAATTGAGCCGCAGTCATGCAGTTGCAACAGACCGGCGGCGACAGCGCGTTGAGCGGCCCGGCCTGCAGACAGACGGTGCAGCGAGCGCCGCGCACGGCGGGGGCCGTAACCGGATCCAACCTTGTCATTGTTAGGAGCAGTTCGCATGAAGGACGACGAAGTCAAAAATGGTTTCAGCCGCCGCGACGTGATGCGTGTGCTGGCTGCGGGGAGCATGCTCGCGACCGGCGCGGGTGGACTGCTGGCAGGGGCAAGATCGGTGTTGGCCGCGCCAGCGCCTGCGCCGAAGAAAGGCGGCAAGATTCGCGTGGCCTATGACGTGGGCTCGACGGCCGACACGCTCGATCCCGCGAAAGGCTCGGCCGGTTCCGACTACATCCGCTATTTCATGTTCTACAGCGGCCTCACGCAGCTCGATGAAAGCCTGACGCCGCAGATGAACCTGGCCGAAGCGCTCGACACGCGCGACGCCAGGGTCTGGGTCATCAAGCTGCGCAAGGGCGCCACCTTCCACGACGGCAAGGCGCTCGCACCGGCGGACGTGGTGTATTCGCTGAACCGCCACAAGGTGGCCGCGACGGCATCGAAGGTGAAAACGCTGGCCGATCAGTTCGCCGAGATCAAGGCGACCGGCCCGAACGAAGTGACCTTGACGCTGACGAGCCCCAATGCCGATCTGCCGGTGATCCTCGCCACGCCGCAGTTCGTGATCATCAAGGACGGCACGACCGATTTCACGACGGCTGTCGGTACCGGTCCTTACAAGGTCAAGACTTTCAAGCCGGGCGTGACGACCGTCGGCGTGCGTAACGACAGTTACTTCAAGCCGGGTCTGCCGCATCTCGACCAGATCGAGTTGATCAGCATCAGCGACAACGCCGCACGGGTGAACGCGCTGCTGTCGGGCGACGTCCATCTGATCAACTCGGTCGATCCGCGCTCCACACACCGCATCGCGTCGACGCCGGGCTACGCGGTGAAGGAAACCAAATCGGGTCTCTATACCGATCTGATCATGCGTCGCGACAACGCGCTCGCGGGCAACCCCGATTTCGTGCAGGGCATGAAGTATCTGTTCGATCGCGACCAGATCCGCTCGGCCGTGTTCCGCGGCTACGCAGTGATCGGCAACGATCAGCCGATTCCGCCGGGCCATCGTTATTTCGATGCATCGCTGCCGCAGCGGCAGTTCGATCTCGACAAGGCAAAGTTCCATCTGCAGAAGGCCGGCGCGCTCGGTCCGGCATTGCCGCCGATCTATGCCACGACCGACGCGAATGGCTCGATCGAAATGGCCGAATTGCTGCAGCAGACGGGTGCGAAGATCGGCGCGAACATCACGATCAATCGGGTGCCCTCAGACGGTTACTGGTCGAATCACTGGATGAAGCATCCGCTTGGATTCGGCAGCGTCAATCCGCGTTCGAGCGCCGACGTGCTGTTCACACAGTTCTTTAAATCGGACGCGCCGTGGAACGAGTCGGGCTGGAACAATCCGAAGTTCGACCAGCTGTTGTTGTCGGCGCGTTCGGAAACCGACGACGCGAAACGCAAGCAGATGTACGGCGACATGCAGGTGATCGTCGCGGATCAGGGCGGTATCGGTATCCCTGCGTTCATCAGCCTGCTCGATGCCTACGACCAGCATCTGCAAGGACTCGGCTCGATTCCGAGCGGCGCGATGATGGGCTTCTCGTTCGCCGAGCACGTGTGGTGGAACGCCTGATATAGCGCAGTAGCCGCATGGCGGCAAACCTGATCCGCGCGCAGTACGCGCCGGGTCGGTCCGGCGCCCCCCACGCGCCGGTTCCGGCAGGTGTCATTTTCAGGAGATCTGGACGATGAACCAGAACATAGCCGCACTGATAGTCCGACGCATCGCGGTGACGGCACTCACGCTGCTGATCGTGTCCGTCGTCATCTTCGCGATCACGAACCTGCTGCCGGGCGACGCCGCGCAAGCCGCGCTCGGGCAGTCCGCGACGCCCGAAACGGTCGCGGCGCTGCGCCTGCAGTTTGGCCTCGATCAACCGGCTTACCTGCGCTTCGCGCATTGGCTGGCCGGCCTCATGCACGGCGACTTCGGCGTATCGCTGTCGAACAATATGCCGGTCTCGGAGCTGATCGAAGGCCGTCTCCCGAAATCGCTGACACTCGCCGCGATCACGACGGCGGTCTCGGTGCCGATCGCGGTTTCGTTCGGCATTCTCGCTGCCGTCAATCGCAATTCGCTCATCGATCGCATCGTCAGTCTGGGTACGCTATCGCTCGTCGCGACGCCGGAATTCCTGATCGCGACGATTGCGGTGCTGGTTTTCGCGGTGAAGCTGCACTGGCTGTCGGCGCTGTCGTACGGCGGTGAAATCGATGACTTCAACCAGTTCCTGCGCGCCTATGCGATGCCGGTGCTGACGCTGTGCGCTGTCGTGATCGCGCAGATGGCGCGCATGACGCGCGCAGCAGTGATCGAACAGATGGGGTCGTCGTATGTGGAAATGGCCGTGCTCAAGGGCGCGAGCCCGGCGCGCGCGGTGTTGCGCCACGCGCTGCCGAACGCAATCGGTCCGATCGCCAACGCGATCGCACTGAGCCTGTCGTATCTGCTGGGCGGCGTGATCATCGTCGAAACGATCTTCAACTATCCGGGGCTCGCGAGTTTGATGGTCGATGCGGTCAGCAACCGTGACTTTCCGCTGGTGCAGGCCTGCACGCTGCTGTTCTGTCTCGGCTACCTGGTGCTGGTGCTGCTGGCCGACCTGTGCGCGATCATCTCGAACCCGAGGCTGCGCACATGAACTTCAACCGACCATTTCCGCAGGAGGTGCGGCCTATGACGACGCCCGATCTCGTTCAGCGCAGCAGCGCATTGCCGCCCGGTACGGACGGACCGCAGCCGATCGGCGGCGGTCCGACGCCGCCGGCCCAGCCTCGATCGGCGCGCCGCCGCTCGCTTGCATCGCGGATGAGACTGTCCACCGGCGGCTGGATCGGCTTCGGCATGGTGTGCCTCGCGCTGTTCGTCGCGGCGTTCGCGCCGTTGATTGCGCCGCACGAGGTTGGCTCGATTGTCACAAACGACGTGTTCGCGGGTTTTAGTGCAAAGCTGCCGCTCGGCTCGGACTATCTCGGCCGCGACATGCTGAGCCGCATCATTTACGGCATGCGGCTGACCGTGTCGCTGGCGCTCGCGGCGGCGCTGTTGGCCGCCGTAACCGGCACCACGCTCGGTCTGCTCGCCGCCGTCGCAGGGCGTGCGATCGATGAAACGATGAGCCGCCTGCTCGATGCGATCACGTCGATTCCTTCGAAGATGTTCGCGCTGATGATCGTGGCCGCGTTCGGCTCTTCGTTGACGCTGCTGATCCTGACAGCCGCGATCAGCTACATGCCGGGCTCCTACCGGATTGCGCGTTCACTGGCGGTCAATATCGGCCAGCTCGAATACGTGCAGGTGGCGCGGGCGCGCGGTGAAAGCGCGCTTTATATCGCGTGCGTCGAAATGTTGCCGAACATGCTGCATCCGATGCTGACCGATACCGGCTTGCGCTTCACGTTCGTCGTGCTGCTGCTGAGCGGCCTGAGCTTCCTCGGCCTAGGTGTGCAGCCGCCGTTCGCGGATCTCGGTTCGCTGGTGCGTGAAAACATCGCAGGGCTCGGCGATGGCGCGCCGGTCGTGATCGTGCCGGCGCTCGCGATCGCCATGCTGACGGTCGGCGTCAATCTGTTGATCGATGGTCTGCCGCATCGTGGTGACAAGAGCAAGGCGGCACGCAGCGCCGACGGAGGTCATTGATGAAAATGAAACTGAAGACGAAGCCGGCCACGCAGATCGGTTCAGCCTCGCGCAACCTCGTTGAAGTGCGCGGGCTGCGCGTGGTCGGCAGCCGTCCGGGCGAGCCGGATACCACGATCGTGCACGACATCGATTTCGACGTGGCGCGCGGCGAAGTCCTCGCGCTGATCGGCGAATCAGGCTCGGGCAAGACCACCATCGCCTTGTCGCTGATGGGACATGCGCGCAGCGGTTGCCGGATCGCGGGCGGTTCGATCCGGGTCGGCGAAACGGACGTGCGCGCGCTGTCGCCGAAGGGGCTCGCCTCGTTGCGCGGACGCACGGTCGCGTATATCGCGCAGAGCGCGGCGGCCGCATTCAACCCGTCCCGGGCCATTCTCGACCAGGTGATCGAGAGTGCGCTGATTCACGGCACGCTGAGCAAGCGCGCTGCACAGGCCAAGGCCATCGAGCTGTTTCGCGCACTTGCGTTGCCGGAGCCGGACACGATCGGCAAGCGCTATCCGCACCAGGTCTCGGGCGGGCAGTTGCAACGTCTGATGGCTGCCATGGCGCTGATCACCGATCCTGAACTCGTGATTCTCGATGAGCCGACCACGGCACTCGATGTCACGACGCAGATCGATGTGCTGATGGCATTCAAGCGCGTCATCAAGCAGTGCGGAATGACAGCGGTGTATGTGTCGCACGACCTGGCCGTGGTCGCGCAGATGGCCGATCGCATCCTCGTGCTGAGCGACGGCGCGGTTCGCGAGGCAGGCGAGACCGAACAGATCCTGCATGCGCCAGCGCATCCGTACACGCAGAGCCTGATTGCGGCGGTAACGCCGGATCGCGTATCGAACCCTTGCGACGCGCACAGCGTCGCCGTCGAGGACGCGCGTCAGATGGCCCGTGCCTCGACGCCCCTGCTCGAAGTGCGCCGCATGATGGCCGGGTATGGCCGGCGCAGCGCGAAAGGCTGGCCGGCCAGGCTGATCCTGAACGACGTCGATCTGAAGATCGGCCGCGGTCAGACAGTCGGTGTAATCGGCGAATCGGGCTCGGGCAAGACCACGCTCGCAAAGGTGATCGCCGGCCTCGTGACGCCGTCCGGCGGCAACTTGCTGCTGGACGGAGACCCGCTCGCGGGCGACCTGAACAAACGTACGAAAGAGCAACTCCGCCGCATCCAGATTGTGTTTCAGAACGCCGATACCGCATTGAATCCGGTGCACTCCGTGGAACGCACACTGGCGCGGCCGCTTGCGTTCTATCACGGCATGAGGGGTGCGCGCGCCAAGGCACGCGCCGCGGAACTGCTGGAACTGGTGCGGCTGCCGGCGTCGGTGGCATCGCGCTGTACCGCCGAGCTGTCGGGCGGCCAGAAGCAGCGCGTGAATCTCGCGCGTGCGCTCGCGGCCGAACCCGACCTGATCCTGTGCGACGAAGTCACCTCGGCACTCGATACGGTCGTAGGTGCAGCGATCCTCGATCTGCTGCGCGATCTGCAGAAGAAGCTCGGCGTTTCGTATCTGTTCATTACCCATGACATCGCCAAGGTCCGTGCCATCAGCGACGACATCGTCGTGCTGTACGCGGGTCATCGCGTCGAGACGGGCAATTGCGCCGCGCTCTCGGCGCCGCCGTTCCATCCTTATTCGCATCTGCTGGTGTCGTCGGCGCCGCAGTTGCGCGCGGGCTGGCTCGACGGAGCGAGCGAACGCTGTCACCGCGAACTTGCGCCGATCGGTCCGTCGAACGACAACCCGGAGCTGTGCACGTTCGTTTCGCGCTGTTCGATGCGCATCGACGGGGTGTGCAACCAGACGACGCCTTCGCTGCGCACGCTCGAAAACGGCGCACAGGTGCTATGCCATCGCAGCGAAGCCGATCTGATCCGCTTCCAGGCGCCGCTCGAATCGCTGTCGCTGGAACACGTAGAGCGCGCCTGATGATGGAGATTGCGGCGCAGCGAGCAAGGCCCGGCGTGCATTGGCCCAGCGATCGAACCGTCCGGCACAAGCCGCAAGCGTAACGAAACGTTATTCACGCAGGTCCTGAAGCACGGCTTCAGGGCGTGCTGCCTGTCGTCCGGTGAAATCGGGTTCGCCGGGCTTACGTCGAAAAGGAACCTTCATGGGCATGAGAATCGGGGTGGACATCGGCGGCTCGTTTGCCGATTTTGCCGTGCTGAACGACGCGACCGGCGAGCTGAAGACGCTCAAGGTCTTTTCGCGGCCCGACAGTCCGGGCAGCGAAGTGCTGCGCGGGATGGAGCAGCTTGCCGAACGCTATGGCATCGCGCCGCGCGACGTCGACTACTTCACGCATGGCACGACGGTTGGCGTGAACGCCGTCGTGCAGCGCAAGGGCCTGCGTCTCGGTCTGATCACGACGCGCCACTTCGAGGACGTGCTCGATCTCGCGCGCCTCAAGGGTCCGGACATGTACAACCTGCTGTCGAAGCGTCCCGTGCCGCTGGTGCCGCGCGAGCGCGTGTTCGGCGTGGTCGAACGGATGACGGCGGAGGGTCTGGTCGAAACGCCGGTCGACGAAGCGAGCGTGCTCGAAGCTGCCGCGAGTCTGCAACGTGCCGGCTGCGAAGGTGCCGTCGTGTCGCTGCTGCATTCGTATCGCAATCCGGCGCACGAGCACGCAGTGAAGGCGATTGTGGAGCGCGCGCTACCCGGCTTTTTCGTGTCGTGTTCAAGCGACGTGTGGCCGATCATCCGCGAATATGAACGCACCTCGACTGCGGTGATCGGCGGCTATGTGCAGCCGAAGGTCTCGCACTATCTCAGTTCGTTGCAACGCGCACTGGTCGAAACCGGCGTCCCCGCCGACATGAAGGTCACCAAGTCGAACGGCGGCGTGATGAGCGCGGAAGCAGGCAAGACCAACTGCGTGCAGATGATCCTGTCCGGCACCGCGTCCGGCGTGATCGGTGCGGCGTACGTGGCGCGGCAAAGCGGTCTGAAGCAGTGCATGAGCCTCGACATCGGCGGCACGACAGCCGACGTTGCGCTGATCGTCGATGGCGAGCCGCAATATGCGAGCGGCGAATATATCGGCGACTTCCAGATTCATATTCCATCGGTTTCGGTATCGTCGATCGGCGACGGCGGCGGCTCGATTGCATGGGTCGACGACTTCGGCGTGCTGAAGGTCGGCCCGGAAAGCGCGGGCTCGAACCCGGGCCCGGTCTGCTACGGTCGCGGCGGCACGCGCGCCACGATCACCGATGCGTTCGTCGTGCTCGGTGTGATCGGCAACGCGAGCCTCGGCTACAACTCGGTGAAGGTCGATCGCGACGCAGCGCACCGCGCGGTCGAGGTGCTTGCCAACCGGCTTGGCAGCAGCGTCCACAGGACCGCGGAGGCGATCGTCAACGTTGCGGTGTCGGGTATGTATGCAGGCGTGAGCCGCATCGTGTCGCGTTTCGGCATCGATCCACGCACTTTTTCGCTGCTGCCGTTCGGCGGTGCGGGACCGATGCTCGCGTGCTACTTCGCCCGCGCGATCGGCATGGAAGAGATCGTCGTGCCGACCGCGCCGGGTGTATTGAGCGCGCTTGGCGGCCTGATCGCGGACACCCGCAACGACTTCGTCAAGACGACCTATTACGACCTCGATAGCGCGTCGATGGCGCGTCTGGCCGACGACATACGTGCTCTGGAGACATCGGCACACGACTGGATGACCGGCCAGACCGGCGACGCCAGCGCGGCGCGCGTCGTCGTATCGGCGGATATGCGCTACAAGGGCCAGTCGTTCGAAATCGATACGCCGCTCGAGATCGGCTGGCTGATCGCCCAGGATCTCGACGCGGTGCGTGAAGCGTTTCATCGCGAGCACGAACGGTTATATGGTCATCGCGACGCGTCGGCCCGTGTTCAGGCGGTCGCGCTGCGTCTCGTGATTACCGCCGCGACGCCCAAGCCGAAGCTGCAAGCCATCGGATCGAGCGATCAGCCGCCGACGCCGTCGGGCACGATCCGCGTTTTCATGGACGATGCATTCCACGATGCCGGGCTTTATCACCGCGCCGACCTCAAGGCCGGTCAGCAGATCGACGGGCCCGCGGTGATCGCGCAGGACGATTGCACGACGAGCGTGCTGCCCGGTTATCGCGGCCGTGTCGATGAATACGGCAATCTGGTCTTTACGGTCGTCAACTGATTTCGGACGGAGCATCGCAATGCAATTCGACAAGGCAGTGCTGCAGATTTTCGCCAACTATTGCGTGGCCGCAGCCGAGAGCATGGCGTACACGCTGGTGCGTACCGCGCACTCGACGTTCGTCAAGGAAACCGAGGATTTCTCCTGCGCGATCATGACGCCGCAAGGCCTGACGTTCGCTTCGCCCAAGACGCTCGGCGCGACGTGGTATGTCGGTCTCGATTACAGTCCGGTGATCGCGATGATCGATCGCTACGAGCCTGGCGACATCTGCATGACCAACGACTCGTATAGCGGTTTCGTCGCCACCCACACGCCCGACATCCTGATCTGGAAACCGGTGTATTACGGTGGCGAGATCGTCTGTTTCGTCGGCGGTCATATTCACAACACCGATATGGGCGGCGCGGTACCGGCATCGCTGTCGCGTACCTTGACGGAAATCGAACAGGAAGGGATTCGTTTTCCGCCCTGCAAGATCGTGCGCGCCGGGGTGTTCGACGATTCGATCGTGAAGATCATGGCGGCGAACGTGCGTGTGCCCGGTCAGAATATCGGCGACCTGCACGCGCAACTGGCGTCGCTGCATACCGGCGAGCGGCGAGTGCTGGAGATCATCGAACGTTTCGGCATCGATGGCTTCAAGGCAGGCATGGGCGCGCTGCTCGACTATTCGGAAGAGCAGGCGCGCACGGTGTTGCGCGGCATTCCGGACGGCGACTATTTCTTCGCCGAATACGCCGACGAAGATTCGGTGCGCGGCAAGCCGATGCGCGTCGCGCTCACGGTGCGGATCAAGGGCGATTCGGTGGAGATGGATTACACCGGCAGCGATCCGCAATTGCAGTCGTCGCTGAACATACCGACTGGCGGCCGGGAGCGCCATGCACTTGCGCTGGTCGGCTTTGTCTATGTGCTGTACACACTGAATCCCGACATCCTGCTCAATACGGGCATGCTGCGCGTGGCGCGTTGCATCCTCCCCGAAGGGACCGTGGTCAACGCGACGAAACCTGCGGCGGTCGGCATGCGCAGCCTGACGTGCAAGCTGTTGCATCTGCTGACGTTCGGCGCGTTTTCGCAAGCGGTGCCCGACCGGCTCGGTGCATGCCCGGCCGGCGGTCTGTCGATCCTGAGCGTGAAGACGCTGGACCGCCATGGCGCGACCGTCATGGCGTCGATCGGACCGATCGGCGGCGGCGCAGGCGGCAGTCCGTCGGACGATGGCGAAGACGGCTCGGGCGCCAACAATGCGTTCCTGCGCAACACGCCGGTCGAGATCAACGAAACCGAGGTGCCGATCCGCATCACCCGATATGGCGTAGCGCCCGGCTCGGGCGGTGCGGGCCAGTATCGCGGCGGTCAGGGCCTCGTGATGGAATTCAAGGTGTTTTCGCCGAATACGCTCGTGACCGCGCGCAACCGAGATCGCACGCGTTTCGCGTCGTGGGGCATCCGCGGCGGACACGCCGGCGGCAACGCGCGCTTCACGCGCAATCCGGATACGCCGAATGCGGAAGAACTCGATAACAACGATCTGGTCGTCTGCATGCCGGGCGATGTGATCCGGCTCGTCGGCGCGGGCGCGGGAGGGTACGGACGGCCAACCGATCGCGATCCGCAGAAGGTGCGCGAGGACGTGTTGCGCGGCTATGTGAGCGTTGCCGAAGCGCGCGACGTCTACGGCGTGGCGTTCGACGGCGACGCGTTGGATAGCACACGAACGCAACAGTTGCGCGATGAAGCGCGGGCGCGGCTTGGGGTATCGGTGCCGCCTGCATTTTCGTTCGGTCCGTATCGCGAGGCGTTCGAGGCGAAGTGGACTCGCGAACGCTATGCCGCGTTGACCGCGATCCTCGCAGACGTGCCGGTGCAGTGGCGCTACTTCATCAAGCACCGTCTGTTCGAGGCGCTCGACAAGCGGATTGCGTCCGGGCCGGCGCTCATGGAAGAGGGCGGCGGCGAGATCGTGCGCGCGATGTTCGCGGATCTGCGTCGCGAGTATCCGCAGTTGAACGCGATGTGAAGGCGCTATGACACGACATGTCACGACATGACACGACGTGGCGCGGCGCGGCGAACGGCACACGGGCGACTCGCAGCGTGGCCTCCTGCACCGTGAGCATGCGCCTACGCCGTGACATCCCTTTTTCCTGACCGGAACGTACCAGATGGATAGCTTCGACCCCACTCGAGTCAGCGTGCGCAGCGCGCATTTCATCGGCGGACAGTATGTCGACGGCGACGGCGCACTCGATGTCACACGGCCTTCGGACGGCGTGCGCTACGCGGCCTTGCCGCTCGCTGACGCAGCGCTCGTCGATCGCGCGGTGGAAGACGCATGGCGCGCGTTCAAGACCAGCGACTGGACGCGCCGTGCGCCACGCGAGCGGGCGCGCACCATGCGACGCTGGGCCGACCTGATCGAAGCCGACGTGGCGAGCCTTGCGCCGCTCGAAGCGCTCGGCTCGACGCGCCCGATCGCCGATGCGGCGCGCTGGGACATTCCCTTCACCGCCGAAGGCATCCGCTTCTACAGCGAATTGGCCGACCGGATCGGCGGCGAGGTCGCCGCGACCCGGCCCGATCACCTCGGCATGACGATTGCCGAACCTTATGGCGTGATCGCCGCGATTGCGCCTTGGAATTTTCCGCTCGTCATGGCGTCGTGGAAGATCGCACCCGCGCTCGCGGCGGGCAATGCGGTCGTGCTCAAGCCTTCGGAGCTGACGCCGTTTTCGGTGCTGCGTCTGGCTGAACTCGCGATCGAAGCCGGCATTCCGCCGGGCATCTTCAATGTCGTGCAGGGCGATGGGCGTACTACGGGCGACGCACTATGCCGTCATCCCAGGATTTCGAAAGTCACGTTCACCGGGTCGTCGCAGACCGGCGCGGCGATCATGGCGGCTTGCGCGCAGAGCGGCACCAGACCCGTGACGCTGGAACTGGGCGGCAAGAGCCCGCAACTCGTGTTTGCCGACGCGCCGGATCTCGATCGGGTGGCGCGCCGCGTCGCGGCCGCGATTGCCGGCAATGCAGGGCAGGTGTGCGTGGCGGGTTCGCGACTGATTGTCGAGCGCAGCGCTGCGCCGCCATTGATCGACGGTATCGCGCGTGCGTTCGCCGCGCTAAAGCCGGGCAAGACCTGGTCGCCGGGCACCACCTTGCCGCCGATCATCTCGGCGCCGCAACTGCAACGCATCGACGGCATCGTGCGCCGCACGCTCGATAGCGGTGCGCAGGCGGTCGCAGGCGGCGCGCGAATCGAACTGGACGGCGACGGCGCGTTCTACGCGCCGACCGTCCTGACCGGCGTGACCCCCGCATCCGAAGCGGTGCGCGAGGAGATTTTCGGGCCGGTGCTGACCGTTCAGACCTTCGATGACGACGACGAAGCGCTCGCGCTCGCCGCGCATGAAAAGTACGGTCTGGCAGCGGGTGTGCACACGGCCAGTCTAAGCCGCGCGCTGCGCATGATGCGCGGCATCGAGGCCGGTACGGTGTGGATCAACCGCTATGGGCGCACGGCCGATTTCGTGATTCCGACCGGCGGCTACAAGCAGTCGGGCATCGGCAAGGATCTGGGCCGCCAGGCATTCGAGGCGAATCTACGCTTCAAGAGCGTGCTGATCGACCTCGCGGACGGCGCGTGATATCGGTCGTGCGCGATCCCTTCTGGCCGCGCATGCTGAAGTCTTGCATTTGCGCGAGCGATACGGGTGCGCGGAACGGCCTGAAACGCCGGCCGGGACTGGACCAAACGCGCATTGAGGCCTGCCGCATAGTGTGCTGAACAGGGCTCGAAAAACGGTGGATTCTGTGCCACCGGACCCCCAATACACGGCAACTCGGCTTTTATGAGGTGATTTAATGTTTCTCAGCAAGAGACGCCGCGAACCGTTTTCTCCCTTCGCCGCACGGTGGGTGCGCTGTTGCTCAACGGCGGCGCGTCGCCGATTTTCGTTTCGCCGGCGCGGTTCGGGATCGCGCCCGTTTCCGGCTCTGGCTTGATCTTGACCGACTACAGGGACTAGACATGACGCGTTTCAAACCCAAGTACATCACGTTCGACTGCTACGGCACGCTCACTCGCTTTCGCATGGGCGACCTCGCGCGCGAGATTTTCGCCGACCGCGTTCCGGCGGAACAGATGGACCAGTTCGTCAAAGACTTCTCGGCGTACCGTCTCGACGAAGTGCTCGGCGCATGGAAACCGTATCAGGACGTCGTGAAGAACGCCGTGCGCCGTACGCTCAAGCGCTGGAACATCGAGTACATCGATGCCGAGGCGCAGAAGTTCTACGATGCCGTCCCGACCTGGGGCCCGCACGCGGACGTACCGGCAGGTCTTGCGAAAGTGGCGAAGGAAATTCCGCTCGTCATTCTGTCGAACGCAATGAACGATCAGATCCAGAGCAACGTCGACAAGCTCGGCGCGCCGTTCCACAAAGTTTTCACGGCGCAGATGGCGCAGGCGTACAAGCCGCGCATGCAGGCATTCGAATATCTGCTCGACAACCTCGGCTGCGGTCCCGAGGACATCCTGCATGTGTCGTCGAGCCTGCGCTACGACCTGATGACGGCCCATGACATGGGTATCAGGAACAAGGTGTTCGTGTCGCGCGGTCATGAACCGTCGACGCCGTTCTACGGCTATACGGAAATCAAGGACATCGGCGGTCTTCCGGGCGTGGTCGGTCTGTAAGGCCGTGCGCCGTCATGCCCTGAACACCGGCGGTTTGACCTGAACTTCGCTGAGGGAATTGGATGAAACTCGAATCGTACTGGCTGGACACGCGTCCGGCCTTCCGCGACGGTCGCGAAGGCCCGGTGGAGGGCCATGCCGACGTGGTCGTGGTCGGCGGCGGCTTCACCGGCTTGTCGGCGGCGCTCGAACTCGCGTCGCGCGGCGTTCAGGTGACCGTGCTCGAAGCCGGGCAGATCGCCAGCGAAGCGTCGGGACGCAACGGCGGCCAGTGCAATACCGGGGTGGCGCACGACTATGCGTCGCTCGCGGCGAAAATCGGTGCAACGCAGGCGAAGGCGTTCTATCGCGCGTATGAGCGTGCTGTGGCGACGGTCGATTCGATCGTCACCACGCATCAGATCGATTGCGATTTTGTCCGTACGGGCAAGCTCAAGCTGGCCGCGAAGCCCGAGCATTTCGCGAAGCTGGAAAGAACCTGCGAGCTCCTGCTGCGCGAAGTCGACCAGAATATCGAACTGATTCCGCGTGAACGTCTCTGCGACGAAGTCGGCTCCGATGGTTTTTATGGCGGCCTGCTGCAGCGTAACGGTGGGCAGATGCATATGGGCAAGTTCGGCGTCGGCCTCGCGCGGGTTGCGGTTCGGCATGGCGCGCGAATCTTCGAACAGGCGCCCGTTACACGGATGAAGCGGCTCGATGGCGAGCGCTATGAAATTACCTGTGCCCGCGGCACGATCCGTGCGGATCGCGTGCTGGTCGCAACGGGGGCATCGCAACTCGGGCCGTTCCAGTGGTTCCGCAGACGCATCGCGCCGGTGGGCAGCTTCATCGTCGTGACCGAACCGTTGCCGCCCGGGCAACTGAACCGGCTGTTCCCCACGCGCCGCGCGTATGTGACGTCGCGCCAGATCGGCAACTACTTTCGCGTGACGCCCGATAACCGGCTGCTATTCGGCGGCCGTGCCCGGTTCGCGCTGTCCAGCCCCAGTTCCGACGAAAAAAGCGGGCGGATTCTACGGGCCGGACTGGCGGCCTATTTTCCTGAACTGGCGAAGGTGCGGCTCGACTACTGCTGGGGCGGTCTCGTCGACATGACGGCTGACCGTCTGCCGCGTGCGGGCCAGCATGAAGGCCTCTTTTATTCGATGGGTTACAGCGGCCATGGCGTGCAGATGTCGGTGCACATGGGCCGGGTGATGGCCGATGTGCTGTACGGTATGGCGGCCCGTAATCCGTGGCGCGATCTCGAATGGCCGGCTATTCCCGGTCACTTCGGTCACGCGTGGTTTCTGCCGCTGGTCGGCGCGTATTACCGTCTGCAGGACATCCTGCATTGATGTCCGTGCCGACATTCGACGACATTCACGATCTGCGTCGCGGCGCCGGCGCGCACTGGGAGTCACGCGCATGAAGTCCAGATTCGTCCGACTCGCTGAAACCACGCGCGCCACCGTTTCGTTTCGGATCGACGGCGAAGCGGTCGACGGTCTCGAAGGCGACACGCTGCTCGTGGCGATGCTGTGCAACACCGATCACGTGCGGCAGTCCGAGTTCGGTCCGGAAGTGCGCGCGGGCTTTTGCATGATGGGCGCGTGCCAGGACTGCTGGGTCTGGACCGCCGATGGCCGACGGATCCGCGCCTGCACGACGGTGGTCAGCGAGGAACTCGATATCGTCACCCGACAACCGGAGCTGCAATGGCCGAGCCTCGTGTAATCGTCGTTGGTGCCGGGCCGGCCGGGATTCGCTGTGCGCAAGTGCTGGTCGCGGCGGGTCTGCGTCCGCTCGTGATCGACGAAAGCCGGCGTGACGGCGGCCAGATCTATCGCCGCCAGCCTGAACAGTTTTCGCGGCCCTATACGAAGCTCTATGGCACCGAAGCCGCGCATGCGCAGAATCTGCACGACAGCTTCGAGCGGTTGCGCGCGCAGATCGACTACTCGCCGGAGTCGCTCGCGTGGAATGTATCTGGCGGCAGGCTCTACACGGCACGCGATGGCGTCGCCAACCATCATCCGTTCGATGCGCTGATCCTGTGCCCCGGTGCAACTGACCGGCTGATGCCGGTCAAGGGTTGGCAGTTTGCCGGTACCTACAGCCTCGGCGCCTCGCAGATCGCGCTGAAGGCGCAGGCCTGCTCGATCGGCAGCAACGTGGTGTTCATGGGCTCCGGGCCGCTCCTGTATCTGGTCGCGAACCAGTACGTGCAGGCAGGCGCGAAGGTGGCCGCAGTGCTCGACACGTCGCCGTCGGGCAAGCGTCTGCGCGCGCTGCCGAAGCTGCTCGCGCGGCCCGGCGTACTGCGCAAGGGGGCAGCGCTCGTTTCGTCGCTGAAAAAGAGCGGTGTGAAGATCGAGCACGGTGTCGAGCCGGTAGAGATTCATGGGGACGCCGCGCGCGGCGTCGAATCTGTCGGCTATCGCGATAAGCGTGGCGCGTACGGGCGTATCGCCTGCGATGCCGTCGCGATCGGTTATCACCTGCGCCCTGAAACGCAGCTTGCCGATCTCGCCGGCTGCGCGTTCGAGTTCGATGCGTCGACGCGTCAGTGGTTGCCGCAACTCGACCCGATGGGCCGCAGTTCGGTCGGGCGTGTCTATCTGGCTGGGGACGGCGTACGCGTGCTCGGCGCCGATGGCGCGGAGATAGCAGGCAAGCTCGCTGCGCTTGCCGTATTGCAGGACCTCGGATATTCCGTCGATGCCTCGCAGATCGCCGCGCTCGCCCGTGAGCGCTCGAAGATGGACCGGTTTCGCGCGGGGCTTGCCCTCGCATTTCCGTGGCCGGCGCAACAGGCTGCGCGCTTGTCCGACGACACCATCGTGTGCCGTTGCGAAGGGATCAGTGCGGGCGAGTTGCGCCGCGTGATCCGCGACGAGGGCGCTCGCGAGGCGAATCGCGCGAAGGCGTTCAGCCGGGTCGGCATGGGACGCTGCCAGGGTCGCTACTGCGGCCACGCGGCCGCTGAAGTCATTGCCGATGCAGCGGGCGTGCCGCTCGAACAGGTCGGCCGGTTGCGCGGACAGGCGCCGGTCAAGCCGTTCGCGATGTCGACGGTTGCCGGTTGGCAACCCTCGGCCGAGGTTCCGGCCGCGATACCGTCGAATGCAGCCAGCAGGGTGGAGGAAGAATGAAACGGACCGATGCGGATGTCGTGATCGTCGGCGGCGGGTTCATGGGTGTCGCGGCGGCGTTCTTCCTGCGCCGGCGCGGCCGCTCGGTGGTCCTGCTGGAACGCGGCCTCGTCGGTCAGCAGGCGAGCGGCGTCAACTTCGGCAACGTCCGCCGGCAGGGCCGCTATCTGCCGCAGTTGCCGCTCGCGAACCGCTCGCGCGAAATCTGGGGGAAGCTGCCGGCGTTGATCGGTCACGATGCCGAGTTTCTGCCGACCGGTCATATTCGCGTGTGCTATCGGCAGGAACAGGACGAGGCATTCGACGTCTACGCACGCGAAGCAGCACAGTACGGGCTCAAGCTCGATCTGTACCGTGGCGCCGCGATGCGCGCGAGGTTTCCGTTTCTGGGTCCCGAGGTGCGGGCCGCGTCGCATGCCCCGATCGACGGGCACGCGAATCCTCGTCTTGCGGCACCGGCGTTCGGGCGCGCGGCGGTGAGAGCCGGTGCGCAGATCGAAGAAAACACCGAGATCGCGACGGTCGAGAAAGACGGCGATACGTTCCGCGCGACCAGCACCGACGGCCGCGTGTTCTGTGCGCCGAACCTGCTGATCACCGCCGGCGCGTGGGGCAGCCGGCTCAGCGCGCAGTTCGGCGAAGCCGTGCCGATTGCGATTCATGGCCCGCAGATGGCAGTCACCGAACCGGTGCCGTACGCCCTCACGCCGGTTGTCGGGGTGTCGTCGCCGCATATAGAAGAGGTCGTGTACTTCCGTCAGGTGAAGCGCGGCAACATCGTGATCGGCGGTTGCGCACGCGGTCCCGCATTTCTCGACGAACGTCGCGCGAAGGTGTTGCCGGAGAGCACGCTGCGGCAATTCCGCCAGGCGGCGCGGGTTGCGCCGGCGCTCTCGCGGCTGAACATCATTCGCGTGTGGAGCGGCGTCGAGGGCTACATGCCGGATGACCGGCCGATCATGGGACGCAGCGGCAAGGTGGACGGTCTGTACTATGCATTCGGTTTTTGCGGGCACGGTTTCCAGCTCGGGCCGGGCGTCGGCGACGTGATGGCCGAACTGATCGACACCGGCGCGACGCAAACCCCCATCGAGCCTTTCGCGATCGAGCGCTTCGCCGTAGAGGCAGACGCAGCGCCGATCGTCGCGTAGGGCAGACAGTTGTGGCGAAAATGCTCACGTATGCCGCAGGCGAACGTCCGATTGCTGAACCGGGGGCTCCGTCGCGCGCGGTGGCGCGAGCGGTCGCGTTCATCGAAGCATCGTTTGCGCAGCCGGTCAGTCTGGCGATGCTTGCCGCGACGGCGGGCTTGAGCGTGTCCCGGTTCGCAACGCTGTTTCGTCAGGAAGTCGGCATCTCGCCGCATCGTTATGTTTGTCTCGTGCGCGTGCGGCACGCGCAGACGCTGCTGCGCAACGGTGTGCCGCCATCGGTGGTGGCGACCGAGGTTGGGTTCTTCGACCAGAGCCATCTTGGTCGTCATTTCCGGCGCGCCGTCGGTGTGACGCCGGGAAATTATGTGGCGCGGCCCTCTCCGGGTTCTTGCTGAGTGTGCCGCGGCGGGTTTCGCCGTCGTCGGCGCAGCAATTCGTGCTGAAAAGCGTCGTTAAAACGATCGCTTGTGCTGGCGCGATGGCATCGAACGGAACACCTTCGATATTCTGGAATGTTGAAATTCGATCAGGACGAGCGCTTCTCGACCGGGCTGACCGGGTTGACCGGGACGCGGCGACAGGCAGATCGGCTCGGGTTCTAACGCCGCTGGCAGGCGTGCACGACAAGCTGCAGCACTACCGACGCACATTCCATCCCGAACGTATTGAGGAGCACTCGTATGAACGACGACGATATCAAACAGGGTGGCGTCACTCGCCGCGACATGATGCGCATGCTGGCCGCCGGCGGCATGCTGGCAAGCGGCGCGGGTGGGCTGCTGGCTGGCGCGACCAGCGCATTCGCGGCCGATGCGCCGAAGCGGGGCGGCAAGATCAGGGTCGCTTACGAATCGAGTTCGACGGCCGACACACTCGATCCCGCGAAGGGTTCGGCAGGCCCGGACTACATCCGCTTCTTTCTGTTTTACAGCGGCCTCACGCAGATGGACGAAAGCCTCACGCCGCAGATGAACCTCGCTCAATCGCTCGATACCAGCGATGCGAAGACGTGGGTCCTCAAGCTGCGCAAAGGCGTGACGTTTACGGACGGCAAGGCGCTCGGGCCGGCTGACGTCGTGTATTCGCTGCTGCGTCACAAGAACCCGGCGACGGGATCGAAGGTCAAGACACTGGCTGACCAGTTCGCCGACGTCAAGGCGACCGGTCCCGACGAAGTGACGATCACGCTGACCGTGCCGAATGCCGACCTGCCGGTCATTCTCGCGACGCCGCAGCTCGTGATCATCAAGGACGGCACGACCGATTTCACGAGTGCGGTCGGCACCGGCCCGTACAGGCTGAAATCGTTCAAGCCCGGGGTGTCGACGATCGGCGTGCGCAACGACGGCTTCTGGAAGCCGGGAAAACCGTATCTCGATCAGGTGGAACTGATCGGGATCAGCGACGACGCCGCGCGCGTCAATGCGCTGCTGTCGGGCGACGTGCATCTGATCAGTGCCGTCGACCCGCGCGCGACGCAACGGGTGGCATCGACGGCCGGCTATGCGGTCAAGGAAACGAAGTCCGGGTTGTACACCGACCTCATCATGCGGCGCGATCACCCGCTGACCGGCAATCCGGATTTCGTGCTCGGCATGAAGTATCTGTTCGATCGCGAACAGATCCGCACGGCGATCTTTCGCGGCTACGCGGTGATCGGCAACGATCAGCCGATTCCGCCGGGCCATCGCTACTTCAATGCATCGCTCCCGCAGCGTCCCTATGATCTCGATAAGGCAAAGTTCCATCTGCAAAAGGCCGGTGCAATCGGGACGCCGATCCCGCCGATCTATGCAACCTCGGATGCCAATGGTTCGATCGAGATGGCGGTGCTCATGCAGCAGTCGGCGCAGAAGATCGGCGTGAATCTCACCGTGAACCGCGTGCCGCCCGATGGCTACTGGTCGAATCACTGGATGAAGCATCCGTTGGGATTCGGCAGCATCAATCCGCGTCCGAGCGCCGACGTGCTGTTCACGCAATTCTTCAAAAGCGACGCGCCGTGGAACGAATCGGGCTGGAGCAATCCGAAATTCGATCAACTGCTGATCGCCGCGCGTGCCGAAATCGACGACGCGAAACGCAAGCAGATGTACGGCGAGATGCAGGTGATCGTCAGCAACGAAGGCGGCATCGGCATCCCGTCTTTCATCAGTCTGCTCGACGGCTACGACAAGCGCCTGCGGGGCCTGGGGTCGATCCCGACCGGCGGCCTGATGGGATTCTGCTTTGGCGAGTACGTCTGGTGGCAGGGCTGACGTTGTGGCGTACCGCAGCAGACCGTTGTCGACGGTCTGCTGCGGATGGCTGCGATTCCCGGCGTTCTCGAGGTATAGCCGTGCGTCCTGCAATGCAGCGCCAGCGAAGGCGGTTCAACGGCCGCCCGGATGCCTGGGCTCGCGAGTCTGGAAGTACCGATGCGCCAGTGCGATCCAGTAGCGGACGCCGGCCGGAATGATGTCGTCGTTGAAGTCGTACTTCGGATTATGCAGACCCGTCGCGCTCGTGCCGGCGTTGGCGTTGCCGATCAGCACATAGGTACCGGGCCGCTCTTCCAGCATGAATCCGAAGTCTTCCGATGTCATGTTGGCCGGCACGTCGGCGTGCGTACCTGCATCGCCGAAAGTCTCGCGAATGACCGCTTCGCATAGCGCAGTCTCGGCGCGCGTGTTGATGGTCGCGGGATAGTACTGGAAGAACGCGACCTCGACCTGTGCACCATGAGCGGCAGCGAGCCCTTCGCACATCGACTCGATGTCGCGCTGCAGTTTTTGCTGCAACTCAGACGACAGCGTGCGGATCGTTCCGCGCAACTCGGCGCTGTCCGGGATGACGTTGTCGGTGTCGCCCGCGTGAATCATGCAGACGGAGATCACGGCGGGATCGACAGGATCCTTGTGGCGTGCCGCGATCGTCTGACAATGCAGCACCATCGAACAGGCCAGCGGAATCGGATCGAGGCCCAGATGCGGCTGCGCCGCGTGACCGCCCTTGCCGCGCACGGTGATCCGCAAACGCGAGCCGGCCGCCATGATCGGGCCGGCTCGCAAGCCGAAATGCCCGGCTGGCAATGCCGGCCAGTTGTGCATGCCGAACACCGCCTCGGTCGGATACTGCTCGAACAGACCTTCGTCGATCATCTTTCGTGCGCCCGCACCGCCTTCTTCTCCAGGCTGAAACACGAAATGGATGCTGCCAGGCAACTGCGGCATGCCTTTCAGGATGCGTGCGGCACCGAGCAACATGACCGTGTGGCCGTCGTGTCCGCACGCATGCATGACTCCTTGCGTGCCGGACGCATGCGTGAAATCGTTGGCCTCGTGGATGGGCAATGCATCCATATCCGCTCTTAGCACGATCCCCCAGTCGGGATTCGCGCCGGGCAGGGTCGCGACGACGCCCGTTCCGCCCAGCCCGCGCGACACCGCATAACCGAGCTCCTCGAGCTCACGCGCGACGACCGCTGCCGTCCTGTGTTCTTCGAAGCGCAACTCGGGATGCGCGTGGAGGTCGCGTCGCAACTTCGCCCAATACGGCTGGTGCGCGCTCAACGAGGTATTGGGAAGATCCGCGGTTGCCAATTTCAAGCCCTTTCGAAGCCGTGCAGGTTCAGATTGTCGACATCATTGCGTGACGCCTCGCGATCGTTCAATCGTAGTACCCGAGGATCGACTTCACCTCCATGTACTCTTCCATTCCTTCGATGCCGTACTCGCGTCCGTTCCCGGATTGCTTGTAACCACCAAACGGCGCTTGCGGATCCCACGCCGGATAGTTCAGATGCACCTGACCCGACTGGATGCGCGCGGCGACTGCGCGCATCAGCGCCTTGTCCGTGCCCTGAACATGCGCACCGAGTCCGTACACGGTGTCGTTTGCGATGGAGATCGCTTCTTCGACCGTGTCGTAGGCGAGGATCGCGAGCACGGGCCCGAAGATCTCCTGCTGGGCAATCGGCATGTCGGTGCGCACATCCGAGAATATCGTCGGGCGAACATAGAAGCCCTCGCTCAAGCCGGCTGGTCGGCCGGGGCCGCCAACGATCAGCTTCGTATGATCGTCGATACCCGCTTCGATCATCTGCTGCACCCTGCCGAACTGTGCGCGATTCGCAAGCGGACCGTGGGTCGTCGCCTCGGCGAAGGGATCGCCGACGACCATCTGCCGGGTCGCCGCTATCGCGAGTTCATCGACCTGAGCCATTGCGCCGCGCGGCACGATCAGACGGGTCGGCGCGCTGCACGACTGCCCCATGTTGCGAAACGCAGCCGCTACGCCCAGTGCTACGGCGCGAGGCAGATCGGCATCAGGCAGGACGACGTTGGGGGACTTGCCGCCGAGTTCCTGCGCGACGCGCTTCAGTGTCGGCGCAGCGGCCTGGGCGACCAGCACGCCCGCTCGTGTCGAACCGGTGATCGACACCATGTCGACCTGCGGATGGGACGCGAGCGCCGTACCCACTTCCGGGCCTGTGCCGCTCACGAGGTTGAATACGCCCGCGGGAACGCCCGCATCGGCGATGACTTCCGCAAACAGCAGCGCGCTCAACGGCGACCACTCGCTGGGTTTGAGCACGACGGTGCAGCCGGCAGCCAGCGCCGGCCCGACCTTCGCGGTGATCTGATAGATCGGCCAGTTCCATGGCGTGATGAGCGCGCACACGCCGATCGGCTCGCGGGCGACGGCGGTGGTGCCACGCTGGACGACGAACGGGTAAGTGGCGAGGTTGTCGCGTGCGACGCGGATATGTTCGGCCGCGAGCGGTACATGGGCACTGCGCGCGTAGCTGATCGGCGCGCCCATCTCCGTCGCCAGGGCAGTCGCGAACAGTTCGGCCCGTTCCAGGATCAGCGCATGAACGCGGTCGAGCAGGGCGGCGCGCTCTTGCGGCGAAGTCATCGACCAGCTCGCGAATGCCTGGCGCGCGGCCTGGACGGCGCGGTCGACGTCGTGTACGTCTCCAAGCGGGATCTCGCAAAGCGTCGCTTCGGTGGACGGGCAAACCACGGCGGCGTGCGTCTTGCCCGATGGCGCCACCCATTCGCCGTCGATGAAGAACCGGTCGAGATGGTCGGTCTGAATCAGATGATGAACCGGTGATTGCATTGCTCGATGTCCTTTGAGTCGATACCCTACGGCCGCCACAGGCGGAAAGCGTGCGGGCGAATGTCGAAGCGGCTGTCAGAAGTCGGCGACCTTGCCCCACACCGGTTTTTCGAACCGCTCCGGACGGTAAGGCGCCGGATCGACGAGCGGCGTCGCGCCGGTGACCATATCCGCCACGAGATGACCGCATCCCGGCCCGATGCCGAAGCCGTGACCGCTCAGACCCGCGGCCACCACGAAGCCGGGCAGCGACTGCACTTCGCCGATCGCGGGGATGCCGTCCGGCGTCATGTCGATATAGCCGGCCCAGGACGCGGCCACGCGTGCTTCGCCGATCACCGGGCACAGATCGATCGCGCGCCTGCGAATCTCCTTGAGGGTCGCCTGATTGACGCACGGGTCCAGCACGCGCATCTTTTCCATTGGCGTCGGCCGATCGAGCCGCCAGCGGCTCATGCCTTCATGGCCGGAACGCACGCCTTCGAGATTGCCAGGGCTGAGACTGCGCCAGCGATCCGCGAACATCGGCAGAAAGTCCTTCGCATAGCGGGCTTTTTGCAGCGTCGGGTCGAACTTTGCCAGGCCGCTGATGGCGAGCGAATAGGCTTCGTCGCGGCGTCGCGTGATGGTGATGCTCTTCGTGTGCAGCGCATCCGGTAGCGTACCGCGTGCCAGCGAGATCGACATGACCGACGAGCGGATGGTGGCCTGCGGCAAGCGGATGCCGAGTTGCCGGCAAAACGTCGAGGCCCATGCACCGCCCGACAGGACCGCGATCTTCGTGCGGATCACGCCGTGCTCGGTCACCACGCCGCTGACCCTGCCGCCCTCGGTTTCGATGCCGCGTGCCGCGCAGTTCTGGTGAACCGTGCCACCGAGCTTGATGATGCTGCGCGCGACAGCCGGTGCAGCGTTGGCCGGGTCGGCCGTGCCGTCGGTCGGTGCAAACACGCCGCCCTTCCAGTTGCGCCCGGTAGCGGTAGCCTGCTCGTTGGCCTGCTTGCTGCCGAGCACCTCGGTCTTGACGCCGGCCGTTCGTGCGAATTCGCACCAGCGCGTCCATTTTCCGAGTTCGTCGTCGTCATTGCTCAGGTACAGCAGACCGCTGCGGCGAAAACCAGCGGATTCGCCGGATTCGTCTTCGAACTGTTGCCAGAGTCGCAGGCTTTCGGTCGCAATCGGCAATTCGCGCGCGTCGCGGTTCTGTTGCCGGCACCAACCCCAGTTCCGGCTGGATTGCTCGCCGCCGACCAACCCTTTTTCGATCAGCGCGACTTTTACGCCACGCCTCGCGAGAAACCATGCGGTGAATACGCCGACGATGCCCGCGCCTATCACGACGACGTCGGCGCTATCGGGGAGCCCGGGGGTGGTGTCAATGCGGGTCAACGGTACGCGCATCTGTGAGAGTTCCTTCGTGGGTCGCGTGTCGGGGTCGATCGTCTGCTGGCAAACGGGCTTGCCGGAACGTCTAGAACATCGCCTGGCTAACGATCCCATATAGCCGGTAGACAGGGTCGGGGGCGCCTTGATGCGCGACGGCGGGTGCGTTGCGGACCATCCTGATCGTGGTATCGACGCGCTTCAGTCCTTGCGCGGCCAGCCAGTCGGCCAGACTCGCGCCGGCCGGCACGTCGATTCGAATGAATTCACCTTCGCGGTTGTTCAGCCAATAGCCAATCAAGGCTTTCGCACGAAGATCGTCGGGCGAGCGCATCGCGGCCATCGGGCCGATGACGAGGCCTCTGCCGAAGCGGCGCAGGATCGAAAATCCAATGATCTCGCTGTCGCGCTCCAGCACCACGCTGTCGCCCATTTTCAGCAACGCTGACATCATCGCGTTCCGTTCGAGGCCTGAAGCGCGCGTCGCGAGTTCGATGAGTGCCGGGAAATCGGCGGCCGTCGCGCTTCGCAGTCGTTCACCGTCGGGCAATGCGACCGGCAAGGTTTTGCCGACGGTCCCCTGATGCTGGTCCAGCGAATCGCATACGTGGAAACCGAGCTTTTCATAGAGCGGACGGCCTGCCGGTGTCGCGTGCAAAAACGTGATGCGCGGCCCCAGTTCTTCCAGTACCAACTCCATCAGCTTGCGGCCGATGCCGCGTCCCTGATGCTCCTGCGACACGATCACGAGACCAAGCGACGCACGGTCCGTGCCGAACTTCCAGCACAACGCCGTGCCGATCAGCACGCCGTTTTCTTCGGCGACGAATCCCGTGCCCTGTTCGGCGGCGAATTGCCAGTCTTCCGCACGATGCGGCCAACTGAAAGCGGTCGACAAACCACAAGCCGCCGCACAGTCGGCTGGCGTGAAGCTTCGATAGTGGAGCGCTGGCGTTGAACGCGTAGCGCTGACGGCACAATCCTGGTTCATTTGATTTTTTTCCCGATCCTGAACTTCAGATCCCGGACTTCAGCGAGCCCAGATCAATCACAAACCGATATTTAACGTCGCTTCTGAGCATCCGGTCGAAGGCTTCGTTGACCTGTTCAATATCGATCATTTCTATTTCGCAAGTGATGCCATGCTTGCCGCAAAAATCGAGCATTTCCTGCGTTTGCGCGATGCCGCCGATGAACGAGCCCGCCACCGATTTCCGCTTGGACAGCATCGGCGACGAGTTCAGCGCCGGTTCGAGCGGACCGAAATAGCCCACGAGCACCAGCGTGCCGCCTGAATCAAGCGTGGCAACATAAGGATTGAGGTCGTGCTGGTATGGAATGGTGTCGATAATCAGATCAAAGCGGCTTTTTGCCGCGTTCATCTGCTCGGCATTGCTCGACAGCACGACATCGCGGGCGCCCAGCGCACGGGCATCCGCGTCTTTGCCAGGCGATCGTGTGATCAGCGTCACTTCGGCGCCCATCGCGCTGGCCAGCTTGATGGCCATATGACCGAGGCCACCCAATCCGATGACGGCAACCCGCGAACCGACGCCGACGTTCCAGTGCCGCAACGGCGAATACGATGTGATACCGGCACACAATAGCGGTGCCGCGCCCTTGAGATCGAGGTTATCCGGCATCCTGAGGACGAACTTCTCCGACACGATAATCTCGTCGGCATACCCGCCTTGAGTACGGGATTGATCATGCCGGTCGGTATTGTTGTACGTCGAAGTCGCACCGTTCTCGCAATACTGTTCGAGCCCATTAAGGCATGTCTTGCAGTGCTGGCATGAATCGACCATGCAACCTACTCCCACAGGGTCTCCCACCTTGAAACGCGTCACGTCGGAGCCGACTTCCTTGATCCGTCCGACGATCTCATGGCCCGGCACCATCGGGTATCTGGCGTTGCCCCAATTGTTGCGCGTGCTATGCAGGTCCGAATGACAAACACCGCAGTACAACACTTCGATTACGACATCATTGTTGCGCGGAGTGCGGCGTTCGAAGTCGAACAGGCTCAATGGCGTCGTCGATGAAGTGGCAGCGTATCCTCGTGCAGCACGTCCCATCTATATGTCCTCGATTAATCCGTGGTGAGATTGCTTGCGTTGAAAGAGGCATGCCGTCGAGTCCGCTGAGCGCGCGAGTCGGGAAGATTTCGACGGGCGCGATGTGGGTCGAAAGCGTCTTCATGTTACGCGTTGACCATCGCGCAACAACGCTCGAAAAAAATCTCAAAAGAACATGAAAACCGCGTTTGACGTGGCTCGCGCAGCATTTTATGTGGCGTGCTGATTGGCATGATTCGCTGGAGCGGCGAATCACCAGCCGTAGAAACGCGGCCAGGTTTCAATCGTGCCGTCCGGCATGATGGCCTGATAGGCCGGATGTTGCGCGCCCGTGGCACATGCATGATTGGGAAGAATGCGCAGCCGCGTACCAAGCGGAAAGCGCGTCTCGATCTCATGGTCCGGCGAACCGGATCGGGAAATGATGCCGTGCTCCTGGTTCGCGCCGCTCATGAGATAACCGTCCAGCACTTCGCCGTTTTCCCGACACACGGCCCCATAACCGAAGTCGTGCTTCTGGCGCTGCGTACCGCGATCGCGGCTCATGGCCATCCATCCCGCGTCGACGATAGTCCAGCCTTTTTCGCGCTGGTGGCCGATCACGGTGGTCAGGACGCTCAGAGCGATTTCGGGCATCTGATTGACGCCTACGCCATGCATGACGAGATCGAACATCACATAGACTCCGGCGCGAACTTCGGTCACGCCTTCGAGATGCTCGGCCGCTAGCGCGGTCGGCGTCGAGCCGATGCTGACGACCTCGCATGGCAGGCCCGCCGCACGAAGACGTTGTGCCGCGCGCACGCAGCCCGAACGCTCCTGTTCGGCAATGCGGACCAGCGCGTCGTGCGTGTCGTAGTCGTAGCTGGAGCCCGCATGGGCGATCACGCCGCCAACGACCATGCCGCCGTCCGACAGTGTCCGCCCGACCTCGAGAAGCAGGGCGTCGTCGGGCGCGATACCCGACCGATGACCGTCCACGTCGATTTCGATCCAGACTTCGAATGTTGCGTGATGCTCCCGCCCGAAGGAAACGATGGCCTGCGCGCACGCGATGCTGTCGGCGACGATCTTCAGTGCGCAGCCTTGCTGTCTCAGCGCCAGTGCCTGCGGCAGCCTGGCCGGCGCCATCCCCACTGCATAGACGATGTCACGAATGCCGCTGGCGAAGAACTGTTCGGCTTCCTTCAGCGTGGATACGGTGATGCCGCGCGCACCGGCGTCGATCTGCGCCCTGACAATCTGCGCACATTTGGTGGTCTTCACGTGCGGGCGAAAGCTCACGCCCAGGGCGTTCATACGCCGTTGCATCCGGTCGATATTGCTATTCATGCGCTCGACATCGATCAGTGCTGCGGGCGTGTTCAACGACGGTAATTCCATCTGCGGCTCCCTGCGATTCTTTGCTTTAGTGGTGCTCAGGCATCGGCGTGGCGCCGTGCGGATGCAGGCCACTATAGGAGGGCAGGGCGAGCTTGTGATTAACGAAGGATAAAGCGATCGTTAAGCCCGATTAAATGACCGGTCACTACGTCATTTGCGCCAGGGGACGGGGTCGAAGGCTCGTTTGGCGGCTTCGAGAAAGACGGACTGGCGGATTGTCAGGCCGTGACGCGTGGGCGTCAGGACCATGACAGGCGCCGATTCGAGCCGCCATGCCGGCAATACGCGCTTCAGTTTTCCGGCCGCGATCAGCCGTGCCGCATCCCATTCGGATCGCTCGACAACGCCGAGGCCGTCGATCGCCCAGTCGCTGACGACTGTACCGTCGTTCGACGACAAGGCGCCGTCCAGCCGGATCGTGACCGATTTGCCGCCGCGTTTGCCGTCGGCGTCGGGTTGCATGAAGCGCAGGCGGGTCACGTCTTCGTCGTTCTCGCGCAACGTTAGCCATTCGTACTGCGTGAGTTCCGATGGATGTTCGAGCTTCGACAGGCGGCGCGCGAGGGACGGACTTGCGCACAGAAAACGCTCGTTCGGAGCGAGGTAGTGTCCGACCCACGACGACCCTTTGAGGTTGCCGATGGACACGACCACATCGGCACCCGCCGCCGCCGTGAGCGGACTGTCGGAGAGGATCAGCGAAATCGCGAGATTCGGATGCGAGCGATGCAGATCGCGAATCAGCGGCGCGACATGTGCGCGCCCAAAGCCAAATGGAGCGACCACGCGCAAATGACCGCCGACGCCGGCCGTCTCGCCGGAGACGCGTGACGGAATCGACTCGATTCGCTCGAGGATTTCGATCGCTTCCTGAACCAGTTGCTGGCCCTCCTGGGTGAGCGAGATGCCCCTTGCCTCGCGCGTGACCAATCGAACGCCCATGCGTTCTTCGATACGCTGCAAACGCACTGTGACGGCGGGCGGGGTGAGATTCAATATTCGGGCCGCCGCGGCGAGGGATTGTGACGCGCCCAAGGCGCGAAACAGTCGCATGTCATCCAGTTCGATCATTAAGCAGCCGTTAACGAAGAGGGGTTGGAGTATTAAACCTCGGAACGATACATTTTTCCACCGGTGCGGCCTATGATCTCGATCCCACCCCAACCGATGCCAAGGCACGCATCCTGACGGCTAACATCGATCCCGATCGAGCTCGCCTGCCCGACACCCATCGCGGCATCGCCCCAACGCCCCCGACTAGACAACCTCGACGGACGGCACTTCGTCGGGCGCTGCTCCCCTGATCCCGTCCTCGGCGACACGCGTTCCCGACATTCGTTCGGCATGCCGAAATGTCTTCGGCGAACTGCCGGTGATCCGTTTGAAGGCGTGACTAAACGCGCTCTCGGACGTATAGCCGAGCGATTGGGCAATCACTGCCACCGGCGCGTCGCCTTCCCGCAATGCGCGCTCGGCAAGCCGCATGCGCCATTCGGTCAGATAGGTCAGCGGCGCGATGCCTGCAGTCTTCCTGAAGTGAAAAGCGAATGTCGTCCTCGACATGGCGCATGCCTTGGCGAGCTCATCGAGATGCCAGGACCGCGCGGGATCGCCGTGCATGAGCCGCAGCGCCGGAGCGATGCGCGGATCCCGCAACGCCCGCAGCCACCCGGCCGACATCGGGTCGGACGTTTTCAGGTGCGCTCGCAGAATCTGGATGAACAGCAGTTGCGAGAGCTGAGCCGAGACGAGTTGTGCTCCGGGCAGATCGGACCCGCGCTCCTCGACGAGATGATCGAGCAGCCACCGGAAGGTGATCGCCTGCGGCGACGCAGCGGACACATGGATCCACGGCGGCAGCACGTCGGCCAGTAACCGGCCGCTCGTCGGATCGAGCAGGACATGGCCACCGATGTGGGCGAAGTCGTTGCCGTCGCCGAGGACGGCCGTCGATCTGCCGGCGCCGGAAAACACGCTCATCGCCTCGACGGGCGCGACATCGGGAGCGCTGGCCAGAACAAAAGCACGCTTCGCCGACAGCAGTCCGACGTCTCCGGTGCCGAAATGGATCGGCTCTGCTTCTCCCTCGATGCGAACCCAGCAGGTGCCTTTCACCACCGCAAAGAACTTGATCTTGTCCGGCGCCGGAAAACGGATGGCCCACGCGCCGCCGGCAGTAAAACCGCCGGTCACCAGCGATTCGGCATGGGTGAACTTGAGGATGTCGGAAAACGGATCGGCATTCATGTTCGTACTATCGCGCAAGCAAATCGCACTGGCAAGCATTAACAATCCGGGTGCCGGCGCTTAACCTCCGTGATGACGAATTCATAACGGTCATTCGGGAAATCAATATGAGCAACAAAGACGTACAGGTTCTTGTCACTGGCGGAACCGGGTTTATTGCGCAGCACTGCATGCTGGCGCTGCTGAACGATGGCTACCGCGTGCGAACCACAGTGCGTTCGCTCGCGCGCGAAGCCGAGGTACGCGCAAACCTCAGGACAGGCGGCGTCGAAGCGGGCGAACGCCTGTCATTCGTCGCGGCCGATCTGGGAAGGGACGAAGGGTGGGCCGAGGCTGCCGCCGGTTGCACATACGTGATGCACGGAGCCTCACCGACACCGACAGGCAATCAAACGAGCGATGAAGAATGGACGAGGCCCGCGGTCGACGGCAACTTGCGGGTGCTGCGCGCCGCGCGCGATGCCGGGATCAGGCGCGTCGTGTTGACCTCCGCCTTTGGCGCGATTTGCGCGGGCCACGGGCCAATGACGCGGCCTTTCAACGAGACCGACTGGAGCGACCTGACCAGCAAGCATGTCTGGCCTTATCAGAAATCCAAGACATTGTCGGAGCGCGCGGCGTGGGACTTCGTCGCACGCGAAGGGCAGGGCCTCGAACTGTCGGCCATCAATCCAGTCACCGTGCTCGGGCCGGTGCTTGGCGCTGACTATTCGCATTCGATCCGCCTCGTCAAGAACATGCTCGACGGCCAACCGGGCAACCCCAAACTCAATTCGGGCTTTGTCGATGTGCGCGATGTGGCCGACCTGCATCTGCGTGCGATGACACACGAAGCTGCCCGCGGCGAACGTTTTCTCGCGATTGCCGGCGAGAGTATGTGGCTGGCCGACCTCGCCAAGGTGTTGAAACAACGCATGGGACCGGCGGCCGACAACGTATCGACGCGGGTGCTGCCGAACGCGGTCGTGCGTCTGGGCGCGCTCAAAGATCCGGCGTTGAGAGGGGCCGTGCCATTGCTGGGCCTGGTCCTGAACGCTACCAGTGAAAAGGCCATGCGCCTGCTCGGCTGGTCGCCGCGCTCGCGCGAGGACGCTATCGTTGCCACTGCCGAAAGTCTCGTGAGGCTCGGGCTGCTGCGTGGTTCGCAGTAGCGGCAGTCATCATCGGCTGCGCCATCGTCGGCGTTTCCTTGCTGTTGCCGATCGGCTCCATTCGAATTCGTTCATCGATCCGTGGCGTGCCGATGACATATCGCAACTATCCGTCTGCGGAATAGCGGCGCCGTGACAGGTGTTTTGTCGCTGATAGCCAGTGCCGATATAGCGCGGATGCGGACGTCGTCTCTCTCCCGGGGCGGCTCCATTGACTGCGCGCCCGCGGAGTTCCAAGCCTATGGATCAAGCCGAGCAGCTGCACGTTTCTCCGAACTCCAGGATCGACCCTGGGCTCGCGGCGTTAGTCGTGATTGCGGGCTTTCATGGGCTGCCGGCGGAAGCGGAGCAGCTTCGGCACGCGGCGGGCGGCAAGTCCACGCGCTTTGACGACCGCGACCTCGTGCTGTCGGCACGCTCGCTAGGACTGAAGACGCGCAAGGTTCGCGTAGCGGAGGAGCGTCTTGCGAAGACGCCCCTTCCCGCGCTCGCGCTCGACAAGGACGGCGAGCATTTCATCGTCGCGGGTTGCGATGGCGAAAAGGCATTGATACTGGAAGCGGGCGCGAGCGCCCCGACCATGATCGTGCGCAAAACCGTCTTCGCGCGCTGCGGCGGCGAGATGCTTGTCTTCGCCTCGCGCGCGTCGCTCGCCGGCGACATGGCGCGCTTCGACTTTTCGTGGTTCATTCCCGCGGTCGTCAAGTACCGGCGTCTGCTGCTCGAAGTGCTGCTGGTTTCCGCGGTGCTGCAGCTGTTCGGGCTCGTCTGGCCGCTGATGTTCCAGGTGGTGATGGACAAGGTGCTCGTGAACCGCGCATTCAACACCTTGAACGTGGTGTGCATCGCCTTGCTTGTGAGTTCGGTTGTCGAGGTGCTGCTGACCGGGCTGCGCAACTATGTGTTCTCTCATACGGCCAATCGCATCGACGTCGAACTCGGCGCGCGGCTGTTCCGGCATCTGCTTGCGTTGCCGCTTGCATATTTCGCGGTGCGGCGCGTCGGCGACACCGTCGCGCGGGTGCGCGAACTCGAAAACATCCGCAACTTTCTGACGGGACAGGCGCTGACGGCTGTGATCGACCTGTTTTTCTCGATCGTTTTTCTGTGCGTCATGTTTGTCTATAGCGTGCCGCTCACGTTGATCGTCGTCGTGTCGCTGCCGGTCTACGCGTGCGTCTCGTTGACGTTCAATCCGCTGCTGCGCGCACGTCTGGACGAGAAATTCGCGCGCGGCGCGGATAGCCAGGCGTTCCTCGTGGAGACCGTGTCGGGTGCCGAAACCGTCAAGGCGATGGCGGTGGAGCCGCAATTCACGCGGCGCTGGGATACTCAGCTCGCCGCGTATGTGGCGGCCGGATTTCGCGTCAGCACGCTCGGCAATATCGGGCAGCAACTGATCCAGCTGATCGGCAAGCTCGTGAATCTGCTGTCGCTGTTTTTCGGCGCGCGGCTAGTGATAGAAGGCAAATTGTCGGTCGGCGAACTCGTTGCGTTCAATATGATGTCCGAGCGCGTCGTTGCGCCCGTGCTGCGGCTTGCTCAGCTCTGGCAGGACTTTCAGCAGATCGGCATCTCGATGGCGCGCCTCGGCGACGTGCTCAATACGCGCACTGAACTGCCGCCGAGCCGCCAGGCTTTGCCGGCGATCAAAGGCCATATCAGCTTCCAGGGCGTTCGATTTCGCTACCGCCCCGACGGCGCGCCGGTGCTCCACGATATCTCGCTCGAGATTCGCGCGGGCGAAGTGGTCGGCATCGTGGGCCGTTCGGGCTCGGGCAAGAGCACGCTGACCAAACTGCTGCAGCGGTTGTATATGCCCGAGGCGGGCCAGGTGCGTATCGACGGTATCGATCTCGCGCTCGTCGATCCCGCCTGGCTGCGCCGCCAGATCGGCGTCGTGCTCCAGGAAAACCTGCTCTTCAACCGCTCGGTCCGCGAGAACATCGCCGTGACCGATCCGGGCACGTCGCTCGATCGCGTCGTCTACGCGGCACGGCTCGCCGGCGCGCATGGCTTTATCTCCGAGCTGCCCGAGGGCTACGACACGGTGGTCGGCGAGCACGGTGCAAACCTGTCGGGCGGTCAACGCCAGCGCATCGCGATCGCGCGCGCGCTGTTGACCGATCCGCGCATCCTGATCTTCGACGAAGCGACGAGCGCACTCGACTTCGAGACCGAACGCATCATCCAGCAGAACATGCGCGCGATCTGCGAGGGCCGCACCGTGATCATCATCGCGCACCGTCTGTCTTCGGTCAGGCATGCGAACCATATCGTCGCGATGGACCATGGCCGCATCGTCGAGCGCGGCGCGCATGAGGCGTTGCTTGCGCAGGGCGGCTACTACGCCCATCTGGTCTCGCTCCAAAACAGCTGATGCGGCGCGTCCGATCATGAACTTTATCCGCTTGCAGGCGTTCGGCGATTTGCTGCGCAGCTATGGCGCCGTGTTTCGTGCCGCGTGGTCGATGCGCGCACAGTTCGACGGTGAAGCAAGCCTTCCTTATGAGCGTGCGTTCCTGCCCGCCAACCTCGAGCTTGTCGAAACGCCGGTGCACCCGGCGCCGCGCTGGGCGATGCGCATACTAGTCGTGCTCGCCGCACTGGCGCTTCTGCTCGCCTTTTTCGGCAGGCTCGATATCGTCGCCGTTGCGCAAGGCAAGCTGATTCCGGGCGAGCGCGTCAAGATCATCCAGCCCGCGATCACGGGCGTCGTGCGCCGCATTCTCGTCGAAGACGGCCAGCGCGTCGCGGCCGGCCAGTTGCTCATGCAACTCGACGCGACCCAGGCCGCGGCCGATTCCGACAATGCGCGGGCCTCGCGCATCGACGCGGCGCTCGCGGCCGCGCGCTCGCGCGCCTTGCTCGGCGCCCAACTCGGCGCGCATGCGCCGCTCGTGCCGCGCGTCGACGGCGCGTCGGCGGCGCAGCAGGCGCAGGCGCAGCATTTCGCGGACGGCCTGTATCGCGAGTATCAGGACAAGCTCGTCGCATCGCAGGCCGAGCTTCGCAAGCGCGAGGCGGAACTCGCGACGATCCGCGTCGAAATCGGCAAACTTTCGGCGACGGCGCCGCTCGCACGCCAGCAGGCGAACGAATATCGCGCGCTCGCAGCCGATAAATACGTCGCGCAAACCGACTATCTGACCAAAGAGCAAGCCGCGCTCGACGCGGAGCACGATCTTGCGGCGCGCGAGAGCGGCTCGCAGGAGTTGATGGCCGCGGTCGAAGAGCAGCGCGCCGATATCGCATCGATTACGTCTGCGTTTCGCAGCAAACAGCTCGACGAACTCGACAAGGCGATGCAGCAATACAACCAGAGCCGCAATGACGAGACCAAGGCCGATACGCGCCAGAAGCTGCTGAGCCTGACGGCGCCCGTTGCCGGCACGGTGCAGCAGCTTTCGGTGCACACGCTCGGCGGTGTCGCGACCGCCGCGCAGCCGGTCATGGAAATCGTGCCGGACGATACGCTCGAAGTCGAGGCCAACATCGAGAACAAGGATATCGGCTTCGTTCGCCCCGGACAAACCGCGCTCGTGAAGGTCAAGGCGTTTCCATATACGCGCTTCGGCTATCTGAAGGGGACCGTCGTGTCGGTGTCGAACGATGCGGTTCAGGACCGGCGGCACGGCCTGATGTTCGTGACGCACGTACGCGTGCCGACGAACCGGATTCGCACCAACGGCGCCTGGGTTCGTTTGACGCCCGGCATGGAAGTGACGGCCGAGATTCATACGGGCAAGCGCAGTGTCGCGCAGTACTTTCTCGATCCCGTCATCGAGACGGGCGAGGAGAGCTTGCGTGAACGGTAGGTCGAAGTTGCGCATATCGATACGGCGATGGGGCGCGCTCGCGCTATGGATGTCGTGCGGATCGCATGCCGCCTGGGCTTTCGATCCGTTGCGCACCGGTACGGCCGTGCCGCCGACGGCCGCGGCGCAGATGCTCGGCGACGGGTCCTCGGGAATCTGCGTATTCGGCGCACTGCCGAGCCCGCTGCCTTTGCAGGATGCCGTCGAACGGGCGCTGTGCAACGACCCGAGGACGCGCGAGGCCTGGGGCCAGGTCAAGCTCGAGGCCGCGCGCGTGGGGCAGGGACGTGCCGCGTACTTGCCGAACATCAGCGGGAGCTGGCAGGGCGTGCGCGACGATCAGAAGACCGACATCGACAACCTGCCGCAATTCAATTCGAACTTTCACAACTTCCTGCGGACCGAAAGCGTGTCGCTGAGCTGGGTGCTCTACGACTTCGGCGGGCGCGAGGCGGCGCTGAAGAGCGCGACCGAGTTGCTCGAGGCCGCGCAGGCGAACCAGCAGGCGGTGCTCGAAGCGACCTTTGCGAAAGTCGCGAAAGACTACTACGCGGCGCAGGCCGCGCAGGGCGCGTTTGTCGCCGCGCAGCAGATCGAACAGACCGCGAACGACAGCGTACAGGCCGCGACCGCGCGTGCGGACAAGGGCATCGCGCCGATCACGGATCAGCTGCAGGCTCAGACCGACCATGCGCAGGCGGTCGTGAATCTCGCAAAAGCGCAACGCGACCGGCAGGACGCGCTCGGTGTGCTGGCGAGCGATATGAACCTCGATCCCGATGCGCCGATCAGCTTGCCCGACGTCGGGGAGGGCGTGCTGCCCGATCAGGCGTTCAACGGATCGATCGCCGACCTGATCGACGAGGCGAAGCGCACGCATCCGAGCATCCGGGCAGCCGAGGCACGCGTCGAAGCCGAACGTGCAAAGATCAGACAGACGCGCGCTGAAGGGCTGCCGAGCGTGAGTCTGGTCGCGCGGTACAGCCGGAACAACGAGCCGACCAGCTTCGAAGTCGGGCAGCCGCAACTGCCGACGACGGGAAGCGAATGGTACGTGGGTTTTCAGGTCACGATCCCGATCTTTTCGGGCTTCATGAAGACGTATCAGGTGCGCGAAGAAGAGGCAAAAGCCGAACTCGAGAACGATATGCTCGACGCAACGCGGCAGCAGGTCGGTCTCGACGTCTGGACCAGTTACCAGGCGTTGCAGACGGCGACGCACAACCTCGATAACAGCGCGATGCTGCTCGATATCTCGAACCGCTCGTACGCGGCGGCCGAGCATCGTTATACGGTGGGCGTCGGCAGCATCCTCGAACTGCTCAACGCGCAGACCGCGCTCGCTGGCGCGAAACGGCAGCGCATCGAGGCGCTGACCGACTGGCGTTCCGCGCGGCTGCAACTGGCCGCCAAGCTCGGCGAAATCGGCATGTGGAGTCTGCCAGGCGAGTGAGCCGCAGCACGCGAATGCGCATTGCTTCGCGGTGCATTTCGCCATACCCGGAATACGAAATCAATTCGCGCATGTCGAATAATAATTGCATGTCGAATTAAATGCCGACCCGGAATAAACGCTAATGAATTGATCCGGATTAAAACATCTTGACCCGGAATTAATTTGAACGGATGCGCAGGAATATCAGCCTCGGTACGGGTGTTTGAATATAGATCGCGCCCGATCGGCGGCGGCCTTTCGCGCAGGAAGAAACGACCTGATTGCGTGATCATTTTCCGGATATTTCCTGTGTCAATTAACAAATGCACTTTCAAATATCCTGGATTTGTCTTTCCTTTTATTCTGGAGCGCAAGATGAACGAAACGCAAAGCGTACTGCAAAGCACGGCCCAAGCATCGTCAAAGCCCGAGCAGATAATCAACCAGTCCGACGGCACCTCTGTCGTGTTGCTTCCGCAGGGCACGGCAGCCGAATCGGATCCGGTCATTCGTGAATTCTCGAAACCGGACGGTCAGGGGACGTTGCTCGAGCAGGTCGTCGACTTCCGTGCAGGGGGTTCCGATGTGTTCATCGCCGACCCGCAGATCCTCGCGGAGATCGGCCAGATCGGCACCGTGTTCGGCGCGGGAAATGTGGGCGACCAACTGGCGTCGCTCGATATCAAGTTTACGGGTGCGAACGGCACCGGTAGCGCGACGTCGGGCACGGCCGTGACGAAGACCGGCGATACTTACCAGTTTGAACTGGCCGGCCTGCCGCCGGGCGAACTGGTATCGGTGCGGGAATTTTCCGGGCCGGGCCTGTCAGGCCAGATCGAGGAGACGATCAACGTGTTCAACGACGGCCGCGTCCAGTTCAATATGCTCGGCGGCAGCGGCCTTCCGAGCGGCGTCAAGGCGATGCAGGAAAATTTCAATGCACAGGGCAATCTCGCGACGGTGCGAACCCAGTTGTCGAACGGCGAGGTAGTCGTCGAGGCGCTCAACTACGACGCGAGCGGAAAGGAGGTCTCGCAGACGGTGGAGACGTTCAACGCACAAAACCAGGTCGTGTCGTCCTCGACTTCGGCGCCGAGCGGTCCCACCCCTCCTCAGATTGGGGGGCAGGCGGCGATCCAGTCGATCATCGCGGCGCTGTCGTCGCTCAATCCGCCGGTGCCCGGCTCCGCTGTCGCCGCGGCGAGCATCCCGCCGCACAAAATGACGCTGGCCGCCGGCACGCGTTAAGCGTCAGGTTCGTGGAAGTCTGAACGCTTCCCACCGCAATGGGGCGGTCTTGCGTCAACGCGCAAGACCGCCCCATGTTTTTCATCGAGTCAGGCATTCCGTTTGCTCTCCTTGACGAAGCGATCGCGTTAGCCACCGTGCATGCAGGCCGTCGACAAACAACCGGCACAACTGCAAACCGCGACCTATACTTTTCGCTTGCATCGACCGGTGCAACTCGCGCTCAGCCGATCCAAGCCGGATGCGCGCGAACCGCCGCCGCATGATCGTTGCCGCATGATCCTCAATGGCGATCGTTCGCGCTGTCCATAACGGTGCGGCGCTACCCGGCACCCGGTCGTTCCTGCGTCTGCCCTCTCAAAGGAGTCAGCTCGATGCACCATACTGCGCCTCGTCAGTCCGCCTCGGCGAATCAAACCGTCGATGAGCGCCGCGACAGCAAATCCCCCGGCGTCACCACTCCATCGTCCCCCACCATTGCCGTCGAACTGAAGGTGAACGGCGAAACCTGGTCGTTAGCGCTCGACCCCCGTACCACCTTGCTGGACGCGTTGCGCGAACACCTGCATCTGACCGGTACGAAGAAAGGTTGCGATCACGGTCAATGCGGCGCCTGCACCGTCCATGTGAACGGGCGGCGCGTCAATGCGTGCCTGTCGCTGGCGGGCACGCACGCAGGCGACGAGATCGCGACGATCGAAGGACTCGGCAGTCCCGACGCGCTGCATCCGATGCAGCAGGCGTTTGTCGAATGCGACAGTTACCAGTGCGGCTACTGCACGTCGGGGCAAATCATGTCGGCCGTGGCATTGCTCGACGAACCGATCGGGCCCGCCGACGCCGACGTGCGCGAAGCGATGAGCGGCAACCTGTGCCGCTGCGGCGCCTATCAGAACATCGTCACGGCGATCCAGCGCGTGCGCGAGAAATCCTGAGGAGACCGCCATGGAACTCTTCCAGCTCTCGCGCGCGAGCAATGTGCACGAGGCCATCGCTGCGGCGGCAACCTCGTCGGACACGGAGCACGGTGCGCAGGTGCGCTTCCTCGCGGGCGGCACGACACTGCTTGATCTGATGAAACTGAATGTGGAGTGTCCGGGCCGCGTGATCGACATCAGCCGCCTGCCGTTCGATCAGATCGAGGCCACGCCCGACGGCGGCGTCAAGATCGGCGCCATGGTGCGCAATGCGGATCTCGCCACGCATGCGCTGATCCGCGAGCGCTATGCGGTGCTGTCGCAGGCCTTGCTGGCCGGGGCATCGGCGCAGTTGCGCAATATGGCGACGACGGGCGGCAACCTGCTGCAGCGCACGCGTTGCGTCTACTTTCGCGATACCACGATGCCGTGCAACAAGCGCACGCCCGGTTCGGGCTGCGCCGCGATCGGCGGCTTCAACCGCACGATGGCGATTCTTGGCGTCAGCGACGCATGCATCGCAAGCAATCCCTCCGACATGAACGTCGCGCTGACCGCACTCGATGCAACGATCCACGTCGAAGGCACGAAAGGCTCGCGCCGAATCGCGATCGACTCGTTCTTCGTGTTGCCCGGCACGACGCCGCAACGCGAGACCGTGCTCGAGGCTGGGGATCTGATCACGCACGTCACCTTGCCACCGCCGCCCGACGCAAGCCGTTCGCTCTATCTGAAGCTGCGCGATCGCGCATCTTACGAGTTCGCGCTCGTGTCCGCCGCTGTCGTGCTGAAGGTGAGCGATGGCCGTATCGAGCATGCGCGCCTCGCGTTGGGCGGAGTCGGGACGAAACCATGGCATGCGACCGAAGCCGAGGCTGTGCTCGCCGGCGCGACGCCCGATGCCGCGACGTTCGAGCGGGCCGCGGATGCAGCACTCGCCGGCGCGCGGCCGCAAAGCCAGAACGGATTCAAGGTCGAGCTTGCGCGCAGGTGCATCGTGCACGCGCTCGCGCAGGCGACTCGCAACGATTGATTTTCGATAGGACTTCATTATGTCCACCGTGAGTGACACCCCGCTGTCCGTGATCGGGCAGCCGCAGGCGCGCGTCGACGGACGGCTGAAAGTCAGCGGCGCGGCGACGTATACATCGGACGTCGATCTGCCAGGACTGCTATACGCGGTGCCGGTTTGCAGCACGATCGCGAGCGGACGCATCACGTCGCTCGAATTCGCGAGCGCGCAGAACATGCCGGGCGTCCATGCCGTGCTCCATCGCGGCAATATCGGCCGCTTCTACCGGATTTCGGGCAATTCGCTCGATACGGGCTACGTCGACGAGCAGCGCCCGCCCTTCGAAGACGATGTGATCCGCTACTACGGCCAGTACGTCGCGGTGGTGATCGCCGATACGTTCGAAGCCGCGAGCGCCGCCGCGGTCGCCGTGAAGGTCGGCTACGAGGTCGCCGCACACGACGTGAGCGACGAGCTCGGCAGCCTTGGCGATCCGCATGTGGAAAGCGAACGCGGCGACGCGGCGCGGGCCTATGACAGCGCCCCCGTCAAACTGGACGCCACGTACGTAACGCCGGTCGAAACGCACAATCCGATCGAACTGCACGCGACGGTCGCGCAGTGGGACGGCGAAGGCTATACGTTCTATGAAACGAGTCAGGCGGTCTCGAACCATCAGGGCGCGCTGATGCAGATGCTCGGTTTGCCCAAAGAGAAAGTGCGCGTGATCTCGCGCTTTCTCGGCTCGGGCTTCGGCGGAAAGCTCTGGATGTGGCCGCACTCGCTGCTTGCCGCCGCGGCGACGCGGCATACGGGGCGACCGGTCAAGCTCGTCGTGAGCCGCAAGATGATGTTCCAGAACGTGGGCCATCGACCCGTGACGCAGCAGCGCATGCGGCTGTCGGCGGACCGCGACGGCAAGCTGACTTCGATCCGTCACGAGTATCTGAACCATACCGCGATCGCCGACGACTACCAGGAAACCTGCGGCGAGATCACACCGTTCCTGTACAGCGTGCCGAATCTGCGCGTCGCTTCAGGCCTCGTGAAACGCCATGTCGGATCGCCGACTTCGATGCGCGGGCCCGGCGCAGTTCCCGGCCTGTACGCGCTCGAATCGGCAATGAACGAACTCGCGCGTGAACTGAACATCGATCCCGTCGAGTTGCGGCTGAAGAACGAACCTCAGGTCGACGAAAGCACCGGTCTGCCGTTTTCGTCACGCCATCTGACCGAGTGCCTGCGCACCGGTGCCGATAGATTCGGCTGGGCGCAGCGCACCGCCGCGGTGGGGTCGATGAAACGCGACGGGCTGACGCTCGGTTGGGGCGTCGGCGCGTGCGGGTGGCCTGGCATCCGCTTCTCGGCGCAGGCGTCGGTGGATCTGCGGGCCGACGGCACGGCGCGCGTCGTGTGCGGCACGCAGGATATCGGTACGGGCACTTACACGATCCTCGCGCAACTGGTTGCGTCACAGACGGGTTTGCCGCTCGATCGCATCGACGTCGAGCTCGGCGACACGATGCTGCCGTTGGGACCGCTCTCGGGCGGTTCGGCTGCGACGGCATCGGTGATTCCCGCGGTGCTGCAAGCGGTGCGCGCGGCCGTCGACATCGTGCTGGCACGCGCAGGCGCCAGCGCGGAGTCGCCATTCAAGGGGGCAAAGCCGGAAGAACTGGCGTTGACCGCGGGCCGCGTGCATCGCAAGGGCGCGGCGCCCGAAACGGGCGTGCCGTACGGCGCGATACTGCAGGCGGCGAAAATGTATGCGGCGTCGGGCACCGGCAACGCGCAGGGCGGCTTCGACGATCCGCTGAAAAAGAAATATTCGATCTACTCATACGGCGCGCACTTCGCGGAAGTGACGTGGCAGCCGGAGATTGCGCGACTGCGCGTAAGCCGCGTGGTCACGGTGATCGACGCGGGACGCATCCTCAATCCGCAAGCGGGGCGCAACCAGATAGAAGGCGCGGTCGTGATGGGCGTCGGCATGGCGCTGTTCGAGCATACGATGTATGACGAAAGGAGTGGGGCGCCGATCAACAGCAGTCTCGCCGATTACATCATCGCGTCGCACGCGGATAGTCCGAAGCTCGATGTGACCTTCCTCGATTACCCCGACACCGTGTTCAACGAGCTCGGCGCGCGAGGCATCGCGGAGATCGGCCTCGCAGGCATTGCCGCCGCGATCACCGACGCGGTTCATCACGCAACCGGCGTGCGCGTGCGCAAGCTGCCGGTGATGATCGAAGACCTGCTAGGCGCCGCGCCATCCGATTCGCGATAACTGCGCGCGGATTGGATGCCCTGGTCAAATACCGTATGCGCTCGATTGAACGCGCCTGGTTGGACCGTGCCTGAAGAATCGATGCAATAGTAGGGGCTTCGCCGCCCGGCACACGGCGAAGCCCATGTCATTCATCCTTTCCTGATCGCCGAATCCTGAACGCTTGTCGAGGCGCGTGTGTCGAGTCGCGCTTGTCGAGTCGCGCTGTTGCGAGCGTTCGAAGCGATTCGTTATTGACAGATCGATCTATATCTGTAATCGTTCAATCCCATGGCCAGACCTAGACTGTTCGATCGTGACGAGGCATTGGAGCGGGCTATCGACGCCTTCTCCGAGCACGGCTATTCCGGTACCTCGACGGACGACCTGCTGACGGCGATGGATCTGAGCCGGCAGAGTTTGTAGAACGCATTCGGCGACAAGCGCAATTTGTATCTCGAGGCGTTGCGCACCTACATCGCGCAGAGCGTGTCGGAACATCTGCGGATACTGAACCGCTCGGCGTCCGCGCGCAAAGGTATCGAACAGCTGCTGGCCGATTTCGTCGACAGGCCGTTGCGTGCATGCCTCGGCACGCATGCGGTGTGCGAGTTCGGCCGCACCGATCCCGAGATTACCGCACTGACGGATACCGCCGCCCATACGTTGCGCACGGCGCTCGAGCGCTGCATCGCGAAGGCGAAAGCGGACGGCGAAATCGCAGCCGACGTCGATGAGCGGGCCGCCGCGCATTTTTTGGGTGCAACGCTGTCGGGCATCAAGCTGGCCGCTCGCGGCGGAGCAACGAAAGACGTATTGCGCGATATCGCGCAGATGGCATTGCGCAGTCTCGGGTGATAGGCGCGCATCGAGCGGTGCGCGCTTTTTTTGCTGTCTATTTTAGATCAATCTGTCAATTATTTTTGGTCGCAATCGCGTGCGAGCGGAACGCGAAAACAGGAGCGCTCACGACAAGATCGATATTCATCACCGGCACCAGCAGTGGCCTCGGTCGCCACACCGCGGTCCATTTTGCGCGGCATGGCTGGAACGTCGCTGCGACGCTGCGCGACCCCGGGCAGGAGACCGAACTGCAAAAGCACGAGCGTATCCGCCTCTTCAAGCTCGACGTGACCGACCCGGCGCAGGCGCGCGCCGCGACCGAAGCCGCAATCGACGCGTTCGGCCAGATCGATGTCGTCGTCAACAATGCGGGCGCGGGCTCGTATGGTCCGCTCGAATTTGCCGAAGAGCACACGATCGACTGGCAGTTTGCCGTGAACGTGCGAGGACCGATCAACGTCATCCGCGCGTTTTTGCCGCACTTTCGCGAGCGCAAAGGCGGCCGGTTCATCAACTTCAGTTCGTTTATGGGCGTGACGACCGCGGTGCCGACCGGCTCGCTGTACAACATGTCGAAGTTCGCGCTCGAAGGTTTGATCGAAGGGCTCTACTACGAGCTCAAGCCGTTCAATATCGACCTTCATCTCGTCGAGCCCGGCGGTTTCAAAGGCAACCGCTTCGTCGAAAAAGTAGTGTTCAGTACGCACCGCGAGATCAGGGACTACGATCCACTGATCGACAAGGTGAATGCAATGATGATGTCGAGCGACGAAAGCTTGCGCGACGATCCGCAACTGATCGTCGACGAGATCGAAGCGCTTGCGACGGGCAGGAGCCGCCGGTTCCGCACGCTCGTCGGCAAGACCGGCAAGGATCTGATGGAGATGCGCGCATCGATGCCGATCGAAGACTATCTATCGACGCTTGCGAAAAATTTCGCCTAGCGAAGCCATGCAATTGCATCGCGCTGGCGCGCATATGCGCGCCAGCGCGGCAGCCGGGGCGCCGCGGCCCCGGCTTGCACAGGCGTCATGGCGATCGGACGCACTTCGCCCTCAATGCTTGAGACACGTATCCGCGTTCTTCCATGTGCAGGTATCGAGCCCCGTATGAATCACCGGCTTGACCGACTTCCCTTCAGCGAGATCGCGCATCACCATCGCGGCCTGATAGCCCATCTCTTCGGGCCGCTGGCCGACCAGCACATTGACCTTGTGATCCTTTAACGCCTGGATTTCCGGTCCCAGCGTGTCGGCCGACACAATGGCGAACTTGCCGCTTGCGATCTTATCCATAATCGGCGCCACGACCTGCGAATACGCCTGCGGCGCAAACAGCGGCCAGCCGCCCTCGAGCACGAAGGCATCGAGGCCCGTCGCGTTGGCTGTCAGCGTGTCCTGCATCATCTGGTTCGCTTTGGCCGCGTCGTCGTTCACGTACAGCGGGCACGCGCCGATCTCGCGCCAGTTGTTCTCGCCGGCCAGCTTGGCGATCCCCTTCTTGCCGGACAGCGCGTCGCGCGTGCCTTGCGCACGCTGGTTGATGTTTTCGGCGGCCGGGTTGCCCATCACGAGGCAGATATTTCCACCCTTCGGCAACAGCAGCTTCAACTGTTCGCCGAGCTTGAAACCGAGCTCGTAGTTATCGGTGCCGACATAGCTCTTGCGCAACGACGCGTCCTTCGGCAGCAGATCGGCATCGGCGGTGATGATCGGAATTTTCGTGTTGCGGCGGCGGATCACTTCGGCAATCGCCGGCGCGTTCGACGGCGAAATCGCAATCGCCGCGACGCCCTTCGTCAGCAGGTCGTCGATGATCTGCACTTCCGCGCTTTCGTCGGCCGCCGTCGCGGGGCCGGTGTAGTAGCAGTTATAGCCTTGCTTGTGGAGCTCCTTGTTCGCGCGCTCGCATCCCTGATGCATGAGGTCGAAGTAGGGGTTGTCAAGACCCTTCACGACGAGGGCCAGGGTCTTGTCGGCCGCGAACACCGGCGAGGCCAGCATGGCAAGGCCCGTGATCGCAGCAAGACACATCAGCATTTTCTTCATTGTTGCCTCCTGTTCGGCGCCGGCGTCGCGGTGCCCGTGTCTCTTCGCACAATTTTCACAACGTTTCCCAAGGCAGGCCCGTGGCGAGGTCTGCCGTGTCTGCGGAACCTTGCGGTTTTGTGTGGCGAACAGCTCGAAAAACCTGCACACCTGCGCCCGGCAGTTCCGCGCGTCGACCGGTCGCTCCGCCTTGCGTGGCGCCGTCGGCGAAGGCGGACGGCGCGCAGCGAAGACTTGTCAATCGTTTTGCCGCTCGCCGCCGAGCCGGTTGAACAGCACGGCGACGATAATGAAAGAGCCGACGACCGTCCCTTGCCAGAACGAATCGACGCCAAGCAGGATCAGGCTGTTGCGGATCACTTCGATAAGCGCCGCGCCGACGACCGTGCCGAACGCGCTGCCGATGCCGCCCATCAGGTTGGTGCCGCCGATCACGGTTGCGGCGATCACACGCAATTCGTCGCCGGTGCCGAGGCCCGTCGTGACGGCGCCGAGCCAGCCGACTTCGAGCACGGCCGCGACGCCCGCCATCAAACCGCCGAGCACGTAAACCGAGCAGAGAATGCGGCGCACCGGCACGCCGGTCAGATTCGCCGCGTGACGGTTGCCGCCGACCGCGAATACATAGCGTCCCCAGCGCGTGAAGGCAAACGCGAACCAGAAGAGCACAGCGAGCACGACGAGAAACCACACCGGATTGGCGACGCCGAGGGTCGAGCCGCCGCCGAGTTTGAGGAGCTTGCTGCCGTCCGGTCCGAAATCGAAAATCGTTCTGCTACCCGAAATAACGAGCGCGAGGCTGCGGCCCACGCTTAGCATGCCAAGCGTGACGACGAACGGCTGCATGTTCAGATACGCGATCAGCACGCCGTTGACGAGCCCGACCGCGCCGGCCGTCAGGAGCGCGAGGCCGATGCCGGCCCAGATCGGATAGCCCGCATTCATCACGACCGACAGCACGATGCCGCTCAGACCGATCGTCGAGCCCACCGAAATATCGATGCCGCCCGTGACGATCACGGCCATTGCGCCGAGCGCGACGATCGCGACGAATGCGAAGTTGCGCGTGACGTTGAAAAGATTTTGCGACGTCGCGAAGCTCGACGTGGCGAACGACAGCACGACGCAAGCGACGATCGTCGCGAGCACGACCCAGAACACCTGGCTTGCCAGCAGTCCCGACCAGCGCGTATGCGTTCTCGCCGATTGCGGATCGTCAAGCAGGGTCTGCATTGGACTGGGCCTTTCCGGCGCATCGTTCAATTTCGGGTCTCCCGTGCGGGTGGTTCGGGTGCTTCAGTCAGGTGGTACGGGTTGTTCGGGGTGCTTCCGATGCTTCACGCGGCGGCGATGGCGCCCGTGATCAGGCCCGTCACTTCCTCGGGCGACGACGCCGCGGTCTGCTTGTCCGCGACCTTGCGTCCGCGCCGCATCACGACGACGCGGTCGGCGACCGAGAACACGTCGGGCATCCGGTGGCTGATCAGAATCACGGCGATGCCGTGCCCGGCAAGGCGTTTGATCAGCTCGAGCACTTCGGCCACCTGGCGCACGCTGATGGCCGCGGTCGGTTCGTCCATGATGACGAGCCGCGCTTCGGACAGACGCGTGCGCGCGATCGCGACGGCCTGCCGCTGCCCGCCCGACATCTGCCGCACGAGATCGCGCGGGCGCGTCTCGGACTTCAACTCCTTGAACAGTTCTCCTGCGCGGCGGTACATGGCGGCGTGATCGAGCACACGGATCGGTCCGAAGCCGATGCGCGGCTCGCGGCCGAGAAAAACATTGGCGGCCGCCGTGAGGTTGTCGCACAGCGCGAGATCCTGGTAGACGACTTCGATTCCCTGCGCGCGTGCATCGACGGGCTTGCCGAAATGCACAGGCTTGCCGTCGATTCGTATCTCGCCATGCGAGGGTGGGAAGTTGCCGGCGATAACCTTGACGAGGGTGGATTTGCCGGCCCCGTTGTCGCCCATCAGGCCGACGACCTGGCCCGGCTCGAGACCGAGCGTGACGTCGGTCAATGCCTGGATGGCCCCGAAGTGCTTGGAAATGCCTCTGAGTTCAAGAAGACTCATGGCTCGTCGCGCTCGCTCCGATGATGCCGCTCGCATTCTGAGCAAGGCGGCTGGTAGACGACATGCTAGTCAGCCAGTCCTTATAAAACAACGGCGGGTTTGCCCGAACCGCTTCCGACAGAAGCATGACGCGGTATCGTGTGAACGCGCTCAACCCGAACAGCACGCGAGTATGGCTGACGTACAACTTTCATTGCCCGGATTCGACGCCGTACCGTTGCCGACAGACGGCCTGTTTTTCGCGCTATTTCCCGACACGCGCAGCGCGCAACGCATCGAACGCATTGCGCATCACGTATGCGGCGTGCAGCGCGGCCCGAGCATTCCGGCGCCGCCTGGAACCGATCGTTATCACGTGACGTTGCATCATCTTGGCAACTACGCCGGAGGTTTGCCGCAAGCAATGGTTGCAAGAGCAATTCGTGCGGCATCGACAGTCAGAACGAATGCGTTCGCTGTCGCATTCGATCGCGCCGAGGATTTTCGTGGAAGGCCGCTCGTGCTGCGCGCACACGAGGGCGCGCTCGCACTGATGGAGTTTCGTTCGACCTTGGGCAAAGCACTCGAGCACGCGGGATTTGCGGGGCGAACACGAGTGCCGTTCACACCGCATGTCACGCTTGGCTATCGCGCGCCGGCCGATGCGCGGCGCCGCTTCGTCGAGCCGCTGCCAGACATGATCGGCTGGACAGTGCGGGATTTCGTGCTCGTGCATAGTCTGCTCGGCCGCGGTCGTCATGTCGCGCTTGCGCGCTGGCCGCTGGCCACGAGCTAGAACCGCACGCCGGTCGAACATCCGCCGCCGAAACCGCTGCCGCTGCCGCCTGCGAATCCGCAGAACGTGCCGCAGCCGGACAACGCCACCGACAGCGCAACGGCGCCGAGCGCAGCGCGCAATAGCGAGCGTGTCGACGCCAAAGCACGGCCCCTCGCAATGGGCGCCGGGTCGGCAGAAATTACGGAAATATGCAATCCGACGCACATCAATATGTTTTGGCTCTGCATATTCGGTTACCGAAAATGTTCAACCATATCTACGCCCGAACCGCTACCCAATTAGAAAAATCTTAAATTGAGCTGTCTTCTCTATGTTACGGACGAAACATATGCGCGATGTGCTGTTAGAATGCCCGAGCCGCAACGTAGTGGATTGCACATGAAATTGCTTGATGCGCTAGTCGAACAACGCATTGCCGCCGCAGCCGCGCGCGGTGAATTCGACGAATTGCCAGGCGCGGGCGCGCCGCTCAATTTCGAAGACGACCCGTTGGTCCCCGAGGAAGTGCGAGTCGCAAACCGCATTCTGAAGAATGCCGGTTTCGTGCCGCCGGCCGTGGAGCAACTGCGGGCGCTGCATAGCTTGCAGGACGAGCTCGCCGCGGTCAGCGACCGCGCGACGCGCTGCGGTCTGCAGGCAAAGATGCTCGCGCTCGAACTGGCGCTCGAATCGCTGCGCGGCGGGCCGATGCTCGTGCCGCGCGAATATTGCCGCCGGATCGCCGAGCGCCTGTCTGAGCGCGCGGCCGGCGTCGATATGGGCGACGCGACCTGACAGCCCCGCCGCGGCGGATTCCTTCCGCGAATGCGAATCAACCAGACCTCGCGCAACACACGGCCGCGCCGGCGAGTCGCGGCTGCGACGCTCGGCGCCGCCGAAAAATCTGTTATATCGAAAGACGAATTGGCGATAAAGTCAGAAACCCGCTATTCGTCCCCTTAATTTATTTCTCGAATCGGTCTTCGATACACCTTTGTTCTCCGAACCGTCATCCGAGCGCGACCGCTATTTCATGCGGCTCGCGCAAGCCGCAGCCGAAGAGGCGCGCGCGGCCGGCGAAGTGCCGGTCGGGGCGGTGCTCGTATGCGGCGACGAGGTGATCGCAAAGGGCTTCAACCATCCGATCGGGTCGCACGATCCGTCGGCGCATGCCGAGATGGCGGCGCTGCGGGCCGCCGCCGGCAGACTGCAGAATTACCGCCTGCCGGGCTGCGAACTGTTCGTGACGCTCGAGCCGTGTCTGATGTGTGCGGGTGCGATCATGCACGCGCGCATTGCACGCGTCGTGTTTGGCGCGCGCGATCCGAAAACGGGCGCATGCGGCAGCGTCGTCGATGCCTTCGCGAATGGCCAGCTCAATCATCACACGGTTGTGGTCGGCGGCGTGCTCGAAGAAGAGTGCGCGGCGGCGCTGAAGTCGTTTTTCGCGGACCGGCGGCGTGCCGCGCGCGAGGCACGCGCGAAACTGGACCCCGGCACGCGCTGGCCGCTTTGAAGCGCGCGCGTTGAATTCCGCAACCGAATGCCGTACGTTGATTTTCCGCTCGAACGCAAACGCGTCAATCCTCTAACAAATCGAAGCCGGCCATGAACGCGCACCGCACCATCGAACTGGTCGCCCCCTCGGGCTACCCGCATGATCCCGCCGCGCTGCATCTCGCGCTGCACCGGTTACGGGCGCAGGGCCATCACGTCGAAAACATTCACGCGACCGAGCGGCGCTACCAGCGCTTCGCCGGCACCGACGCGCAGCGGGCCGCCGAACTCAATCGCCTCGCCGACCCGTCGCGCGAACTGCCCGACATCGTGCTTGCCGTGCGCGGCGGTTATGGCGCGGTCCGCTTGCTGCACGGGCTCGACTATGACGGCTTGCAGCGCCGTTTGCGGGACCGGCCGATCGCCTTCGTCGGCCATAGCGACTTCACTGCGGTGCAGCTTGCGCTGCTTGCGCAAAGCGGCTTGACGACGTTTGGCGGCCCGATGCTCGTCGTCGATTTCGGCGCGCCCGAGGTCAGCTCGTTCACGATGCGGCACTTCTGGCATGCGCTTTCCACGCCGACTTTCACGATTGCGAGCAGCGTTGCGCAGGCGCAGTCGGCGGACGTCACGGGCACGTTGTGGGGCGGCAATCTCGCCGTGCTCACGTCGCTCGTCGGCACACCTTATCTGCCGCCGGTCGAAGGCGGCATCCTTTTTCTCGAAGACGTCAACGAGCAGCCGTTCCGGCTCGAGCGGGCGATCTATCAACTGCATCTGGCCGGCATACTCGAGCGGCAGCAGGCGCTCGTGCTCGGCGACTTTTCGGGCGGCAAGCCGTTCGAGTACGACAACGGCTACGATCTGTACGCGATGATCGAGCAGGTGCGCTCGGTCGTCGGGATCCCGGTGATCACGGGCCTCCCGTTCGGCCATATTCCGGATATGGTCACGTTGCCGGTGGGCGCCGAGGCGCACCTGCAAGCCGATGCCCATGGCTTCAGGCTCACGGTGTCGGGACACCCGACGCTCGAATAGGCCGCGGAACCCGCGCGGAGTCGGTACCAAAACACAAAGTCGTCGCTTTGACGCGTAGCGGGCTGCACGCACCGGGCACCCGCTTGCGCCGCCTTGCCATCTTCTCTCGTCCCGCATACCCGCCTGACCTTATTCAGCCGGTTGCCGCGGACTCGCCTCGCGATATTGTTGACAAAATCGGCCGATGTGGCGCGTCGCTCACACGTTAAAGTAAGCCTGCGCCTAACCGCACCTGCGCAGCCAGGTCCATCCGTGTATGGCTGTCGCGCCGATTGCTGACGTAGAGTCCTTTAGATTGTCAAAAATCGACCGTAAAAATCGTTGACAATTTTTAATGGCGTCCTAAGATGCATCCCAATAAGCGCAGCCCGATCATGTCCGACACGTCCACCATCCCGTCGAATGGTTTGAAGCCCGAAGCGATCGCCGAGCGCATTCGCTCGGCGATCCTCGAGCATCGCCTCGCACCGGGCTCGAAGCTGACGGAAGCACAGCTATGCGATGTGTTCGAGGTCAAACGCGGACCGATCCGGCAGGCTTTGGCGCTGCTGGCGAACGAGCGGCTCGTCGACCTCGAGCCGAATCGCGGCGCATTCGTCGCGAGCCCGTCGCTGCAGGAGGTGCATGAAGTGTTCGAGATGCGCCGCATCATCGAGATGGCGGTCATCGAAAAGGTCTGCGCGGGCGCGCATGGCATGAAGCGTCTGAAGTCGATCGGCTCGATGATCGGCCGCGAGCGCAAGGCATTCGAGACGCGCGACTTTCCCGCATGGATCAGACTCTCGGGCGAGTTTCATACCGAACTCGCCGCGCTCACCGGCAACACGGTGCTGTGCGACTGCCTGAGCGGACTCGTTGCGCGCTCAACCTTGATTTCGGCACTGTACGAATCGCTCGGACGCAGCCCGTGCTCGTTCGAGGACCATGAAGCGATACTCGCCGCGATCGACGCCGGCGATGCAAAAAGCGCCGCGGCATTGATGGCGAGCCATTTGCAGAGCGTCGAACTGAAGATGCTCGACCGGCCGGCTACCGGTGCCGCCGATCTGCACGAGGTGTTCGGCACGCGCGCCAACCCGCGCGCATCGTGATGACGCAAGCGGCGCACGCGCGCTCATGTGCGGTGCGCGCTGCACTGAATTCGAACTCGAAGATCGCGACGTGCATGCCTGCGCAGGACGGCATGCATCACGCGGCAAGGTTTGCGGCAGAAGTCCGCGGATTCTGCCCAAGCCAGTAAAACAAGTACGCAAGTACGGAGACACCGCGGCAAAGCGCATGCGCAATACATGGGTCGCCACGCAATCGCCGGCGGCCGCATGACTGGCATGCACGATGCAGAGGCTGATCGGTTTTGACCCGGGCTTTTGACCCAGGCTTTTGACCCAGGCTTTTGACCGATGGTCCCCATTCCTTGGAGGAGTTCATGGCTCAGTTCAGCGCATCCCCGGGCAACCCGGGCATTCCCGCATACGAAGACAACAGCAGCGCCGGCACGCCGGAAGCCGATCCGATGCTGCCGGCCGGCTATAGCGAACGTCTGTACAACGAAGATCTCGCGCCGTTGCACAAGCAAACCTGGGGTGCGTACAACATCTTCGCGTTCTGGATGTCCGACGTGCATAGCGTCGGCGGTTACGTGTTCGCGGGAAGTCTCTTCGCGCTCGGTTTGACGAGCTGGCAGGTGCTGATCGCGCTGCTCGTCGGCATTACGCTCGTCAATGTGTTGTGCAACCTCATTGCGAAGCCGAGCCAGCAGAATGGCGTGCCGTACCCGGTCGCGTGCCGCGCGACGTTCGGCGTGCTCGGCGCGAATGTGCCCGCTGTGATTCGCGGTTTGATCGCCGTGGCGTGGTATGGCATTCAGACGTTTCTCGCGTCGAGTGCGCTCGTGATCGTCGTGCTGAAGTTCTTCCCGCAGCTGACGCCGTATGCGGACGTTCATCATCACGGCTTTATGGGGCTCTCGGCGATCGGTTGGGCCGGCTTCATGCTGCTTTGGGTGCTGCAGGCGCTCGTGTTCTGGAACGGCATGGAGACGATCAAGAAGTTCATCGACTTCGCGGGCCCGGCCGTCTATGTCGTGATGTTTATCCTGGCCGGTTATATGGTGTGGCGCGCGGGCTGGCAGAACATCGGTATCAACCTCGGCGGCGTGAAGTATCACGGCATGGAAGTGCTGCCGGTCATGATCACGGCGATCTCGCTCGTCGTGTCGTATTTCTCGGGGCCCATGCTGAACTTCGGCGACTTCTCGCGCTACGGCAAGACCTTTCGCAGCGTGAAGCGCGGCAATTTCTGGGGCTTGCCGGTCAATTTCCTCGCGTTCTCGCTCGTGACCGTGATCACGACCGCCGCGACGCTGCCGGTGTTCGGCGAACTGATTACCGATCCCGTCGAAACGGTGGGCCGCATCGACTATCCGACCGCGGTCATTCTCGGTGCGCTGACGTTCACGATTGCCACGATCGGCATCAATATCGTCGCGAACTTCGTGTCGCCCGCATTCGACTTTTCGAATGTCGCGCCGCGTCTGATCAGCTGGCGCGCGGGCGGCATGCTGGCAGCGGTTGCATCGATTTTCATCACGCCGTGGAATCTCTTCAACAACCCCGCGGTGATCCACTACACGCTCGATGTGCTCGGCAGCTTTATCGGACCGCTGTATGGCGTGCTGATCGTCGACTACTACCTCGTGAAGCGTCAGAAGATCGTGCTCGACGATCTGTACACGGTGTCGGAGCAGGGCGCCTACTGGTATCGCAACGGCGTCAACTATCGTGCGGTTGCAGCGTTGCTGCCGGCGGCGCTGATCGCGGTGCTCTGCGTGATGGTGCCGGCGTTGAGCGGACTGGCGAATTTTTCATGGTTCGTCGGCGCAGCCCTGGGCGCGGTGTTCTACCGCATGATTGCGCACAAATGAGCGCGCGCGGCCACCCGCGCGCGGTAACCGGAAACGCTGCCACGCAAAGCGCCTGCATGAGCAGCAACAGGAGTCGACATGCGTATCAGACTGATCAACCCGAACACGACCCAGCGGATGACCGACGCAATGGGTCGTTGCGCACGCAACATCGTCGCGCCGGGCACCGAGGTGGTGGCGGTCAGCCCGACCATGGGTCCGCCTTCGATCGAGGGCTACTACGACGAGGCATTTGCGACGCCGGGCCTGCTCGCCGAAGTTGCGGCAGGCGAGCGCGAAGGTTTCGACGGCTACGTGATCGCCTGCTTTGGTGATCCGGGGCTGTACGCGGCGCGCGAAGTCGCGCGCGGCCCGGTGATCGGCATTGCCGAGGCGGCGATGCATGCGGCAAGCGTGCTCGCGCCGGGCTTTTCGGTCGTGACGACGCTGTCGCGCACCTGCGGTATGGCGTGGCATCTCGCCGAGCGCTATGGCATGAAGCGCTTTTGCCGCAACGTGCGCGCGACCGACGTCGCCGTGCTCGATCTCGATCAACCGGGCTCGGCTGCGTGCCGGCTCATCGTCGACGAATGCCGGCGCGCGCTCGACGAAGACGGCTCGGACGCGATCGTGCTCGGCTGCGCGGGCATGGTCGACTTGTGCGCGCAGATCGAGGATGCGGTTGGCGCGCCGGTCGTGGAGGGCGTGACCGCCGCCGTCAAATGGGTCGAAGCGCTGGTTGCGCTGCGGCTTTCGACGGCGAGGCGCGGCGAATACGCGCGGCCGCTCGCGAAGCGCTACGACGGCGCGTTCGCGCGCTTCAGCCCGACTGAAGGCGATTTGCGCGCCGCCGGAACGCGGGTAAACGCGGGGCTTTCGGCGCATGCGTCGGGCGCGTCTGCAAGCACAACGGCGGGCACGACGACAGGCGACAAAGCGATCCCCGCACACGACGATGCCGCGCCGCACATACACTGAGTCTGACCCGCACTATGGGTCCGCGTGTATGCGCGCACCGCGGCGTTTTCGCTACACTGGCTCGACGTGCCGCGCCGCGTGCGAGCATATGCAGCGTATCCGAGCGCATGTGAACCCGTGACATCGACTCCGCATCGCGCCGCGCCGCGTGCTCATCGTCAACTGCTGCTTTCCGTCAAATCATGCCACTCGATCCGAACTATCCACGCGACCTGATCGGCTACGGCCGTCATCCGGTGCAGGCAAACTGGCCCGGGCGCGCCCGCGTCGCCGTGCAATTTGTGCTCAATTACGAAGAGGGCGGCGAGAACTGCGTCCTGCACGGCGACGCCGGATCGGAGCAGTTCCTGTCGGAAATCGTCGGCGCCGCGTCGTTTCCGGCGCGCCATATGAGCATGGAGTCGATCTACGAATACGGTTCGCGCGCGGGCGTGTGGCGCATTCTGCGCGAGTTCGAAAAGCGCGGCCTGCCGCTGACCATATTCGGCGTCGGCATGGCGATCGAGCGCAACCCCGAAGCGGCGCGCGCATTCGTCGAGCTTGGGCATGAAATCGCCTGCCACGGGTATCGCTGGATTCACTATCAGGACTTCCCGCCCGAGCGCGAAGCCGAACATATGCGTCTCGGCATGGCAGCGATCGAGCGCGTGACCGGCGAGCGGCCGCTCGGCTGGTACACGGGCCGCGACAGTCCGAACACGCATCGGCTCGTCGCCGAATACGGCGGCTTTCTATACGACTCCGATTACTACGGCGACGATCTGCCGTTCTGGATGGACGTCGACGTAACCGGCGGCGCCACGGTGCCGCAACTGATCGTCCCTTATACGCTCGACACGAACGACATGCGGTTTGCGACGCCGCAGGGATACAACACCGCCGACCATTTCTTCACGTATCTGCGCGACGCCTTCGACGTGCTTTACGAAGAAGGCGACGAAGCGCCGAAGATGATGTCGATCGGCATGCATTGCCGGCTGCTCGGACGACCGGGCCGGTTTCGCGCACTGCAGCGCTTTCTCGACCATATCGAACAGCACGATCGCGTGTGGGTCACGCGGCGTATCGACATCGCGCGTCACTGGCGCGAACATCATCCGTATCAGCAACCGGCGCGCGGGGCGACCGCATGAAAGCGACGCATTACACGTTCGATCAACTGAACCGCATTCCGGACGATGCATTCGTTGCCGCGCTGTCGGGCATCTTCGAACATTCGCCGTGGGTGGCGCAAGCCGCTGCCGGCATGCGCCCGTTCGCGAGCATCGACGAACTGCATCGCGCGATGTCGCGCATCGTCGAAACAGCCGGGGAGGCGCGGCAACTCGCACTGATCAATGCGCACCCGGAACTGGCGGGCAAGGCGGCGGTGCGGGGCGAACTGACCGCCGAATCGACGCGCGAGCAAAGCGGCGCAGGTCTCGACCAATGCACGCAGGAAGAGTTCGACCACTTGCTGCAGCTGAACGCGGCGTACCGCGAAAAGTTCGGATTCCCGTTCATTCTCGCGGTGCGCGGCTACGACCGGCACGGCATCATCGCGAACTTCGAAGCGCGCGTGAACAACAGTCGCGCGGATGAGCTGCGCGCGAGCCTCGACCAGATCTATCGGATTGCGCGTTTCAGACTCGACGATCTGCTCGGCGTTTGAAGACATACACCCGTCCGCGCACCCGAACACACACACAAACACGCACCCACGAAGCACGCGTACAGGCCGTACGCATCATCAGATATCAAAGGAAGACGACGATGGCACTCCCGATTCTCGATCCCAACGCACCGGACTTCACGCGCCGCTATGTGAATCTGGCGGACCCGCGGCTGGGTGCGCAGGCGCTCGAAGCAAGCGACGAATTTTTTGCGCCGAAGGACCGGATGCTGAATCCGGAGCCCGCCGTGTTCATTCCCGGCAAATACGACGAACACGGCAAATGGATGGACGGCTGGGAAACGCGGCGCAAGCGCACGGCCGGCTACGACTGGTGCATCGTGAAGCTTGCGCGGCCCGGCGCGATCAAGGGGCTCGACCTCGATACGAGCCATTTCACCGGTAATTTCCCGCCTGCCGCATCGGTGGAGGCGGCGCGCGTGGTCGACGGCACGCCGAACGAGGCGACGCAATGGACGCAAATCGTTCCATCGACGACGCTGCAAGGCAACTCCCACCATTATCTCGATGTAACCGACACGAACGCGTACACGCACGTGCGCGTGAACATCTATCCGGACGGCGGCATCGCGCGCCTGCGTATCTATGGACAGCCGCAAGTCGACTGGGCAGGCGCGAGCCGCACCGAGCTGTTCGATCTGGCCGCGATGGAAAACGGCGCGTATCTGGTCGGTGCGAACAACCAGCACTTCGGCGCCGCATCGACGATTCTGATGCCGGGCCGCGGCGTCAATATGGGCGACGGCTGGGAAACGCGGCGCCGCCGCGAGCCCGGCAACGACTGGGCCATCGTCGCGCTCGCGCAGCCCGGCGTGATTCGCAAGATCGAAGTAGATACCGCGCACTTCAAGGGCAATTACCCCGACCGCTGTTCGATTCAGGCCGCGTATGTGACCGGCGGCACCGACAGTTCGCTCGTCACGCAGGCGATGTTCTGGCCGGTGCTGCTCGGCGAGCAGAAGCTGCAGATGGACAGGCAGCACTTTTTCGAAAGCGAGCTGGAAGCGCTCGGCCCCATTACGCATGTGCGCTTCAACATCATTCCCGACGGCGGCGTATCGCGTCTGCGGCTGTGGGGGACGCTCGCGTGATGCGCGAACAGGTCGACGCAATGAGGGATACGATGCTGGACGCGATTCTGGATAGGTATGCAATGAAGACACTGCCCATCGAACCGCTGACGCGCGAGGTCTTCGCGCCGTTCGGCGATGTCATCGAACTCGAAGGTGCTAGAGAGATTCCGATCAATCTCGGCACGACGATCCGCTATCACGATCTCGCGAAGGTGGACGTGAACGACGCCGGCGGCCGTACGCTCGTCAATCTGTTTCGCGGACAGCCGCGCACGCTGCCGTTCGAAGTGAAGATGCTCGAGCGGCATCCGCTCGGCAGCCAGGCGTTTATCCCGTTCGACGAAAAGCCGTATCTGATCGTGGTGGCGCCGGCCGGCGCGCTCGATCCGCAGGCGATTCGCGCATTCGTCACAAGCGGATGGCAGGGCGTGAACTACGCGAAGGGTGTGTGGCACCATCCGCTGATCGCGCTGGGCCAGGTGAGCGACTTTATCGTCGTCGATCGCGGCGGCGAGGGGTGCAATCTGAACGAGCAGGACCTGCCCGAATCCTTGTGGCTGACCGACGATGCGCTAAGCGTCGTGCGTGAGCGATGTTGATGGGCGGCCGCGTATAGACGGGCCGCTCCCATAAAAATAGCGGTTTTGGGCGTGAGCCCAAAACCGCTTTTTCGCAATCGATGCTGCAAACGCGAAGCGCAAGCCGCGGCCCACGCTCCCGTTCCCGCGCCGCAACTACTGCGACGCTCCTCCCTGAAACCACGCCGCCAGCTTCTGCCGCTCGTCATCGGTCATATGCGTGACGTTGCCCAGCGGCATCGCCTTCAGCGTGACCGCCTGCTGATAGATCCGTTGCGCGTTCTGCGAGATCTCGGCCGGCGTGTCGAACATCACGCCGGCGGGCGCACTGCCCATCAGCGTCGGATGCGCGGAGTGACAGGCGGCACAGCGTTGCTGAAGGATCGGCGCGATATCGGCCACGACGATCTTCGGCGCGTTGGCCGCTTCGGCCTGCGGCACGACGCGTTTGGGCATCGTCCAGACGAGCGCCGCCGCCATCAGCGCGACGCCGCCAAGCGGCAGATACCAGAGCACCCGGCCACGATGACGCATCACGAAGAACTGCCGGATCAGCGCGCCGGCCGCCATGATGACCGCGAGCACGGCCCAGTTGTACGGATGCGTGTACGTCATCGCGTAGTGATTCGACAGCATCGCGAACACGACGGGCAGCGTAAAATACGTGTTGTGCACCGAGCGCTGCTTGCCGCGCTTGCCGTAGATCGGGTTCGGCGTATCGCCCTTGAGCATCGCGTCGACCATCTTGCGCTGGCCCGGAATGATCACGAAGAACACGTTTGCCGACATGATCGTTGCGAGCGTCGCGCCCATGATCAGATACGCGGCGCGGCCCGCGAAGATATGGCACGCAAGCCACGCGCCGATGAGCACGACGAGCGCCACGCAGATGCCGAGCAGGCGATCGTTCTTGCCGAGCAGCCGGCACAGCGAGTCGTAGATGATCCAGCCGCCCGCGAGAAACCCGAGCGCCGAGAAAATCGCGACCACCGGCCCCATATCGAGCACGTTGCGGTCGATCAGATACGTGTTCGGCGCCAGCAGATAGAGCACCGTGAAGAGCCCGAAACCGGACAGCCAGGTCGTATACGACGGCCATTTCGACCAGTGCAGGTCGTCGGGCATTTCGGGCGGCGCGACCGTGTATTTCTGCATGTTGTAAAAGCCGCCGCCGTGTACGTGCCACAGTTCGCCGAACACACCGCGGCGCCGCTGGCTCGGGTCTTGCGGCGGCTTCAGGCTGTTGTCGAGGGCGACGAAATAGAACGATTCGCCGATCCATGCGATCGCCGCGATCACATGGAACCAGCGGATCGCGAGGTTCAGCCAGTCGGTGATAAAGCCTTCCATGAAACTCCTCCACTTCCTGTTCGTCGTGGGCGCGGTGCTCGAAGCGCACGGGTGCGAGCAGAGACCCGGTCGAAGCACCGCGCCGATGCGAGAATCGCGCTACGCGGCATAGGCCGCATCGGATGCGTCGAGCAGCGCGCGCGATGTTGTTTTCGATTTCGACAGGCAGATTGCCGATCGACTGCCACTCCGGAGCAACTGAGCTGAAACTGAGCTGGAACTGAGCTGGAACTGAGCTGCAACTCAGCTGCAACTCAGCTGCCGCGGTACGTGCTATACGACCACGGCGAAACGAGCAGCGGCACGTGGTAATGCGCATCCGCATCCGAGACGCCGAAGCGCAGCACGACCCGGTCGACGAAGCGCGGCTGCGGCAACGGCGCGCCGGTTGCCGCGAAATAGTCGCCCGCGTGAAACACGAGCTCGTATTCGCCCGCGACAAACGCGCTGCCTTCGAGCAGCGGCTCGTTGCAGCGGCCGTCGTGATTGGTGGAGGCGGTTTTGAGCGCGCGGCGCGTGTCGCCCGCCAGCGCGAAGAGTTCGACCTTGATGCCGGCGCCGGGACGGCCGTTCGCGGTGTCGAGCACGTGGGTAGTAAGCTTGCCCATTCGCGATTTTCCTTATGTCAATGCGAGGTTCCGGCAGCGGCCCGATCCGGTTCCCATGCGGCGGATCGAGGCTCCACGTCAGTGGCTACATACCCGTCGGCGGATTCAAGCGAGCGCCGTGACAAGCATTGTAGAAACATTGGCGAGGTCCGCGCGGCCGCGATAGGAAAGATAATGGCTGACGCATAAGGACACACGCGCGTTGCGCGCCGCTTCCGGTCCGCTTCCGGTCCGCTTCCGGTCCGTGTCCGTGCCCCATCCGCCCACTATATCGCCGCCACGAATCCCACTATCGCTGCGCAGCGCATTGCCAACGCGATTTTGACCGCCGAAGGTAGCGCCGATCAAGGAGGAAACGAATGACTGACACGCAGCGCAACATCCGCGGCAAGACGATGCTGGTCAAACACGCGTCCGTACTGGTCACGATGGACGACGCGCGGCGCGAGCTGCGCGACGCCGGCCTCTATATCGAAGACGGCCGGATCGTCGCGGTCGGCGCGACGGCCGATCTGCCGCAGACGGCCGACGACGTGCTCGACCTGCGCGGCCACCTCGTGATACCGGGGCTCGTCAACACGCATCACCACATGTACCAGAGCCTCACGCGCGCCTTGCCCGCCGCGCAGAATGCCGAGCTGTTCGGCTGGCTGACGAGCCTCTACGAGGTGTGGGCGCATCTGACGCCCGAGATGATCGAGGTGTCGACGCTGGCCGCGATGGCGGAGCTGCTGCTGTCCGGCTGCACGACGTCGAGCGATCATCTGTACGTGTTTCCGAACGGCTGCCGGCTCGACCACAGCATCGAAGCCGCGCGTCGCATCGGCATGCGTTTTCATGCAAGCCGCGGCAGCATGAGCGTCGGCAGGCGCGATGGCGGCTTGCCGCCCGACGAGGTCGTCGAAGGCGAAGCGCAGATCCTCGCAGACACCCAGCGCGTGATCGAGACATATCACGACGCCGGCCGCTACGCGATGCTGCGTATCGCCGTCGCGCCGTGTTCGCCGTTTTCGGTGAGCCGCGACCTGATGCGTGAATCGGCGGCGCTCGCGCGTCACTACGGCGTGTCGCTGCACACGCATCTGGCCGAGAACGTCAACGACGTCGCCTATAGCCGCGAGAAGTTCGGCATGACGCCGGCCCAGTACGCGCAAGACCTCGGCTGGGTCGGTCGCGACGTGTGGCATGCGCATTGTGTGCAGCTCGACGACGCCGGCATCGAACTCTTTGCGCGCACGGGCACCGGCGTCGCGCACTGCCCGTGCTCGAACATGCGGCTTGCCTCGGGCATCGCGCCGGTCAAACGGATGCGGCTCGCGGGCGTGCCGGTCGGGCTCGGCGTCGATGGTTCGGCATCGAACGACGGCGCGCAGATGGTGGCCGAAGTGCGGCAGGCGCTGCTGTTGCAGCGCGTCGGCTTCGGCCCCGACGCGATGACCGCACGCGAGGCGCTCGAAATCGCAACGCTGGGCGGCGCGACGGTGCTTGGCCGCGACGACATCGGCGCGCTCGCGCCGGGCATGGCGGCCGACTTCGTGTCGTTCGATCTGCGGCAGCCGCTGTTTGCGGGCGCCCAGGCGGACCCGGTCGCGGCGCTCGTGTTCTGCGCGCCGTCGCAGGTCGCGCATAACGTGATAGGCGGCCGGCAGATCGTGAAGGACGGCGTTCTGACCACCGTCGAACTGGGACCCGTGATCGAGCGGCATAACCGCTTGGCGCAGCAGTTGTACGACGCGGCGCGATAACCCGCGCCGCCCGAAGCCGGACGCCCCCGTTATTTATCGATGAGCGTGCGCGTCGCCTCGGCCACGAGCCCGCGCAGCCAGCGCACTTCGTCGGAGTAATGCACGCGCTCGTGCCACAGCTGGTAGTACTGCATCGGCGGGAAATCGAGCGGCGCGGCCATCACCGTCAACGGCAGAAACTTCGCGTAGTAGTCGGCGAACAGACGCGTCGTCGTGAAGATCAGATCGGACTTGATCAGCACATACGGCGCGAGATTGAAGTAAGGCAGCGTGACGACGACATGGCGCTTCAGCCGTTCGCGCGCGAGATGCACGTCGATCGCGCCGCGCTGGCCGACCGAATACGGCGTTGGCGCGAGGTGCGGCGCGTTCAGATACTGGTCGAGCGTGATCGAGCCGCGCTTCGCGAACGGATGCGTATTGCTCATCAGGCACACGATTTGATCGACGAACAGATTCGACAGATGCAGCTGTTCGGGCGGCTCGGGCCAGTTGCCGACGACGGTGTCGAGCTTGCCGTCTTCGAGCGCGAGCTCGTAGTCGAAGGCGGGGCCGAGCGAGTGAAATTCGAGCTGGGCGTTCGGCGCCGCCTGCCGGAACCGCTCGACCACGGTCGGCACGAACAGCACGTTCAGGTAGTCGGGACAGCCGATCCGATAGCAGCGGATCGACGTTGCAGGGTCGAAACTCTGCTGCTGGAACCGGATGCGCTCGATTTCGCGCAGCGCGTTCTGTGTCGGTTCGAGCAGGCGCAGCCCGTATTCGGTCGGCACCATGCCCGACTTGCCGCGCACCAGCAGCGGATCGCCGGTAATGTCGCGCAAACGGCGCAATGCCGCGCTGATGGCCGGCTGCGACTGGTTGAGCTTGACGGCCGCACGCGTGACGCTGCGCTCCATCAGTAGCGTATGCAATACGCGCAGGAGGTACGTGTCGATCGCCTCGCGTTGCTGACTCATGACTTCTCCAGAATATATGTCGAGGCTGATCGATGTGACGCTTGGGTATACGATTTTTAATATAGTTGGTACAGGCCGTCAAGGCAGTGCTTTCCCGCAGCGCGAAAGGCGTGGCGCTCAGAGCGTTGGACGGACGGGCAGCGCGGCGTTTTAAACGCAATCGGAAGAGTGCTTGGGCGGACGAGCGAAGGTGGAGAAAGTGGTGGGAGCGGCGGCGGGCGGGAAACGACCAGACGATTCGCGGAAATCCACGAATTCGTCAGACAAAGACGTGCCGGAACTGCGCCCGGGGTCCGGACGCAGCGGTTCAGCAATGCGCAGCGATGATGCAGCGTTTATGCGTCAGTCTTCGAGCCGCAGACCGACTTTGAGCGTGACCTGCCAGTGCGCGATCTGACCGTTGTCGATATGCCCGCGCGTCTCGATCACCTGGAACCAGCACAGATTGCGCAAAGTTTTCGAGGCCTTGTCGATTGCACAGCGAATCGCGTCGTCGCTCGATTTCTGCGAAGAGCCGGTGATTTCGATGGTCTTGTAGACGTGCTCGCTCATGATGGTCCTCCGGGTTGGGGTCGAAAAAAGTATAGATAACGCGCTTCACGAGCACGCCCCGGGTTTGCGCGCAGTCGACGTGCCCGGGCGCACGTCGATGCGCCACGCGCGGCGCAATGTGCGGCCGCGCCGTCACGTACGCCGGTGCGCGGCGCTATGATGGGCGCCGGGTAACGTTCGCAACATGTTCAGATCGAAGAGGAATCGAAATAATGGAAGTGGGTTTTTGCGGCCCGGGCTTGATGGGCGCCCCGATGATTCGGCATCTGCTGCGCGCGGGGCATACGGTCCACGTCTGGAACCGCACGCGCGACAAGGCGCAAGCGCTCGCGAAGGACGGCGCGCAGATCGCGTCGGCACCGGGCGCGCTGGCCGATCGGGCCGAGCTGATTTTCCTCTGCGTATCGGATGCGGCGGCCGTCGAGCAGGTCGTGTTCGATCCGCAGCACGGCATCGTAACAGCCGCGCAAAAGCCTGCAGGCGGCGCGCGGGTGCGCCGCATCGTCGACCATTCGAGCATCGCGCCGTCGGCGACGCGCGGTTTCGCGCAACGGGCCGCCGCGGCCGGCGTCGGCTGGGTCGACGCGCCGGTGTCGGGCGGCGTGGCCGGCGCGAACGCCGGCACGCTTGCCGTGATGGCGGGCGGCGCCGCCGCCGATGTCGAAGCGGCGACGCCCGCGATCCGCGCCTACGCGGCGCGCGTTACGCATATGGGCGACGTGGGCGCGGGCCAGACCGCGAAGCTCTGCAATCAGTCGATCGTCACGGCGACGGTCGCGGCTATCGCCGAAGCGGTGAGCCTCGCGCAGCGAAGCGGCATCGACGCCGCGCGTCTGACCGAAGCGCTGGCGGGCGGCTGGGCGGACTCGGTGCTGCTGCAAACCTTCGTGCCGCGCATGACGACGAGCGGCGACGCACCGATCGGCGCCATGCGCACGTTCCAGAAGGACGTCGATACGATTGCCGCGACCGCCTACGAAACGGGCACGCCGATGCCGGTTGCGGGCACCGTGCAGCAGGTGTTGCGGCTGGCGGCGGCGATGGGTCTTGCCGATGCCGATTTCTCCGCGTTCGTCGACGTGCTGCAACCGGGCAAGCGCCGTTGAAAACGGCGTGAAAGTGTTCCAGCATGGCTATGACCGCGCGCGAACGCGCCAGCGTTAGCAGGCCCGGAGCAGGTGTCCGGCGGCCCGAGGGACACGATATGCTGCTAAAATAGTCGGTTTTTCAGCGATCCAGGTCGGATCACTATCTCAAAGGTACGCGCCGTGCTGTCTACTGCCAATATCACGATGCAATTCGGGCCGAAGCCTCTCTTCGAAAACATCTCGGTCAAATTCGGGGAAGGGAACCGCTACGGGCTGATCGGGGCGAACGGCTGCGGCAAGTCGACGTTCATGAAAATTCTCGGCGGCGACCTCGAGCCCACGTCGGGCAACGTCATGCTCGAACCGAACATCCGTCTCGGCAAGCTGCGCCAGGACCAGTTCGCCTATGAAGACGTGCGCGTGCTCGACGTCGTGATGATGGGCCACACCGAAATGTGGGCCGCGATGAGCGAGCGCGACGCGATCTACGCGAACCCCGAAGCAACCGACGACGACTACATGCACGCCGCCGAACTCGAAGCGAAGTTCGCCGAATACGACGGCTACACGGCCGAGGCGCGTGCGGGCGAATTGCTGCTCGGCATCGGCATCGCGCTCGATCTGCATAGCGGCACGATGAGCAATGTCGCACCGGGCTGGAAACTGCGCGTGCTGCTTGCGCAGGCGCTGTTCTCGAAGCCGGACGTGCTGCTGCTCGACGAGCCGACCAACAACCTCGATATCAACTCGATTCGCTGGCTCGAAGATGTGCTGAACGAGTACAACTCGACGATGATCATCATCTCGCACGATCGTCACTTCCTGAACCAGGTCTGCACGCATATGGCGGACATGGACTACGGCACGCTGAAGGTTTATCCGGGCAACTACGACGACTACATGCTCGCGAGCACGCAGGCGCGCGAGCGTCAGCAGGCGGCGAACGCGAAGGCGAAGGAGCGCATCGCCGATTTGCAGGACTTCGTGCGGCGCTTCTCGGCGAACAAGTCGAAGGCGCGCCAGGCGACGAGCCGTCTCAAGCAGATCGACAAGATCAAGATCGAGGAATTCAAGCCGTCGTCGCGGCAGAATCCGTTTATCCGCTTCGAGTACGAGAAGAAACTGCACAACATCGCGGTGGTCGGCGAGGAGATGACGAAGAAGTACGACCGCACGATCTTCAGCAATTTCAGCATCAGCGTGCAGCCGGGCGAGCGCATTGCGATCATCGGCGAGAACGGCGCGGGCAAGACCACGCTGCTGCGTTCGCTGCTCGGCAATCTGCCGCTCGAACACGGCTCGGTGAAGTGGGCGGAAAACGCGAACATTGGCTACATGCCGCAAGATACCTACGAAGAATTTCCGAACGACGTCACGCTGATGGAGTGGATCGACCAGTACCGCAAGGAAGGCGACGACGAGCAGTCGGTGCGCGGCACGCTCGGCCGCCTGCTGTTCAACGCGGACGATATCCGCAAGTCGGTCAAGGTGCTGTCGGGCGGCGAAAAGGGCCGCATGATCTGGGGCAAGCTGATGCTTGGCCGCCACAACGTGCTGCTGATGGACGAGCCGACGAACCATATGGACATGGAGTCGATCGAGTCGCTGCAGATCGCGCTCGACAAGTACGACGGCACGCTGATCTTCGTGTCGCACGACCGCGAATTCGTGAGCGGCCTCGCGAACCGGATCATCGAAGTGAAGACCGACGGCACGTTGAACGACTTCGGCGGGAACTACGAGGATTTCCTCGCAGGGCAGGGCGTGCAGTAACGGTTCATCGGCATCGCTACGGGCAAGATTGGGCGCCCGTAGCGCGTGCAGCGGCGCCTCGCGCAGTTCGCGCTACTTCTCCGGCGCCTGGTTTGTCGACAGTATCGTGCTCAGTTTGGTGCCGCCCGCGGCTTCGCAATCGACGGGCGTCGAAGCGTTCCACTTCACCGCAATACCATGTACCACGGGCCTGACCATGCGCCATGGCCAGAAGCCGAAGTGTTGTGCGCCGCCGTATTCGATGATTGCATCCGCGCCGCGCATACGCGCGTTCTCGGCCAGCTTCGGCAGGATGTCGCTGACGCCGCCATAAGTCCCTTTTCCCACCTTCAGTTTCCTGACGACCGTGTATTTCTGGTCGGCGGGCGGCAGGTGTGCGAAGAAGCAGAAGTCGCCGAGCCCCGAGGGAAGCTCGGCAGCGCGGTTGCCGGGCGTCGCGGACGTCGGCAGATCGACCTCGCCCGCGTCCCCGGTCTGTGCATCGGCGTCCGCCTGTGCCGCGCTGGCCGCCATCCCCGTCGCCAGCGACGCCGCTAGCAAGGTAGATCCGATCATTTTGTTCATGGTGTGGTCTCGATGCCGGTTCGCACCGGCGTTTTGTGGTGCCGAATTGTAAGTTGGCGTCGCAAGATTCGCTATAGGAACGCTGCGGAGTGTCGCCGTGGATATCGGACCCGCTTATCGCAGCGCGGGCCTTTGTCTTGCTCGCTTGATCGTGATGCGAATCCCGGCCTGCTCAGGGCGCTTGAGTAAAATGTGTGCGACCGAAGCGCCGCATCCGAGACAAGGAACGCACCGACATGAAGACCTACGACCAGTTCTACATCGACGGCAAATGGCTGAGCCCGTGCGGCACCGGCACGATCGACGTGATCGACTCCGGCACCGAAGCGGTGATGGGCCGCATTCCCGAAGGCATCGAAGCGGACGCGGAAGCCGCGATCGTCGCGGCGCGCGCCGCCTTCGACGCCTGGGCCGCGACGTCGCCGCAACAGCGCGGCGCGTACCTGCAAAAAATCGCCGACAACCTCAAGACCCGCACCGACGAACTCGCGCAACTGATCTGCGGCGAAGTCGGCATGCCGATCAAGCTGTCGCGCGCGATACAGGTCGGCGGGGCGGTACAAAACTGGCACGCGTACGCCAAACTCGCGGGCGAATTCGCGTTTGAAGAGAAGGTTGGCCATTCGCTCGTCGTGCGCGAACCGGTCGGCGTCGTCGCGGCGATCACGCCGTGGAACTATCCGCTCAACCAGATCACGCTGAAGGTGGCCGCGGCGCTCGCGGCGGGCTGCACGGTCGTCCTGAAGCCGTCGGAGATCGCGCCGCTCAATGCGTTCGTGCTCGCCGAGGCGATTCACGAAGCGGGCTTGCCGGCCGGCGTTTTCAACCTTGTCTGCGGCTATGGGCAGGTGGTCGGCGAGGTGCTCGCGTCGCACCCGTCGGTCGATATGGTGTCGTTCACGGGCTCGACGCGCGCGGGCAAGCGCGTGTCCGAACTCGCCGCGGCGACTGTCAAGCGCGTCGCGCTCGAATTGGGCGGCAAATCCGCATCGGTGATTCTCGACGACGCGGATTTGCCGGCCGCCGTGAAAGCGACCGTCGGCGCATGCTTTCTGAACTCGGGGCAGACGTGCTCCGCGCATACGCGCATGCTCGTGCCCGAAAGCCGCTACGACGAAGTGCGCGCGCTTGCGAAAAGCGCGGCCGAAAGCTATGTGCCCGGCGACCCGCGTCACGACAGAACGCGCCTCGGTCCGCTCGCATCGGCCGCGCAGCAACAACGCGTGCAGCAGTACATCGCGCGCGGCATCGAAGAGGGCGCGGACCTCGTGACCGGCGGGCCCGGCATGCCGGACGGCATACAGCAAGGCTTCTTCGCGAAACCGACCGTATTCGGCCGCGTGCATCCGAAGGCGACGATCGCGCAGGAGGAAATCTTCGGCCCCGTGCTGACGATTCTCACGTTCAAGGACGAAGACGAAGCGGTCCGCATCGCGAACGACTCGGTCTATGGTCTCGCCGGCGCAGTATGGGCGGGCAGCGACGAACGCGCGCTTGGCATCGCGCGCCGGATGCGCACGGGGCAGGTCAATATCAACGGCGGCGCGTGGAATGCGGCCGCGCCGTTCGGCGGCTACAAGCAGTCGGGCTATGGCCGTGAGAACGGCACGTATGGTCTCGACGAATATCTCGAGTACAAGGCAATGCAACTCGCCGTCAACAAGACGACGTAACGCGCCGCACACGCGTTCGATGCGGCGTTCAGCCGCATCTGCGCGCGCGTGTTTGTCACACTTGACAAAGGTCAATAGCGCAAACGCCGCAGCGCCCGACAATCGCTTCGAACACCAACGAATCGAAACGATAGCGGGGCAAGGCAATGAAGAAGAACAGAACCGGAATGGCGCTCGCAATGGCGGGTGCCACGCTGATAAGCGCGTTCGCGACCACCGCCGCACACGCCGACGACACAGCCAGCGGCCCAGCGTCGGCCGCGAGCACGGTGCAAAGCCCGGTCGAGGGCGGCATTCATGCGCGCGATGTGCTGGTCCGTTTGCGCGGTATCAGCATCATGCCGCAGGTCGGCACGAGCAGTACGTTGTCGACGCTCAACGTGAACGTCAACAACGCGATCGTGCCGGAGCTCGACTTCACGTACATGATTCGCGACAACATCGGCGTCGAGTTGATCCTCGCGACATCGCGCCATCAGGTGACGTCGAACCTGGGCGCGCTCGGCGGCGTGAACGTGCTGCCGCCGACGCTGCTGCTGCAGTATCACTTCAACCATCAGGGAAAGATTCGCCCATACGTCGGCGCGGGCCTCAACTACACGTATTTTTATAACGACGGCCTCAAGGCGGGCGGCCAGTCGATTGCCGTGAGCCGCAGCAGTTTCGGCCCGGCGCTGCAGGCCGGTGTCGACGTGCAGATCACGAAGACGCTGTTCGTCAACGCGGACATCAAGAAGATCTGGATGAGGACCGATGCGACGCTAGGCGGGGCATCGATCGGCACGCTGCGTATCGACCCGCTCGTGGTCGGTCTCGGCGTCGGGATGAAATTCTGACGGGGTACTGCCCGGCGCGCGGATCGGCCCCGCGCGAGGCGCGGCTCACATCTTGTCGTACTTGAAGCGCATGGCGGTGCCGTCGCGTTCGATCCGCTCCCATACCGAGCGCTTCTCGTCGTCGGTCATGAAGACCCAGTTCGCGACCTCGGTCGCCGTGCGGCCGCAGCCTTTGCACACTTCGTCGAAGAGCGTGGAGCAGACGCCGATACACGGGCTGTCGGGGAGGTCGTGAAGATTCGAAGCCATCGGGAACGAGGTGAAAAGCGCGGGCGGTCCGATATGGTAAACGAAAAGCCGAGGCGCCCATTCTCGCCACCGATCGGCTGCCGGAAGGCGCGAATGCGCGGCTAACCATCGAGCAGCGAGTAACCCGAAGGAGCGTTCAAGCGAGCCGAACGCTCAACGTCCAGCCACGACCTGCCACACGAGCGCGGCATTGAGCGCGACGATCGCCGCCGCGGCCAGCCATGCCAACACGAGCGGCACGCGCCTGACGCGCCAGCCGCGCATGAGCCGCGAGTCCGAGGCGAATCGCACGAGCGGCACGACCGCGAGCGGCAACTGCAGGCTCAGCACCACCTGGCTTGCGACGAGCAGCTGGTTCGACCCGTGTGGGCCGAATAGCACGACCGCGACCAGCGCGGGTCCGAGCGCGAGCCCGCGCGTGAGCAGCGCGCGCTGCCAGCGCGGCAGCGTGAGACGCATGAAGCCTTCCATCACGGCCTGTCCCGCGAGCGTGCCCGTCACCGTCGCATTCATGCCGCATGCAAGCAGCGCCGCCGCGAACAGAATCGCGGCCCAGTGCGACCCGACGAGCGGCGCGATCAGCGCCTGCGCGTCGGCGAGGTCGGACACGTTGCGATGGCCGTGCGCGTGAAAGACCGCGGCCGAGACGATCAACAGTGCTGCGTTGATCAGAAACGCCACCGATAGCGCGCCGAACGTGCCGACATTGGCGCGCTTGAGTACCTGGGCGATCGCCGCGTCGTCGCCGTCGGGCACGGACTCCTTGACGAGCGCCGAATGCAGATAGAGGTTGTGTGGCATCACGGTTGCGCCGAGTATGCCGGCCGCGAGCCACAGCATGCCGGCGTCGCGCACGATGCGCGGGTCGGGTACGGTGCCCGCGAGCGCCGCGTGCCAGTCCGGCTGGGCGAGCGCGAGTTCGACCACGAAGCACATGCCGACGAACAGAATCAGCGCGACGACGAACGCCTCGAGCGTGCGCTGGCCGTGCCGCTGCAGCGCCAGCATCGCGAACGTGCTGACCGCCGACAGCAGCACGCCGACGGTCAGCGAGACGCCGAGCAGCATCTGCAACGCGACCGCGCTGCCGACCACTTCCGCGACGTCGCACGCGATGATCGCGATTTCGCTTGCGATCCACAGCGCGAACGCGGTGCGGCGGCTGTAGCGTTCGCGGCACAGCCGCGCAAGATCGCGTCCGGTGACGACGCCCACGCGCGCCGAGACCCACTGCAGCAGCATCGCGGTCAGGCTCGACAGCAGCACGACACTGAGCAGCTGATAGCCGTAGCTCGCGCCGCCGGAGAGCGCGGTGGCCCAATTGCCGGGATCCATATAGCCCACCGCGACGAGCGCGCCCGCGCCGATGAACGACAACCGGCGCGCGGGCCGCGGCGGCATGCCGTCGGACGGGTGGCGGCGCGTCGGATGCAGCGCGAACGGATTCGTGTTCATCAAGGCCCTCTTCGACATGAGCCAGATAGCGAGGCAAGCGCCATGCCTGTGCGGCAGCCGGCGCGCAGCGCTTTTATGACAGTCTATAGTGACGGGCATCCGGCATCAGGTGCGATTCGAGGTAGACACGCGCCGATAACCCGATAAAATTGCGCCCATTTTCCCGGTCGCGGCGGGTTTCGCCCGAATGGCGCACGCTCGCCGCCGGCTGTACCGTTTGCGCGACATCGGGGGATTTTTTTTGTGGCGCACATCGATTAGTGGTAGCTTTCGGGGTTTTCAGGGACGTCGCGGGCACGCCATGCACAGGCGGGACGGGCATGTGCAGGCATCGCGGCATAAGCGGGGTAGACGGCCGGCGTCGGCTGGCCAGGACTGGAGAACGGAATGAGCAAACGGGTGTTGGGCCGGTTGGTGGCGGCGGTTGCGCTGTGCGCCGCGCCCTGGCTGCCGGCCGCGGCAAAAGATACGCAATTGAATGTGTACAACTGGTCGGACTACATCGCCAAGGACACTATTCCGAACTTCGAGAAGCAGACCGGCGTCAAGGTCAGGTACGACAACTACGACAGCGATGACACGTTGCAGGCCAAGCTCCTGACCGGCAACTCGGGCTACGACATCGTCGTGCCGACCAGCAACTACGCGGGCAAGCAGATTGCCGCCGGCATTTTCGCGCCGCTCGATAAATCGAAGATCCCGAACCTCAAATATCTCGACCCGTCGCTGATGGCGCTCGTCGCCGGCGCCGACCCGGGCAACCAGTACACGGTGCCCTGGGCCTACGGCACGACCGGCCTCGGTTACAACGTGACGAAGGTGCAGCAGATTCTCGGCAAGAACGTGCCGCTCGACAACTGGGACATCCTGTTCAAGCCCGAAAACATTTCGAAGCTGAAGGCGTGCGGCGTGTCGGTGCTCGACGCGCCGGACCAGATGTTCGCAGCCGCGCTGCACTATCTGGGCAAGGATCCGATGAGCACGAACCCGGCCGACTACCGGGCCGCGCTCGAGATGCTGAAGAAAATCCGCCCGTACATCACGCAGTTCAACTCGTCGGGCTATATCAACGACCTCGTCGGCGGCGACATCTGTTTCGCGTACGGCTGGTCGGGCGACGTCGTGATCGCCAAGCATCGCACGCTCGAGGCGAAGAAGCCGTACAAGGTCGAGTATTACATTCCGAAGGGTGGCGCGCCGGTCTGGTTCGACGTGATGGCGATCCCGAAGGATGCGAAGAACAAGGAAGCCGCGCTCGAGTGGATCAACTACATCGAGACGCCGCAGGTGCACGCGGCGATCACGAACGCCGTCTATTATCCGAGCGCGAATCTCGAAGCGCGCAAGTATGTCGACAAGGACGTCGCCAACGATCCGGCCGTGTATCCGCCGCCCGACGTCGTGAAGACGCTGTTCCTGCTGAAGCCGTTGCCGCCTGAAATCCAGCGCCTGCAGACACGGCTCTGGACGGAGTTCAAATCCGGCCGGTAAGCGTCTTCGACCAGGCGCCGCGATCGTGCGGGTCCGCATCATCCTTAAGCCCTCGGCGTCCACCGGGGGCTTTGTTCGTCAAATGCAGCAGGAAAGCAGCACATCATGAGCGATCAGTCTGGCGCGCCGGCGGGGGCCGGTGCGCTGCCTCCGGGCAATTCTGCCGCTGCGGATCACGCAGCGGAACACTTCGTGCAGATCGTCGACGTCGTCAAGAAGTTCGGCGAGACGGTGGCCGTCAAGGGCGTGAACCTGTCCGTGAAAAAGGGCGAACTGTTCGCGCTGCTCGGCAGTTCGGGCTGTGGCAAGTCGACGCTGTTGCGCATGCTCGCGGGCCTCGAAACCGTCACGTCGGGCAAGATCCTGATCGACGGCGAGGATCTCGCGCACCTGCCGCCGTACCGCCGTCCGACCAACATGATGTTCCAGTCGTATGCGCTGTTCCCGCATATGACGGTCGAATCGAATGTCGCGTTCGGGCTGAAGCAGGAGGCCGTGCCGAAGGCCGAGCTGCGCGAGCGCGTGCATGCGGCGCTCGAACTCGTGCAGATGGGCCGTTTCGCGCAGCGCAAGCCGCACCAGTTGTCGGGCGGCCAGCAGCAGCGCGTGGCGCTCGCGCGCAGCCTCGTGAAGCGGCCGAAGCTGCTGCTGCTCGACGAACCGATGTCGGCACTCGACAAGCAGATCCGCCAGCGCACGCAGATCGAGCTCGTCAACATCCTCGATCAGGTCGGCGTGACCTGCATCATGGTCACGCACGACCAGGAAGAAGCGATGACGATGGCGGGCCGCCTCGCGGTGATGAGCGAAGGGGAGATCGTGCAGATCGGCACGCCGAACGAGGTGTACGAATACCCGAATAGCCGCTTCTCGGCGGAATTCATCGGTTCGACGAATCTGTTCGACGGCAATGTGGTCGAGGACGAGCCCGATCACGTGTATATCGACACGGCCGATCTGCCGGTGCAGATGTACGTGAGCCACGGCATTACCGGCCCGCTCGGCATGCCCGTGACGATCTCGGTACGACCGGAGCGCATTGCGCTCACGCGCAAGCCGCCCGAGGGCGCGTTCAACTGGGGCAAGGGCGTCGTGACGAACATCGCGTACATGGGCGGCTACTCGCTGTATCACGTGAAGCTCGACACCGGCAAGACGGTGGTCGCGAACGTGTCGAGCCTCGCGCTGATGGAGATCGAAACGCCGACGTGGGGCGACGAGGTGTACGTGCGCTGGAGCGCATCGGCCGGCGTGGTGCTGACGTCATGAGTACGCTCGGCGCTATCGCGACGTGGCCGGCGCGGCGCTTCCGGCTGACGGGGAAAACGGCGGTCGTGGCGGGCCCGTTCATCTGGCTGCTGCTGTTCTTTCTGGTGCCGTTTCTGCTGGTCGTGAAGATCAGCTTCGCGGACCAGCAGCTTGGCATTCCGCCTTATACGCAGCTGACGGCGTTCAAGGAGGGCGTGCTCAATATCGCGCTCGATTTTTCGCACTACGCGTTTCTGTTTCAGGACAGCCTGTATTTCGCGACCTATCTGAATTCGCTGCTGGTCGCGGCGGTGACGACGCTGATCTGTCTGCTGATCGGTTATCCGATGGCGTATTACATTGCGCGCTCGAATCCGGCGACGCGCAATATCCTGATGATGCTGGTGATGCTGCCGTTCTGGACGTCGTTTCTGATTCGCGTCTACGCGTGGATCGGCATTCTGAAGAATAACGGGCTGCTGAACAATTTCCTGATGTCGATCGGGCTCATCCATGCGCCGATCGAGCTTTATCACACGAATACCGGTGTTTATATCGGCATGGTGTATTCGTACCTGCCGTTTCTCGTGATGCCGCTTTACGCGCATCTCGTGAAGATGGACCTGACGTTGCTCGAAGCTGCGTACGATCTCGGTGCGAAGCCGTGGAAGGCGTTCTGGCAGATCACGCTGCCGCTGTCGAAGAACGGCATTATCGCGGGCTGCATGCTCGTGTTTATTCCGGCGGTCGGCGAGTACGTGATTCCGGAGCTGCTCGGCGGCGCGAATACGCTGATGATTGGCCGCGTGATGTGGAATGAGTTCTTCGACAATGCGGATTGGCCGATGGCGTCCGCGGTGACTTGCGCGATGGTGTTGCTGCTGCTCGTGCCGATGGCCCTGTTCCAGCACTCGCAGGCGAAAGCGTTGGAGGAAGGGCGCCGATGAAGCCGAATCGCTGGTTGCAGATTCTGGTGTTGGGGATTGGGTTTCTGTTTTTGTATATCCCGATTGTCAGTCTTGTTGTTTACTCGTTCAATCAGTCGCAGCTTGTGACGGTGTGGACGCGGTTTTCTACGCGCTGGTATGCGGCGCTGCTGCAGGACGATGAGTTGATCGCCGCCGCGTGGCTGTCGTTGCGGGTCGCGTTGCTGACTGCGTTTGCTTCGGTTTTTATCGGGACGTGGGCGGGGTTCGTGCTGGCGCGGATGGGGCGGTTTCGTGGGTTTACGCTCTATACCGGGATGATCAATGCGCCTCTCGTGATTCCTGAAGTCATTCAGGGGATCTCGCTGCTGCTGCTGTTCGTCGAAATGGCACAGTGGCTTGGGTGGCCTGCAGGGCGTGGCATTCTGACGATCTGGATCGGACATGTGATGCTTTGTATGTCCTATGTCGCGATTATCGTTCAGTCACGTGTTCGGGATTTGCATCCTTCGCTTGAGGAAGCCGCGCTTGATCTTGGGGCTACGCCTTTGAGGGTTTTCTTTAGCGTGACGCTGCCGTTGATTTCGCAAGCGCTGGTTGCGGGGTGGTTGCTCTCTTTCACTTTGTCTATCGACGATCTCGTGTTGTCGGCGTTTTTGTCTGGACCTGGGTCGACTACTTTGCCTTTAGTCGTCTTTTCGCGCGTGCGGCTGGGGTTGAATCCGGAGATGAATGCGCTTGCGACTTTGTTTATTGCTGTTGTGTCTGTTGGCGTTGTGGTTGCTAATGGGTTTATGCAGCGGGCCGAAAGGCGTCGGCTTGAAATGGCCGCTTAGGGGTAGTGGGGCAGCGGGGCTGCAGGTGCGCGCTTTTTTGTCGTGATGCTCGGCTTGTCGCTGGCATCCGCGATTTCGCCTCGCAGCGCAGGCGTTGCCCCTGTGCGGGGCGGCACCTACTTTACTTTGCAGCGGCGCCCCGAAGGAAGTCCCCTTGGGGGACAAAGAAAAGTAGGCAAAAGAAAGCCGCCTGGGGTGCTAAGCGGGAACCCCGCACAGCCAAGATAGTGGTGCGCGGACCATCCGACACATCGCACCACACACCACAGTGACAAGGCATTCATTCTTCCCGCTCCGCACGCTACGCGCGCGTCTCGGTAGGGCATAACGCCTTCTGTCACGCCCCGCTGGAATGCAGCTGCCGCGTACGTAGTATTGCTGAATCTCGCGCTGGCGCGATTTAGCCGGCGCGGTTGATCTCTCGAAAAACACACCGCCTATACTGGCCAAGCCGTCGAAACATCGACGGTCGGGTTTAGCAGCCTGAATCAGCAAACAGGACGCACGCCTGCTTCGGCAGGCGGTGTCTTTGCCTTCGCGTCTGCTCTTCATGGGCGGGCCGTGGCAGGGGAGCCGCAAGGCTCGCCGGGTTTGCCTGTGTCCTCGGTCTGCTAACCCTGTCACTGTGCCCGCTCACCCGCTTCAAACGGGTGTTCGGGGTCTTGCTCCAGGGAGGCGCCATGACGAATCAAATTACGCTCGAAGCTCTGCAATCGCTGACTCACGATCAGATCGCAAGACGGCTTGTCCTGCTCAGCCGCGTCAACGAAACTGCGATGGAAAACGCCGAGCGCTTCAGCGATGAAGCCGCAAAAATCGCCGCGCTCGCGCGCGCGATCCGGCGCTCCGGTGTGTCGCTCGTCGATCGTGTCGCCATGCTCGAAACCATCGAACAACTCGCGACGCACGCGGAATCGGAAGCCGCACTCGACAGAAACTGCATCGAGTATTTCTGCGACTGCACACCCGATCAGTGGGACTACCTCGAGCATCAACTGAACAGCGCATCCGATACGGTGACGACACACTAGCGCTACATCAATCCACGATCAGTCGCGCCTCAGCCTCTTTCGGCAAGCTGCGGCGCGCGCATCGCGGTCACGATGCGATGTCAGGGCGGCATGCACACAAGCACACATGCCGCCCCGAACAATCAAGCCCGATGGACCATCGAACCGCGCCCATCAAGCTCCGATCACTTACAGCGGGCTATTCGGATCGACCCAGCCAGGGTTAAGCGCGGCGTCGATCTGAGCCGCATTCCCACCGTTGCCTGCAGGGTACGTTTGACCAGCATTCGGATCGCGCGCCGTATTATCGTTTTGCCAGCCGGAACCGGCGTTCGGATCCACCCAGCCGGCGTTTACCGACGGGTCCACCCAGCCCGCGTTGCCCGACGCGTTCGGATCGTACGGCGCCGGCAGCGGGCCGCCCGCATCACGCGTGACGATCGTCGTGCCATGCGGCGCGACCATCGTGCCGTTGTCGTTGGACAGCGAGCCGACGTTCGCGAACAGCGTGTCGCCGGCCTCGATCGAACCGCCTGCGTTGTTCAAGTCAAACGACGCGTTCAGCACGGCTTTCGTACCCGCCGACATCGTTCCGCGCGCGTTGTCCAGCGAGCCCGCGCCCAACTGCAGCGCGTCGCCGGCCTGCATGCTGCCGCCGGCGTTCAGCACCGCATTGGTCGCGGACGCGCTGATCATGCCTTGCGTCGCGGCGATTTTTCCGTTCGCGTTGTCGAGCGTGCCGCCGTTGAAAGCCACGCTGCCATTCGCAGTCAGCATGCCGTTCGCGTTGATGAAACGATCGCTCGACTGAACCGACGCGTTCGTACCGGCGGACAACACCCCGTTCGTATTGTCGACACGGTCGGCAAACACGTTGAGCTCGCGCTCCGAAGCCAGCGTGCCGTGCTGGTTCGTCACGGTCTGCGCGTTGAGCGTCAGCGGTCCAGCCGCCTTGATGCTGCCGTTGTCGAGCAGCACGCGCGTACCGGCAATCTGTGTGTCGCCGTTCGCCGACAGCATGCCGGTGTTGGCCACGCTTTCCACACCGTTGACAACCAGATTGCCCGCGTCCACGCGGCCGCTGTTGGTCAGCGTCGTGCCGGCCATCAGGCCTACACCCTCGGCGCCGCTGATGCTGCCGCTGTTCGCCAACGCGCGGTCGGCCCGCACGTCGACACCGCGGGTCGCGTCAAGCGAGCCCCCGTTCGCGACGTTCGCACCGCGTACCGACAGATTGCCAGCCGCCTGCATCGTTGCGGGCGCACCGATCGTCACATCGCCGTTCGCCGACACATTGATGTCGCCGGTCAACGACGTGAGCTTGCCGTTGTCGCGCACGCCGACGCCGGCTTCGGTGCCGATCAGGCGCACCGCGCCGTTGCCGTACATGCTGCCAAGCGCCTGCACGTCAATCGCAACGGCCGGCTTTTCACCGATGCCGTCCTGCGCAGTGGCATTCTTCGTCTGATAGTCGACGCGGTTCGCACCGGCGATCGCATCGATCGACGCGGCTTGCACCTGTCCGTTGATGGTCATCGCACGCGAGATCAGGTCGACCGCGCTGTTCGAAGCGGACAGACCCGCGCCGTTGATCGCAATCTGCCCCTGCTTGACGTCGAAACCGGTCAAAGCCCCGTTCGCGTTAAGGATCGGCGTGCCGGTGGAAAGCGTCACGCGCGGCGCGTTCAGAAAGCCGCAGCCCGAACACGAAATGCCGGCGGGATTCGCGAGCACGAAGTTCGCGCCCTGGCCTGCAATCTCGGTCTTGCCGAGCAACTGCGAGGCAGCGCCCGACGTCACCTGCATCAGTACGGTAGCCGCGCTGCGGCCGCCCAGTTGCGCATTGCCTTGCACGCCGCCGCCAATCTGCGTTTGCGCCGCATTCACGCTGTTATTGACGATCAGGCCATTGCTGCCGACGTTGAACCGGTCGAAGCGGTTGTTCGACACGCCGCTCGCGTTCGGCGCGACGATGTTGACAACCGGCACACCGGCCGACGATGTGCCGACCGTCGTGCCCGCGCCGGCCACCGGTGCGACCTGCGCGCTCCCGACGAGCGGCTGCATGCCGAACGCGCACAGCGCGGCGAATGCGCTTGCGCGAGCAGCGAACCACAGCGGTGCTGGCCCGGCCTGCGTGTGCACGGAACGATTGAACTGCTTACTCATATTTCATCCTTTATGTGATGCCTCACGATTGATGCTGGGAACGGATGGTCTAGATCAGCGCGCTGACCTGGACCAGCATGGTGGGCGAGCGATTCGGAAAGCCCGACGGCTTGTAGAGCGGCCAGCCGACCGACACGTCATAGTTGACGGTCGTGCCGAACACGTTCTTCGGCGCCAGCGTGCCTTTGATGCCCGCCACCATCCCGACCAGCGTGTTACCCGCCAGGTACGGTGCGGTCGGTCCGCGCACGCGTCCAGCGTCGATGCCCGTATAGAGCGCCTGTACGCCGACGGACGTCGGCACATACCAGTCGAGTTCGTTCGATACGGCCCAGCCGCTTTCTGCCGCGAGCGTCGTCTGTTGATCGAAGCCGCGCACCGCGTAGCGTGTGCCGATCATGAAATAGTCCGGTGCCCACAACGGCGTGCGCGCGTTCTGCATCGACCAGCCGAACTGGTACGAGAACGGCTGGCTGCCGATGCGAAACGGCGCGAGCACCGAGAGGCTCGCCGTCTCGACCTCGGTATGGCCGTTGAACGGCGAGTCGCTGACCGCATAGCCGGTATTGCGCGAAATGCCCGGCAACGAAGCGCGCCAGCCCGCGGCGGCATCCACCTGCACATTGCCGAAGTAATGGCGATGCGACACGCCGAGTTCATAGCCGTAGATGTCGCGGCTTTGCACGTCGATCGGAATATCGGCGAAATAGTTGTCGTTGATCGCGCGGAAGAGCCGCGCGCGCACTTCGGTGCGCGAATGCGTGCTGCGCTGTACGACGCCCGACAGCTTGACGCCGGCATTCTTCTGGATGCCTGAGTATTCGATCGGGCCGAACACGGTCGCGCTGGTCTGCAAATAGTGCGAGCGGCTCGCGTCGACGCTCAGCATGGCGTAGCCGAGCGGCACGCTATACGACACCGCCGCGAAGTCGTTGCCTCGATCCTTTGCGCCGGCATTCGCATTGACCATGCCGGACACCTGCACCTGGTCGTAGAGATGCAGCGGGGAATCGAAGGTGAACGACCCGGACACTCTGTTCTTGCCCGTGGCGTCGAGGCCCGCGTTGTCGTAGCCGATTGCCGCATGCCAACGCCTGCCGGTGCCCGGATGCAGGACGACGTCGGATTGGCCCGGCTGCGCGCCCGGCACGATATCGAAGCTCGCATCGGCCTGCGAAGGCAGGCGCCGCAAATTCTCGAGCGCCTGGTCGATGTCGCGCTGGTCGAGCAGCGCGTCGCCGTGCGTCGGCAGCGCGGCCGGCAGCCAGCCGGCCGCGGCGTGGTTCGCGTCGTCCGTACTTATCTCGCCGACGCGGCCCGGCGCCACTTGCAGCGTCAGCGTGCCGTCGTTCAGCGACTGCGGTGGAATCTGCACGCGCGCGGTGATGTAGCCGCGTTGAATCAGCGCGTTGGCTGCGGCGTCCTGTATGATCTTCAGACCGTTGGGCCCGACGCATTGACCGGCGACCGGCTGCAGCAACGATGCGAGCCAGTCGAACGGATTGCCGTCGAGTTCGATCTTGCGAATCTCGAAGCAGGGCGTTTCGGTGGGCAGATGGGCGAGGTCGGGTGCCGCGGGGGCGAGATCGCCGGGCTTCAGTGCATCGCCGAGCGTACCGCTTGTGTTCGTCGCGTCGATCTGCTGCCGCTGCATCCGCTGAACGTCCGAACCGGGCAGCGGCACAAACACCGGCTCGCTTTGCGCATACGACGCCACGCTGGCGAACGACAGGCACGCAGCCGTCGCAAAAGTGGTCCTGCTAAAGTACCGCACATCAACACGCGTAGGAAAAAGTCGAAGTGGCGGACGGTACGCAGGTTTCGCAGACGCGACAATCGCGAGCCGCGAAATGAAACGAAATGCACCAGTTCTGGCGCCACAATCAGCAGGTCTGCAAAAAATTGATTGCTCGATCGCGGCAGCGATCGCGTCGATGGGGTCTGCGCGTTATGCCGATCGTCAGCAATCTTTACGTTTATCAACCTACGCGACCGGCGTTCCAGGATTGACGGGGTGACGATGGAAGTATCGGGCTGGGAACAACTGGTCCGCTTGTGGGAATTGATCGTACTGGTCTGCAAATTCCTGTGGAACCTGCTGCGCCTGCTCGGCGGAGGATAATGCGCAGCGTCCATGCGGAGCGCACCGAACTCGGGTAACGTGAAGCATCCCAACGATGCCCGAAACGAACGGAGACGACCATGCCGACGTTTGCCAATTCCACGCAGCGCTTTTCCGACCGCGTCGCCGACTACGTGAAGTTTCGCCCCACGTATCCGCGTGAGATCGTCACGTTTCTGCATGACACGTGCGGGCTTGCGCCAGGCGCGCGCGTCGCCGATATCGGAGCCGGCACCGGCATCTCCGCAAAGCTTTTTCTCGATGCGGGCCATCCGGTCGTCGCGGTCGAGCCCAACGATGCGATGCGTGCGTCAGCCGATGCGTGGCTCGCGAAGTACGACGCTTTTTCGAGTGTCGCGGGCACCGCCGAGGCAACGACGCTCGATAACGCAAGCGTCGAACTCGTCATCGCCGCGCAGGCCTTTCACTGGTTCGATCCCGTCGCCGCGCGCCGTGAGTTCGCACGCATTCTGAAGCCGCACGGCCTGATCGCGCTGATGTGGAATAGCCGGCTGCTCGACGGTTCGCCTTTTCTTGCCGGATACGAGGCGCTGCTGCAGCGCTACGGCACCGACTATCAGTCGGTTGCCGAGCGCTACGGTGACGATAAATCGATGGCCGCATGGTTCGGCCCCGCGTTCGCTCATAAGGGCAATTTCGAGAATGCGCAGTCGCTCGATTTCGATGGGCTTAAAGGGCGGCTGATGTCGTCGTCGTATGCGCCGCAACAAGGACATCCGAATCACGAACCGATGCTGGCCGCGTTGCGTGAACTGTTCGATCGCACGCAGCAAGACGGCAGCGTGGAATTCGCGTATGAGACGCGCGTGTACGTCGGATACGCTGCGGCCGCGTAGTAACGGCATCGCGGCTCGCTGAAAAAGAAAAAGCTCCATTGGTGCGATGGAGCTTCTTGACCTGGTGTTTGCTATGGCTGCTCGCCAGGACAGGCGCCGCGACTCGGGCCGCTCAAGTATCGTTCCATCCGCCCGAATCGTCGCTGCCCATATCGACATCGCCGCCGCCACCGCCGCTGCCATCGTCCCAATCGTTCGACCCCTGGCCGAAGTCGATCGATCCGTTGTCGCCGCCACCGCCACGACGACGCTCGTCGTCGTCGACGATCACGTCGCGTTCGATCACGCGGTCGCGCCCTGAGTTCAGCGCTTCGCCGAGCAATACGCCCGTCAGCAACCCGCCCATGCCGCCGCCGAATCCGCCGCCGCCTTGCTGGATGATCACGGGCGGCTGCTGTTGCTGTGGCGGATAAGGGTAGGGCGGCTGCCCCGGCGGCACTTGCCGGCCGAAATTCGCATCCGCTTCGCGCGCGTAAGACGACTCGCTCGAATAGTTTTGCGCCGACGCCGCCGTTGCCGCATTCGGATCGGGACGTCCCTCGGCGCGCGCTTTCAAACTGGCAACCTGCCGTTCGAGTTCGTCGATCTGATACGGCGGCACCGGATTCTTGCGATCGGACAAGCCCTCGACCACGTCGCGCAATTGCGCTTCCGTGCCTTCGACTTCTTTTTCGAGCTGCTCATGGCCCGGTGCGGTCGATAGCCGCACGTCGAGCTTCAGCGAACGCACCGCGTTCAGCAGCTCGGTCGCGCGCTTCAATTGCTCGCGCCGTTCGTCGTCGGCATTCGAATTGCTTTGCGAACGCGCGCGGCGCAAGGTCCAGCGCAGGACCAGCGCGATGGCCGCAATGACCACGACGATGCCGATCCACATGCCGGTCGACGGTCCATGGTGCTGCGCAGCTTCCGGCGCAAATGCCGCCTGCTGGTCGCCGCCCGACGACTGCTGCGCGAACGGATTGTGCGTCGTATTCGTCTGCGTCGCGTTCACGCGCGCCGCGTCGCTGCGGATGCGCGCTTCCGTCTGCGCGAAGCGGCCCGGGTCGGTGAAGCGCACCTGCGGATCGAGCGTCTTCGCCTGTTCGATCTGCTTGAGCGCGTCCGCGGAGCGGCCCTGCTGGTCGAGCACCTGCGCGTACAGGTAATGCGCCCGCGCGTTGTCCGGATGGGCGTTGAGCACTTCCTGCAGCTCGCTGCCGGCTTTCTGCCAGTTCTGCTGCTGGATCGCCGTTTCGACCTGCGTCGCGGTCGGCACCGCGGCATAAGCGCCGCCCGCGATGAGCGACAGCGACAGACATGCGGCGGTCAGAAAGGCTATAAACGGTTTTCTCATGATGCAGGCCGGGTGTCTTGACACCCGTCTCCATATCGATCGGTTACGGTGTGGACCCCAGTGTGGGGCCCACTGCGGCCCACTGCGCCGCGCAAGAATCATGCACCGATGCATCGCGCGACGTGTGGCGGCCCGCCGTGACCGCATGAACGCCTCGGCTGCAAGCGAGGCGCAGTGACGCCTCGCATCACTCGGCGGGCGTATTCAACTGCTTCTTCAAGGCCGCAAGACGATCGTCGACCGACGGTCCACGATTCAGTTCCGCGAGCTTGTCGTCGAGCGCCTTGCCGCTTTTCGTGTCGGCGGAATTCAAACGCGCGTCGGAACGGGCATTCGACAGCGCGACCTTGTCTTCGAGCCTCTGAAAATCTTCGGACAGGTTCTTGCCGCCGATGCCGCCGAGCGCCGTCGCTGCCGTATCTTTCGCCTGCGCGATCTGCTGCTTGGCCTGCAGGATGTTCGAACGCGCGGAGAGATCGTTGCGGCGCTGACGCATGTCGTCGATCTGCTGCTTCAACTGATCGACCGACGGCTCGAGCGTCGTCAGTTCACGCGCGAGCGCATCGCGTTCGGTTTCGGCGTTGGCCTGCGCCGCGAGCGCCTCGCGCGCGAGCGATTCGTCGCCGCCCTGCAGCGCGCGTTTCGCGCCGTCTTCGTACTTCTTTGCCTTGTCCGCCGCGACGTCGCGCTTGCTCTGCTGCGTCGCGACCTGAGCCTGAATCTCGATCAGCGAGTTCTCGGCCTTCGCAATGCTTTCGTCGAGTTCGCGCACAATCTGGCGCGCATCCCGCGACGGATCCTGCACGGAATCGGCTGCGTCGTTCAGCAGACCTTTGAGCGTTCGCGAGATGCTGTCGAAAAGCGACATGAAATACCTCCATTGATTGAAATCGGCGCTGAATTTCCGGCGCGCTGACCCGTTCATCCGCTAGTTTATGCCGCCACGCGGCACACTGCGCGTTCGGCGCGGTTCTACATCGGGGCGCCCGCGCGCATTGCAAGCACGCTGTGCAAAATCCGCCGCGCGGGCGACGTGATGCAGTGCCGGAATACCACGTCGCAGCAAGCACGTTGTTGCGCTTGCATGCACCGCTTGCATGCACGGGATCGGCTCGCGGATATTACACCACGCGCTCTCTTAAAAAGGGCTTAAACAACAATGACGTCGCGAGGCGTGTCGACGTGTGAATCGACTATCGCGTCGATCTCATGCGCACGCGCATCGCATGGCCGGCGGCAGGTACGGAGCGCATCGGAAGATCGACTCTTTCGGAACCCTGACGCATCGACGATCCATGTGTCGCGTTCCTCGCGATTCGTTGCGATTCGTTGCGATTCGTCGCGCGACGTCTACGCGAAACGCCCGCTGCCCTTGGTGGGATCGATAAACGGATTCTCGTCGCGCGAGGAAGTGCCCGCCGCGGGCTTCGATTTCGACGACGGCTTCGCTACCTTCAACGTAGCGGCTTTCGCAGCCGCGACGCGCGCCGCGGCTTCGACGGCCGCTTGCGCTTCGGCTGCGCGCACCGCTTCGTCGACAGGTGAATCGGCTTCGGCTGCTTCGCTCGCTATTGCCGCGAACGCCTGCAGTGGATCGACCGGAACCGGCGTTGCCACCGGCGCGACACTGACGGGCACGTGCGCGGATAAAGGTTGGCGCGCAGGCTGGAGCGGCGCCTGCGGCACGCTGTCGCGATGCGGGTCGTGCGCGTGATCGCGCGCATCGTGCGTGGCCGCACTCGCGTTTCTGAGCGCCGGGGGCAAGGTGTCGCGGTTGGCTTTCGCCGAACGCGCGACCCGTTGCAGCGCCGCGTTCAATGCATCGGGTTCGCGCGGCGCGCGCAGCCGGTCGACGATGCTTGCCGCCTTGATCTGTTCGCTGGTCGCGCCGAAATTGAGCACGGCACGCCGCATCAGTTCGCTGACGCTGATGCCGAGTTCTTCGGCCGTGGTGGCGATCGCGCGCTTCTGGGCGGGCGACACAAAGACGACGATGCGTTCGCTAGGCTTGTTCATAAGGCGGCTCGCGTATTTGTAGGCATCGAACAGCGGGTTGTCCCGAGCGGGCATCTGCCTGCACGGCGCATGCGAAGAACCATCATAAAACGACTGGCGCGGATGCGAAACCGGGCGCGCCGTGAATCTGTTGTGACATCAACGACTTGTCTGCATTAGACGGGCATTGTCCACAGGTCTTTCAACAACTTCTGTTGATAACCGCACTTCCGCGTGCGAACGCTGCTTCGCATTCGCGTCTGTTCGAACATGGCGGATGCCGTTTAAAGCGGCTCGAATCGCGCCTGAACGACGCTCGAACGTCGGTCGAGCCCCACTCGGGCCGCATTTGTGCCTCGTTTGAGCCGCCAGATTGCGGTTTTTTATTGTTTCGCGTTGTTAGCGCGCACGCACGAGGAAATTCTTACAAAAAAATCGGCTAGCATAATGCCGGTTTTCTTTAAAATGCACTGTTACGCTGGGCACGGCGTGCCCGCTCGCACGCGCTACACGCTACGATCACGCTGCATCCACGAACGGCGTGCATTCAGATACGACTCACCTGCGTCCGAAAGCACGAATACAGACGGCGTGCAGCGATGCGCCGACATTCCAAGTCATGCCTATCATCAAACGACCGCCTTCTTCGAACTCATCGGATCATCCTGGCGACCGGGGCCGCGATCCGGATCGATCCGACAATCCGTATCACCGTTATGACGAACCACCGCCTCGCCGCCGTATGTCATTGCTGACGCGTCTCGTGATCTGGTTTTTCGGACTGATCGCGGCGCTCGGCGTGGTCGGCGCGCTGATCGTCGGCTATGCGCTCGTCGTGATGAACCCGCAATTGCCGTCGCTCGACGCGCTGACCGACTACCGGCCGAAGGTGCCGCTGCGCGTCTACACGGCGGACCATGTGCTGATCGGCGAATTCGGCGAGGAACGCCGCAGCCTCGTGCGCTTCCAGGATATCCCGGACCAGATGAAAAAAGCGGTGCTCGCGATCGAGGACTATCGCTTTTACGAGCACGGCGGCGTCGACTTCGTCGGCATTCTGCGGGCGGGCTTCGCCGATCTTTCGCATGGCGGCGCATCGCAGGGCGCAAGCACGATCACGATGCAGGTCGCGCGCAACTTCTTCCTGTCGAGCGAAAAAACCTATACGCGCAAGATCTACGAGATGCTGCTCGCGTACAAGATCGAACGCGCGCTGTCGAAAGACCAGATTCTCGAGCTGTATATGAATCAGATCTATCTCGGCGAGCGCGCATACGGTTTCGCGGCCGCCGCGCGCGTGTACTTCGGCAAGGACCTCAAGGACATTTCGCTCGCGCAGGCGGCGATGCTCGCCGGTCTGCCGAAGGCACCGTCCGCGTATAACCCCGTCGTCAATCCGAAGCGCGCGAAGATTCGCCAGGAGTACATCCTCAAGCGCATGCTCGATCTGCGCTACATCACGCAGGATCAATACGATCAGGCCGTGAAGGAAGACATCCACGCAAAAGTCGCCGGCAACGAATACAGCGTGCATGCGGAGTACGTTGCCGAAATGGTCCGGCAGATGATGTACGCGCAGTACAAGGACGAAACCTATACGCGCGGGCTGAACGTCACCACGACCATCGATTCGGCGGATCAGGACGCCGCGTATCGGGCCGTGCGCAAGGGCGTCATGGACTATGAGCGCCGTCACGGCTATCGCGGCCCGGAAGGCTTTATCGAATTGCCTCAAAACGCGGACGACCGCGAGGAAACGATCGAAGACACGCTGTCCGAGCATCCGGACAACGGCGAGATCGTATCGGCTGTCGTCACGGCCGCGAGCCCGAAGGAAGTGACCGCGCAACTGCAGGACGGCACGACTGCCACGGTGAAAGCCGACGGTCTGCGGTTCGTGGCCGCCGCGCTGTCGCCGCGCGCCTCGCAGGCGCAGCGCATCCGGCCCGGCTCGATCGTGCGCCTTGTCGCCGATGCGAACGGCAACTGGCAGATCACGCAACTGCCGCAAGTCGAAGGCGCGCTCGTCTCGCTGACGCCGCAAGACGGCGCGATCCGCGCGCTGATCGGCGGCTTCGACTTCAACAAGAACAAGTTCAACCACGTCACGCAAGCGTGGCGTCAGCCGGGCTCGAGCTTCAAGCCGTTCATCTATTCGGCCGCGCTCGACAAGGGCCTCGGACCCGCGACGATCATCAACGACGCGCCGCTGTACTTCCCGCCGACGACGCCAGGCGGCGACGCGTGGGAGCCGCACGACGACGACCAGCCGGACGGCCCGATGTCGATGCGCGTCGCTCTGGAAAAGTCGAAGAACCTCGTGTCGATTCGCATCCTGTCGTATATCGGCACGAAGTACGCGCAAGACTATGTGACGCAGCGCTTCGGCTTCGATGCGGACAAGACGCCGCCGTACCTGCCGATGGCGCTCGGCGCCGGGCTCGTTACGCCGCTGCAATCGGCGAGCGCGTATTCGGTATTCGCGAACGGCGGCTATCGCGTCAATCCGTATCTGATTGCCGATGTCACCGACGCGCGCGGCATCGAGATTTCGCGTGCGCAACCGCTCGTCGCGGGCCGCGATGCGCCGCGCACGGTCGATCCGCGCAACGCATACATCATGAACAGCCTGTTGCATTCGGTCGCCACGGCAGGCACGGGCGCGGCGTCGAATGCGCTGCATCGTAACGACCTGCAGGGCAAGACAGGCACCACCAACGACGCGAAGGACGGCTGGTTTGCCGGTTACCAGCAATCGCTCGTCGCGGTCGCATGGATGGGCTACGACCAGCCGAAGAGCCTCGGCAGCCGCGAATTCGGCGCGCAGCTCGCGCTGCCGATCTGGATGGACTACATGGGCCGTGCGCTGCGCGGCGTGCCGCAAGCGGAGCCGGAGATACCGGCGGGCGTGGCGAACGTCGACGGCGAACTGTTCTATGCAGACCGCGAGCCGGGCAGCGGGTTCGTCGCGAGCATCGGCATGGACAGTGCGAATCCGCTTGCCGCGGCGAGCGACGTGCAGGGCGGCGTGGGCCCGGCATCGATGACGCCGCAGCAACAGGTTCAGCCGCAGCCCACCGTGTCGTCGACGGAAAAGAAGCAGATTCTCGATCTGTTCGAATCGAACAAACCCTGATCGTCGGCTGCGATTCCAGCCGGAATCGAAAGCGCGTCCAAGGCAGATTGCCGGACGCGCTTTTTTTTCGCGTGCTTCGGCAGCACGTCCTGCGCACCATCGCCGGTTATGACCCGTCCTCAGGCACATGCTGTTTCAATGTGTCTCGACGGCATGAACAATGGACGTGTCGTTCGTCCTTGCGCGTTGTCGTCGAGCCGTCGTGCGTGCTGCGTGGTGTCGAGCAGGCCGGCATGCACATCGAGCGAAGTACGCCGCGATTCAATCGGGAGGACAGGCCGTGATCGATTTCCGCATTGGAAGCATCTTTCGTTGGGGCTCCGGTTATGAGCGATTGCAGGAGCCGGGTGGGACTGCGTCAGCCAATCGTGCCGCGCAAGCGCATGGAGATATCTCCGGCGCCAGCAGATCGCGATCAAGCGCGGGATCGAGCACGGGTTCAAGCGCAGGACCGAGCGCAGGACCGAGCGCAGGACCGAGCGCAGGGTCCCCCATGTCCGCCGCGACGCATTCGCGCGCGCCTGCCGTAGCGGACGCGCCGGGTTTCTCCATCGGCCGTCGCACGTTGCGCGTCGGCGTCGCGACGGCCGGCACCAACGGTAATGGGTCAACCGGGCGGCCCTCGTACGACAGGGCGGTACACGACGAGCCTGTCGCGGGTGCAGGTACCTCAGGAACGAAGCTGGACGCAAAAAATGCCAGCAAACTGGAAAAAACCATAGCGAAGCTCGACCGTGCGAGGAAAAAGCTGGACGGCGCGCATTCGGTTACGCAGGCGGCCCAGCGCGATATCGACAAGGCGTGGGCCGACATCGACAGATTGAAGCGTCAGCGAAACGATCCGCGCGCCGGCGATGAGGCCGGAGCAGGTCGTTCCATCGAGTATCAGATGCGCGAGGCGCACAGCACGATCGCGCGGAACCGGTTCAAGAAGGCGAATTTCACACTCGAAGAGGACAGGTATTCGAAGAAGATCGGCAGGCTTGAACGCAAGCTCGGGGATCTGTCTGCCACGCAGCCGGTCCCGGGTCGCACCGGAGCCGCCGCGCGTGACGATGTTCGACCGCCACCGCACGGCAATGCGGGCTGACGCGACGATTATCCGCACGACGGCCTCGCGTGCCCGGAACGCAGGGGCGAGGCCGCATTCATCAAAAGGGAGGTTGCATGCCGGGCATACACATCGGCAATGTTCACGACACGTTTCATGAGCCCGTAACAGAGAGCGCACGACAAGGCTTGTCGCATCCGGCTGGCGTCGCGACCGGGCTTGCCGGCGCTAGCGCTCAGTCGTTCCCGACAGCGCCAGGCCGCCTGTCGACGGGATCGGCGATGGCGACGGGAAGCGGTGCGCTTCGCGACATCGGATACAGGATCGGCGCCGGCGACCGGTTCCTGTCCGGTGCGCGGCTGATCAGCACGCGTTCAGGCGCCGTCGACGGATCGCGTACGCCGCTGCAAGGCGGACTGCGCGGCGCGGGCTGGTCGGAGGCTGACAAGGCCCGCGCACGGGCGGCGCTCCAGGAAAAAGCGCAGGCGACAAGAACCGAGCTCGAAGCAAAAAGGGCAGAAGGAAACGCGAAGCGCGACGAGCTGAACAATACGCGCGTCGCGAAGACGGGCGCGGAAAGCCGCATTTCTGCGCTCGACCAGCGCAAGGACGAGGCAAAGCGACGTTTCGAGGAAGCGTCGGCGCGAGCCGGCGATTACGAGCGCAAAGCCGGACAGGCCGCCCGTCACCATGAGGAAGCGAAGCGCCGCCACGATGCGGCAAATGCGACGAGTTCGACGCAGCGCGCGGATCTTCCTTTCGAACTGCAGCACCTGTTCTCGAACCAGGCCGGATCGAAGTTGCAATCGGCGTTCAACGACGAATCCGTAGTGCGCGAAGCCCGTGACGAGCAAAGACGGTACGAGGACAGTCATCGCGAATGGTCGAGCAAGCGCGACGAGGCGCGGCGCGATCTGTCGAAAATCGAGGCCGAGCTTGGCGATGCGTGGCGTGAAAAGGTGCATATGGAAGACAAGGCATCGAAACTCGAACTCGAGTTCGCCTCGCTGGAAAGTGAACGGCTGCGCCACGAGCGCCAGCTTGCGGACCTCGAACGCGAGCAAGCGCGCATCGACTCGATGTGAGCGGCAGGCTTCGGCGTGCCGCTGTGCGTGGTGGCGCTTCATCACATGGCGCAGGTCTGCGGTGATGTAATGAAAGCCCGCGCACACGGCGTGCGCATCGGCTCACGGGAGGACCACTATGCCTGGCATGCACGTTGGCGGATCGTTTCACGATACGTTTCATCCCTCCGGCGTTAGACCTCCCGAGTATCGGGCGCCTTCGGACGCAACGCCGCGGAGTTCATCGCAGACAACGGCACCTGACGCGTCTCGAGACGCCAGCCCCGTCCTGCGGTTACGTGGCGGCGGGAATGCACAAGGTTCAGGGGACAAAGGCGGCGATCGCGAGAATCTGCTGCCTGGTGGCGCGGGTTCCGGCAGCCATCGCGCGGACTACGGAACCCGCAGCAGCGCGCAGACGCAACGCGCTGCCAATGAAGCGAAACGTTATGAACTGCGCAGCAGCCTTGAGCGAGCGATGCGCGATCGCGATGCGGCACGCGCAGCGCGCGAACGAGCGATCACCGCGCTCGATCAGGCGAGCGCGCAGATCAAGGACCTTGACGCCCGGAAACAGCAGAGCGGCCTCGACCCGGCGCGCAAAAGCGACATCGAGGCACAACTTCTGACCGCGCACGCCGACTTCTGGCGAAGGACCCGCGAGGTCAGTGACTGCACGACCGAGCTTCGACGATCCGACGACCGATGCAGCAGCCTCGAACGTAAGCTCGGCAAGCTCCGCTTGACGTAAGCGGCTACGCGCTGAGGCCCGGCCCGAAGTTGCTGCCGATCAGCTTCGTCACGGCGGCGAGGTCGGCGTAATCCTGCTCGGGCAAACCGTCAAGCATCGCGAGCACTTCGTTGCTCGCGCCCGCGTCCCGCGCCGCATCGACGAGGGCATCCTTGTTGGCCGGATAGGTCGCGGCGCTCAGCACGTCGGCGATCTGCAGATCGATCGATTCGCGCGGCACGTCGTGGGATGCCGGTGGGGTCATAGGTTCATTCCTCGCTATGCAGGCGTTGTAGAGCGGATGGGTTGGTCATACGGTCAGACGGTCAGACGGGAGGTCAGGCGCTCGCGCAGCCGGATCCGACGCGAACGGCAGTGCGCAGGAGGGGTCATCATCGAAGCGCCGCGGCGCCACGCCCACGGCGCGCCCATCGAATCAGGTCTGCAAATGCTCGTCGCGCGCCGCCAGACCGCGATCGGGACGACGCGACCTGGGCAGCGTGATGTGCTGCCAGCGTTCCGGGCGGATATCGGGCTGTACCGCGATCTCGGGCGCAGGCGGCGCGACCGGCGCGGCATTCGTGCGTTGGGCGGAGAAGTCGGTCAGCGCGTCCTGCGCGGTGTGAACCGGCGCGGCGAAACATGAGGCCGACAACGTTACCATGGTCAACAGTGTCGAGGTTTTCATCGCCCGACCTCCTTTGCAAAGCCAGCGCAGCCATTCTTGCAAGCGCTATGCCATTCGGGCGCCCATGAGGCGCCTTATCTGGCATGGCTGCGCTTCAGCGCAACGCCATTATGGCCATCTTAGATGGTAATTTTTTCAGGAACCTTGAGCTAGCGCAGACCCGCGTCAGGGTTCGAATCGCCATGGGCGACGAATCCGGTGTGAATTCGTAAGCTTTAAGAAAGGGTGGGCGGCGCGCGGACGCGGCCTCTAGCGCAGCATCTCGAAGCGCGTCCACGGCCACGACGGCCGGTCGCGCATATAGCCATTGAGCCAGTTCCACTGCGGGTGACGTTTCATGAACGCCTGTGCGTCGAACGGCCGCCCGCACGGATGCCCCCAGCGCGCGTAAAAGGCCATGTCGCGCGCCATTTCGCTGTCGACGACCTTGCCGTCGTTCGCGCCCCATGGATTGAACGGGCCGTGATCGGAGCCGCCGAAGCGCGCGTCGTCGAGTTCGAGGTGTCCGCAGATCGTGCGCGAGCAGGGGTTGTCGGCACGATCGAGATACACGTCGTGATGGTCGGCAATCATCTGCTTGGCGAGTTCGAGATCGATCTGGCCGTGATGCATCTCCGCGAGCTGCATGAAGCGCAGCCGCCGCGCGCCGTTCTTGCGCACATCCGTATAGTCTTCGCCTTCGCCGACGCATTCCTGGTTTCGAATCTTCAGATCCGACGCCGTGTTGTAACCGCTATAGAAGCCGTTCTTCGTGCTTTCGAAGCCCGCATGGCGCAGCCCGAGTTCGTAGCGCGCGATCTCGCCCGTGTTGATGTCGCCGAGCAGCCAGCTGTTCGCATAGCCGCCGTTGTTCGCGACCGCGAACATATCGCACCACTCGCGAATATTGCTCGCGTACTGCGTGGCGCGCCGCGAGCGGTAAAACTCCGGCGCGCCGGCCGCGTGGTAGCCGGCGAAGTTGGAGATCGTCGTTTCGGTGACCATGAGGCCCGCGGACGTGATCCAGAAGTCGGTGAGGCTCGAAATGCAGCCGGGCAGCCCCTGCATCAGGATGCGGTGCCCGGAGTCGGGCACGATATCGAACACCACGTTGAATGCGTCGCCGGCCGCGTAGCGGTCCCACGAGTTGTGCGCCATCACGATGCGGCCGTCGCGCGTCGCGTCGCCGGTCGCGATAAATGCGCTGCAGTGATGGCCGCGCCGCCCGCGCCACGGTTTCAGGCCAACGCGCGGATGCTGCGCCGCGGCGAAACTGGGCCACCAGCTTTGCAGCAGGTCCATGTAGCCGTTCCACGCGAGCACTTCGGCGAACGGCAGCTTTGCGCCGTCGGCAATGCCCTGGATTTCGTCGGCGAATTCGGTGTCGAGGCGCGGCGCGAACTGGGCCACGGCGGCATTGACGAAGGTGTCGAAGTCCTCGCCCGTGTCCCATTTGGCGAGGTAGCGTGCGGTGTGGATCGCATTGCGGATTTCGGCCGCGAGCAATTGCCCGTGCTGTTCGCCGCGGTCATACGGCTCGCCTTCGATATGCACGAAGATCCAGCCCGCGTGATCGCGTCGCACGGCATCGATGGACGGTTCGCTCATGTCCGCTCCCGGTCGTAGGGTGCCGCGTCTTTCCGAACGCGAAGCATGGCGCACGGCCCGCACGCCGGCATGTGCTCCTGGCGGGCCGGCAGCGCGGCGCGCGCGGCTTGCAGCGGGCAGCCGGCGGGTCGCTTTCTGTCAATTTATTTTAGAGAAATTGCCGCGCTTTGCACGCGGCAGGTTGTGACGTTTGGTATCAGCGGAGCGGTCGCGCAAGCGCGCGTCGGAGCGTAGCAGCGATCAGCGCGTCAGCGCGTCGGATTCATCCGGAAGTACGCGTCGAGCAGCGACGACTTGTAGACGACGCCGGCCAGCTTCGGCCGCGCGACGCTCTCGATGACGGGCAGCCGCTCCCCTTGATGCGCGAGAAAGTGCTGCAGTGCGACGCCAAGCGGCATGTCGGGCGTGAGCACGCCGAAGTGCGGCTGCAGATAATCGGCTGCGGTGCGGGTCGACGTGTCGCGCCGTTCGAGCAGATCCGACGTGATGTCCTTCAACGCGACCACGCCGAGAAAACTGCCGGTTTCGTCGGTCACGTACAGATACTTGACCGGATATTCGAGGAACACGCGCGTCATGTCCTGCACCGTGGCGGTGGGCTGCACGACGGTCTGCGGCGGGCGGATCAGTTCGCGCATCTGCGTCGAACGCAGGCGCATCCGTTCCTGCTCCTCGCGATTGCGATGCAGCGTGATGTCGTACATCGACGCATTGCCGATCGCGCGTGCGACGAAATAGGCGACCACGCACGACAGCATCAGCGGCAGCACGACCTGGTAGCTCAAGGTCATTTCGAAGATCAGCATGATCGCCATCAGCGGCGCCTGCGTGGCGCCCGCGAGGAACGCGCCCATGCCGACCATCGCATAGGCGAAATACGGCGACGTGTAGTTCGGCAGGAGCGCGTGCATGCCGAGACCGAACAGCGCGCCGAGCACCGCGCCGACGAAAAGCGTCGGCGTGAAGACGCCGCCGATCGCGCCGGAGCCGACCGTCGCCGCGGTGGCGATGATCTTGAACGCGAGCACGGCGACGAGCGCGGTCCACGTCCACGGCGAATGCAGGATCGAGTTGACGACGCTGTAACCGTTGCCCCAGACCTCCGGTGTCCAGACCGAAATGATGCCGACCACGAGTCCGCCGATGGCGAGCCGTATCGGCAGCGGCAGCCTGATGCGCCTGAAGGTCGCTTTCGATGCGTCGATGAGCCGCAGGAACTGCGGCGCGGCCGCGCCGCACAGCAGGCCGAGGCCGACGAAGAGCAGCACCTCGGGGCCGGTGATGGCCGGGAAGGCGGGCATTTCGTATGGCGCGTGGTAGCCGGCGAACTCGCGCATCGTGATGTTCGCAACCACCGACGAAATGACGACGGGTCCGAAGCTTTCCATCGCGATCGAGCCGAGCACGATCTCGGTGACGAAAAACGCGCCGGCGATCGGCGCGCTATACGCGGACGTGATACCGGCCGCCGCGCCGCACGCGACAAGCAGCCGCAAGCGTGGCGGATCGAGATGCACGACGCGCCCGATCAGCGAGGCGCACAGCGCCGCCAGTTGCACCATCGGACCTTCGCGGCCGATCGAGCCGCCGCTCGAAATCGAAAACAGCGACGACACGGTGCGCCACAGGCTCGCCTGCACCGGCACGACGCCGTCGCCGATCACGACCGCTTCCATGTAATCGGTCGTCGCCTTCTTGTCCTGCTTGCGCTGCGCGAGGACCAGCATGACGCCAGCGATCAGCCCGCCGGCGGCCGGCAGCCAGATTCGCGTGGTCCACGGCAGGCTGCGCGCCATTTCGACGAAGCTGCCCTCGGTGCCCGCAAAAAGCCGCTGCAGCAGCGAGATGCCTTCGCGAAACGCGGCCGTCGCGAGCGCACCGACGATACCGATGATGACCGACCAGACGAGCATCGTATGCGCATCCGAGAGCCGGAACAGTCGCGCGGCGCGGGTGCGCAGCCTGAGCAGGAACGAGAGCACGGAATAGGCGGCAGGTTCGTGGGTGTCGCGCGCAAGGATAGCATCGTGCGACGCCGCTGCGGTCTCCTCGCCCGACGGATCGCGTGCACGCGGCGCGCCGGCTTCGTTCGTGATGCCAGCCGGTGTGCGCCGCGCTTCGTCCCCCGGCGTGTCCCCCGGGGTGTCCGCGGGAGACTCGTTTGTCGTGTTGTTTTGCGAAGCTCGGGTCATCTGCAGTTCTGCAGCAAAAAAGGGTTAACGGGTGTCCTTGTCGAGTTCCGGGTAGTGCCGGAAGATGCACGACTCGTTGTGCTCGATGCGGCGCTCCGATTCGAGGTACGCAGCGATACGCGGCCGTTCGAGCACGGCGTCGTGCAGGGCGGCGAGGCGCGGGTAGTGTTTCGGGAACGTCTTCATCGCGCGCGGGAACGCGTAGTACAGGCCGTCGATCAGCTGGAACATCGACAGGTCGACGTAAGTGAGCGAGTCGCCGACGAGGTACGCGTCGCCGGCCGGATTCTGTTTCAGCACGCGCTCGAAGTAGCCCATGAACTTCGGAATCCGCTCGTCGATGAAGTCGTGCGCGCGCACTTTTGCGGCGTCCTGCTGCTCTTCGTAGTACAGGTTCGTCGACAGCGGATGATGCGTGTCGTGCGCTTCGGCGACGACGTCGGCAATCGTCAGCTGCAGGCCGTTGACGACATAGCGCAGGCTGTCGACGCCGGGCGCGAGACCGTGCCGCGGGCCGAGGTAGAACAGGATGTTCGCGGTCTGCGAGATCAGCAGATCGCCGTCCTTCAGGAACGGCGGCGCAAACGGCGGATAGGGCTCGGACTTGCTGCCCATCACCGCCATCATCGCGCCGGTGCCGAGTCCGTCATGTTCGCTGCCGCGCGCCACTTCGATGTATTCGGCGCCGGCTTCCTCGAGTGCAAGCCGTACGAATTCGCCGCGGCCCTGCAATCCGTCCCAGTAAAAAAGCTCGTAAGTCATCGGTCAGTCCTCATTCGGTGGTGTCCCGGGCGGCGCGTCGCGGTTGCGGCGCGCATGCACCGAGTACGCCGCCACGGAAGACGCATGTTGCGGACCCGAACGCTGGCGCCGGGCTGCCGTCGGACTTGCCGTCCGATTTGCCGCGCGTGCTGCCTCGAACGCCGAAAGCCTCGCGCGAGGCGAGGCTTTTCTGACGTGACGGGCCCGGCATGTTCAGCCGAACAGACGTTCTACGGCCCATGTGATGCCGAGACCCCCAACGAATAACCACACATAGAGAACGAGGCCCGTCAGCAGCGCGCGCGGACCGGCTTCCCGAATCTGCGCGACACGCGTTTCCATACCGAGCGCGGTCATCGCCATCGTCAGCGCGAAGGTGTCGAGCAGGTTCAGCGTCTGCGTCGCCTGCGTGGGCAGCACGTGCACCGAGTTCAGGCCGACGCACAGCAGGAAGCCGAGCGCGAACCACGGCACGGCGAGCTTGCGCGGCACGGGGCGATGCGCGCCGCCGTGCGAGCGATCGTGCGCTGCGCGATGGCGCCCCGCTCGATGAGCCGGCCCGTGCGCCGAACGGTTGACCCACAGGCCGACCGCGAGCAGCACCGGCACGAGCAGCATCACGCGCGTCATCTTGACGATGGTCGCGATATGCGTCGCTTCGGGGCTCACATTGCTGGCCGCACCGACAACCTGGGCGACTTCGTGAATCGTGCCGCCGAAAAAGAGCCCGGCGCCGACCGTATCGAGATGCAGCCAGCCGGCGCGCATGAGCGCCGGGTAGAGGAACATCGACAGCGTGCCGAACAGCACGACGCTGCCGACCGCCATCGCGCTCTTGTGCGGCTTCGACTGCAGCGTCGATTCGAAAGCAAGCACCGCCGCCGCGCCGCAAATCGCGCTGCCGGCCGCGGTGAGCAGCGCGGTGTCGCGATCGAGCTTCATCAGCTTCATGCCGGCCCACGTGCCGACAGCGAGCGTGCTGACGACGATCAGCACCGATTCGGCGAGGCCGGGCAGGCCGACTTGTGCGATCTCCTGCAGGCTGACGCGCAGACCGAAAAACGCCACCGCGATGCGCAACAGTTTGCGCGCGGAGAAATTGACGCCGGCCGCCCAGCTGGCGGGCATGCCGTCGCGCAATACGTTGCCGTAAACCGCGCCGGCGACGATGCCGACGATGAGCGGGCTCAGGCCCAGCGCGGCGACGGCCGGCAGCGACGCGACGCTCGTCACCGCGGCGGCGAAAAGAGCGACGAACAGGATGCCGTTCAACTGTCCGCGCGTGGACGGCCCGGCAACCGGAGAGGCGTGAAGATTGACTGTGGACATGGTGGATCAGGCTCGGTGAATGGGCTGCGACGTGTCGCAGCGATGGCCTAATCCTAAATTTAATATATCGATATGAGAAATCGTGATTTGTGACGTAATATATAGGTCAAACTGATATTTGACTCCCCATGACCCCGGATCAGCTTATAACGTTTGCGGCCGTCGCCGAGCACCGCAACATCAGCCGCGCATCGGTCGCCCTTCATTTGTCGCAGCCGGCCGTCTCGGGTCAACTGCGTCAGCTGCAGGACGAATTCGGCGAGCCGCTGTATTTGCGCGATGGGCGCGGCGTGCGGCTGACGCCTGCCGGCGAGCAGCTGGCGAGCTACGCGGCGCGTTTGCGCGACACCTGGCGCCAGGCGCATGCATACCGAGACGCGCTGCGCGGCATGGAGCGCGGCACGCTGCGCATCGGTGCGAGCACGACGCCCGCGAGCTACCTGCTGCCGTATCTGATCGCGGCGTTCCAGCGCGGCTATCCGGATGTGACGCTGCATACGGCGGGCGGCAATACGTCGGAGATCGTCGGGAATCTGGGCTCGCTCGACATCGCGTTGATCGAGGGCGTCGTCGGGCCCGATCTGCCGCCCGATACGGCCGTGCATCCGTGGCGCGAAGACGAAATCGTCGCGATCATGCCGCGCACGCATCCGCTCGCGGAGACTGGGCGCGGGCAGGGCGTGTCGCTGGCGCAATTGAGTGCCGAGCCGGTCGTGCTGCGCGAGGAGGGCTCCGGCGTGCGGCAGCTGGTCGAGCGCGCGTTCGCCGACGCCGGCCTGCCGGTGCGCGTGGTGCTCGAGATCGCCGGCGTCGAAGGTGTGAAGGAGGCCGTGCGCGCGGGGATGGGCATCAGCTTCGTGTCGGCGATGTCGATGCGTCATGAAGACGACGCGCTATGCCGCTGCTCGTTTTCGCCGCAGCTCACGCGCCGCCTGTCGATTCTCGTGCCGCATGCGAGTGCGCCGTCGCGGCTCGTCGGGCGGTTTCTCGAGATGTGTCTCGCGGAAAGCTGAGCGCGGACCGGCGCGTCCGAGTTCGCGGCGCCTGTGTCGCCATGACGTTGCCGTTACGCCGCCATCGCCATCCAAATGGCGCGCCGCGCCGGTCTGCGGCATCCTACGCGTTCACGAGCGCATCGCTCCCCCATCCACAGCCAGGAACCATCGATGAAAAGCAGAATCGTCGTCTACAAGCCGTTGCCCGAAGACGTGCTCGCTTATCTGCGCGAGCATGCGGATGTGATCGAGGTCGACGCGTCGAACCACGATGCGTTCGTCGCCGCGCTGCGCGACGCCGACGGCGCGATCGGCTCGACGGTGAAGATCACGCCCGCGATGATCGACGGCGCGACGCGCCTGAAAGCGTTATCGACGATCTCCGTCGGCTACGACGCATTCGACGTCGCCGACCTCACGCGCCGCGGCATCGTGCTCGCGCATACGCCGGACGTGCTGACCGAATCGACGGCGGACACCGTGTTCGCGCTGATGCTCGCGACCGCGCGCCGCGTCGTCGAACTCGCCGGCTGGGTCAGCGCCGGGAGGTGGTCGCAAAGCGTCGGGCCCGAGCAGTTCGGCGTCGACGTGCAGGGCAAGACGCTCGGCATCGTCGGGCTCGGGCGTATCGGCGGCGCGGTGGCGCGGCGTGCCGCGCTCGGCTTCAACATGAGCGTGCTGTACGCGAACCGCTCGGCGAACCCCGCGGCGGAGCGGCAATATGGCGCGCGGCGCGTCGAGCTCGATACGCTGCTCGCCGAGGCGGACTTCGTGTGCCTGCAGGTGCCGCTGTCGGAAGAGACGCGCCATATGATCGGCGCGCCGCAACTGAAGGCAATGAAGAAGACCGCGATCCTGATCAACGCGGCGCGGGGTCCTGTCGTCGACGAAGCCGCGCTGATCGAAGCGTTGCGAGCGGGGACGATTCTCGCGGCCGGCCTCGACGTGTTCGAACAGGAGCCGATCGCCGCCGATTCGCCGCTGCTGACGATGCGCAATGTGGTCGCGCTGCCGCATATCGGCTCGGCCACGCACGAAACACGGCACGCGATGGCGCGCTGTGCGGCCGAAAATCTGATCGGCACGCTCGACGGTACGCTCGCGCGCAATATCGTCAACCGCGAAGTGCTGCGAGGATGAGTCCGCGGTGCTGGTGCCGCCTTGGGTTTTCGACCGGGGCCGGTTTGTGCCCGCCGCGCCCGGAAGCGATCGGACGCGCATCGACTTTGCGATGATCTGCGATCATTCGGGCTGCGGCGCACTGCCCGAGGCGACCTGAAGCGGCTCTCCGGGCGCTCTGCCTGGCCTCGCCGCCGGCTCTCGTCGCGGGTCCGCCCGCGGCCGATCAACCGCCATTCCTCGATTTCCCGCTTTTAGTAAGGAAGCTCATGCCTGCTGCACCGTCCGTTGCACTGCCCGTCGCGCCATTGACGCTCGCTTGTCTGATTGCCGCGACGCTTTTCATGGCCGCGCTGCCGTTCATCCTTTATATGCGACTGCGCAAACCGCTCGAACTGGACCGGCGCGCCGCGATCCTCGGTATCGGCGTGTTCGCGCTGTTTGCGATGCTGATCGAGCGCGGCGTGAACGACCTTCTGCTGAGGGCGAGCCCGACCGTCGCGGGCTGGCTCCAGAACCCGACGGTCTTTGTGATCGTCGGCGTGCTGTCGATCGGCATTTGCCAGGAAGTCGGGCGATACATCGGCATGCGCTGGCTTTTCAGACGCGCTTCGAGAAAGGAAAACGCCGCAGCGGCAGCCTCGCCGTCGCGCGAGCCGAATGCGCTTGCTTACGGTCTCGGTCATGGCGGTGCCGAGCTGTGGTTCACCGGGGTGATCGTGCAGATTCAGTGGATCGTGTTTGCGTGGCTCGAAGATACGGGGCGGCTCGGCAGCGCACTGTCCGGCCTGCCGCTCGATACGCTGATGCGCATCCATCTGCTCGTCGTGAGCCTGACGCCGGCCGCGGCGGGCGTGTTCATGATCGAGCGCGGCGCGGCCCTCGTATTTCAGCTCGGCCTGTCGGTGCTGATGTGGCGCGGCGTGCGCGCCGGCTCGATCGCGGTGCTGCCGCTTGCGATCGCCGTGCATGCATTGCTCGAAGTGCCGGCGGCGTTGTCGCAGACGCAGGCGTTGCCGCTCGTGGTTGTCGATACGATCTATGTGCTGCTCGCCGTGCCGGTTGCGATCGGCCTCGTGCGCGTGTTTCGCCGCGACGCACAGGCGTTGCAAGCGGCGCGCAAAGGCTGAGCGCCGCACGCGGCAAAGGCAAGGATTCGGACAGCGCCACCGCTCATTCAATTATCCCGACACGATATGGAAGCCTATCAATACGAGTGCGCCAGCGCGGACATCGAAGAACTCGCGCGCGTAATCAGCGACCTGTTCCCCGATCAGACCCGTTTCGTCGAGCGGCCCGCGGATGAGCACGGCACGCCGGTGCTGACCGTGCAATGGGTCGCGATGCGCTTTGGCGCGACCGCGCGCCGGATCACGATGAGCATCGTGATTGCGCCGCCTGCGCTCGCGCGTTATCGCGCCATGCCGGCGCGGGCGCGAGCACGCAGCTTTGCGGTGCTGCGCGCGTTTGTCGAAGCGTCGCTCGGGTCGCTCGAAGAGCAATACGCGAATGGCGAGGCGGTGCCGCGCGAAGTGACGGTTGAACTCGGGGACGAGTTCGCCTGAGCGCGCCAGCGCGATCGTGCGCGGCACGCACGGCGAGCGCGAGTTTTACGATGCGCGGTGATAAACCTTCGCAAAGCGCGCTGCCTGTACGACGCCGTAGTCGCCGGGCGCATATTGCATCACCCAGTCGCCGGCGGCACCTCGGAGCAGATCGCCGCCAGAGGCCGTGCGCGCAAGCGAAAACGCCTGGGCCATTTGCTTCGCGAGCACGACCGCCGGGCGATTGCGATAAGCGCCTTGCGACCCGTGCGGCATTGCGGGATCGGCAGGTGCGTATTTCGCGTCGAAGCGATCGCGCGACACGACCCAGCGCTCGCCGTTCGAGCCGGTGATCAGCGCGTCGCCGGCCGCATAGCGGTTCGGACCTTCGAGACTCATGAGCTGGCCGGCGTGTGCGGCGAAGTCCACCGTCACCGTTTCGTCCTTTACGACGCGTTGTGCAAGCGGGTCGGTGCGCAAGTCGAGGTTCGTCAGTTCGATCATGACGGTCTTGTCAAGAATGGAGGAAACGGGCGGCTCGCGCAGCCCGGGACTCGCATGATGCCAGATTGATTGCAGGCGTTAGCGGTTTGGAACAATACGCGCAATAAGAGCGTCCGCGCAAAACGGTCGGGGAGGCTCACGAACGTGCCAATAAAAACGCCTGCCGTTCGAGGCAGGCGTTCGTTCGGATTGCCACCGCAGGCGGTGCTTGCGCTTTAGCGAGTGCGCCGCTTATGCCACGTAGCGCCGCGTATTGCCAATCAGGTGCTGCGAAGCGGGCCTGTCGATCAGGAGTTGTCGGTCGACTCGTTCGACGGTGCGGCCTTCTTGCCGCCGTTGTGCGAATGGCGGCGACCTTGCGGCGGCGATTCGCGGAACGTCGTATCGGCGAGCTTCTTCTGGTCGGCCGACATGCTGTCGTAAAGCGGCTGGAATGCATCGACAAGTTTCTTGGTGCCGTCCGCATGCGCTTGCGTGATCTCCGCATACTGCTTCATGTCGTCGAGCGCGGAAATGTTCTTGTCGGCACGGCGCGCTTCAAAGAGCTTCGCCATCGTATCGCCGTTGTTGCGCATGACGTCGGCGAATGCGTTCCACTGCGTTTCCTGTTGCGGCGTGATCTTGAGCTGCTGATGCAGATACGCGATACGGTCTTCGACATGCTGTTCGCGGCGCGCGGACTTGTCCGCATTCGAAGCCGCGGTCATGGCGGGTGCGGCCGACGACGCCGGGGTCTGGGCGAAGGCGCTGCTGATCGAGAGCGCTGACACGAGCAAAACGAGCGTTTTTTTCATCGAGACTCCTGATGTCTTGGTATCGAGGTACGGGTACGAACTGGACGCTATTAATACCACGATATCGCCGCAATGCGACGCCAATGCGACAACTGCTTACAACCGAAACGATCGGTAAATGCGCGTGCCCGAAGAAAGAAACGACCGGGCACGCGCGAGTCCGCCTGAGGCCTGAGGCCTGAGGCTTCTCGTCAGGCACGCGTGAAGCCTGCGCGAAGCAAATTGTCAGCTTGCAGCCATCGGTTCGTGCAGGCATGCACGAGTCCGCCACTTCTTATTGGCTGATGCGCTGCACGTCGTGCAGCGCTGCGCTTTCGCCGCGCAGGCCGTTGAAAATCAGATTCAGCACGACGGCGGCTACCGCGGCAAGCAGGATACCGCTGTGCAAAAGCGGCGAAAGCGAAGGCGGCAGTCTGGCGAAGAATTGCGGCGATACCACCGGTACGAGTCCGAGCCCGATGCTGACCGCAACGATAAAGAGGTTGTGATGGTTCTTCGTAAAGTCGACTTCCGAGAGCACCTTGATGCCGTTCGCCGCCACCATGCCGAACATCACGATGCCGGCGCCGCCGAGCACAAAGGCTGGAATCGATGCGACGATCTGCGCGAGTTTCGGCACGAGCCCGAGCACGATCAGAATCGCGCCGCTGGTCGTGCATACGAAGCGGCTTTTGATGCCGGTCACGCCGACGAGCCCGACGTTCTGCGAGAACGACGTATATGGAAATGCGTTGAAGACGCCGCCGATCAGCGTGCCGAGACCATCGACGCGCAGGCCGCGCACGAGCGCTTTCTGATCGACGGGACGGCCGACCATATCGCCGACCGCGAGGAACATGCCGGTCGATTCGATGAACGTCACGAACATGACGATCGTCATGGTCGCGATCGAGAACAGATCGAAGTGCGGAACGCCGAAACGGAACGGCACGACCGCTCCGAGCCATGGGGCGGCGGCCACGCCGTCGAGATCGACGCGGCCGAGCAGCGCGGCGACCGCGAAGCCGGCGACGATGCCAAGCAGCACCGAAATGCTCGCCAGAAAGCCACGGCCAAAGCGGTTGATCAACAGGATCAGCATCAGCACGGCGAGCGACAGGCCGAGATACACCGGGTTGCCGTAGTCCGGATTGCCGACGCCGCCGGCGGCCCAGTTGATGCCGACTTCCATCAGCGAAAGCCCGATCACCGCGATCACGCTGCCGACCACGACCGGCGGAAAGAGCCGTAACAGCTTGCCGATCGCGGGTGCGAGCAGCATGCCGATCACGCCCGACGCGATCGTCGAGCCGAAAATGTCGAGCAGCCCGAGACGTGGATCGGAGCCGATCGCGATCATTGGACCGACCGCGGTGAACGTGCAACCCATGATGATCGGCAGGCGGATGCCGAACATGCCGAGGCCGAGCGTCTGAATCAGCGTGGCGATGCCGCACGCGAACAGGTCGGCGCTGATGAGGAACGCAATCTGTTCCTTCGGCAGCTTCAGCGCGCTGCCGACGATCAGCGGCACCGCGACTGCGCCTGCGTACATCACGAGCACGTGCTGGAAACCGAGCGTGAGCAGACGGGCCGCGGGCAGGCGTTCGTCGCACGGGTGGACCGTGGTCGCGTGCATGGGTTCTCCTTGGTCGTTGAGAGTGGGGCCGCGCGCTGGCCCAGATGCGCGCTACATGCGCAACGGATGGGCAACCGATAAGCGGCGGTGCCGATACAACACCTGCTGCAGCCGGATATTCCGCGCACCGCTCCAGAGCGGGCTGCGCGCGATAAAAGCGACCGGATAGAAGATTACGCTTATCTATTTTGCCCGGGTACGCCTCCATGAAATCGTGGTCCATTTGCGTCGGATACCGATCTTTGTTTGCTGTGCGGCGCATCCCGATGACTGAGGGCGGCGCGAACGCGGGCATAATCAGCGAACCGCGCAGTATCCGGATCGACCGAGCGGTCGACACGGCAATATGACAACACGACCACACGACAAGACAAGCCGCCTTCAATGAGACCACCGCGCCTCGATCAACTCGACGAACTCGACCGCAACCTCGTTGCGTTGCTGCAGAACAACGCGCGCGAAAGCGTCGCGAATCTCGCGCGCCAACTGGGGGTCGCGCGCACGACGGTGATGGCGCGCATTGCCCGCCTCGAAAAGACGAACGTGATCGCGGGATACGGCGTGCGCCTCGGCCAGGACGTGCTGGACGCCAGTATTTACGCCTATGTGGGCATCATCATCGCGCCGAAGTACGGGCCCGATGTGCAGAAGCGCCTGTCGAAGATGCCCGAGGTGCAACTGCTGTGCGCGGTGAGCGGCGAATTCGACTACGTCGCGTGGCTGCGTGCCGATTCGCCGGACCGGCTCAACGAACTGCTCGATCAGATCGGCGGTCTCGCGGGCGTGGAACGGACGACCACGTCGATCATACTTGCACGCAAGATCGACCGCGGGATGATCGGCGGCGAGCGCGGCTAGGGGCGGGGCGGTCAGGCGCTTTTCGGGCGCGCACCAGCCGCGCGGTGATGCGCCACCTTGCGCCTCGGTACGCGCCGCCATTTACATCGCTTTTACACATTTTCGTCATAACGACAATATTCGTTGTCGAAATGACGAAAACGGCGGTCATTGCGCAGCATTCTGTGCGTAGGAACCGGCTGTCCTTCTCCTTAAACTCTTCGTAGGGCTTGCCCGCCGGGCGCCGCGCGGAAAGCTGCAAGCCGCGCGGCGCGCGAATCCCGCTCACGACACTCACAAAAAAGGAGAAGCGCATGAAAGTTGCCATCGTTGGTGCAGGTTTGATTGGCCATACGATCGCCCACATGCTGCGCGAGACCGGCGACTACGAAGTGGTCACGCTCGACCGCGACCAGCACGCCCTCGACAAGCTCGCCGCGCAAGGTATTCCGACGCGCCGCGTCGATTGCGCCGATGCTGCCGCGCTGCGCGCGGCCGTGCAGGGCTTCGATGTGCTCATCAATGCGTTGCCGTATTACCTCGCCGTCAATGTCGCGTCGGCAGCGAAGGGCGCGGGCGTTCATTATTTCGACCTGACCGAAGACGTGCGCGCGACGCACGCGATCCGTGCGATCGCCGACGAAGCCGCGCATGCGTTCATGCCGCAATGTGGGCTTGCGCCGGGCTTTATCGGCATCGCCGCTCACGAACTCGCCAAGCGCTTCAACGAAATCCGCGACGTCAAAATGCGCGTTGGCGCGTTGCCCGAGTTTCCGACCAACGCGTTGAAGTACAACCTCACGTGGAGCGTCGATGGGCTGATCAACGAATATTGTCAGCCATGCGAAGCGATTCGGGACAGCCGCACGCAATGGGTTCAGCCGCTCGAGGGGCTCGAGCATTTTTCGCTCGACGGTATCGAATACGAGGCGTTCAACACCTCGGGCGGCCTCGGGACGCTATGCGAAACGCTGTCGGGCCGCGTCGAATCGCTCGACTACAAGTCGGTGCGATACCCGGGCCACCGCGACCTGATGCAATTCCTGCTCGAAGATCTGCGCCTGTCGACCGACCGCGACACGCTGAAGTCGATCATGCGCCGCGCCGTGCCGTCGACCGCGCAGGATGTCGTGCTCGTATTCATCACGGTGACGGGAATGCGCGACGGTCAGCTCGTGCAGGAAGTTTTCACGCGCAAGATCTTCGCGAAGACCGTCTGCGGCATGCCGATGAGTGCAATCCAGATCACCACGGCAGGCGCGATGTGCGCGGTGCTCGATCTGTTTCGCGAACAACGCCTGCCGCAAAGCGGGTTCGTTCGGCAGGAGCAGGTGCCGCTGCGCGACTTTCTCGGCAACCGGTTCGGCCAGCTGTATGAAGGCCAGCCGCTCGATGCGATGGCGACGGTTTGAGCGCGGCGAGCCGCTGCCGCGCGGGAGCGCGGCGGTGCCTGCTACGTCGCTATGCAACGATTTGCCGAAGCAATGCTTCGTAATCCGCGCCGCCGTCCGTGCCGTTGTCGAACAGCAGCACGCCGTCGCGCTGCGCCTGCGTCAGATCGGCCCAGTCGAAACGGCGCTGCCGGTATTGCTGCCAGTGCGCGAGCTTGTATGCATCGGCGGGATCGCCGCGTGCCGCGATCCGGTCGCGCGCAACGTCGTCGTTTGCCGTTACCCAGACGACGCGAATACTGACGTCGATTTCCACACCAAGCCACTGACGATCGAAAAGCCGCCGCTCGCGCACTTCGCGCGACAGCGGCGCGACCGCGAGCACGCTCACGCCGAGCGCGAGATTGTCGCGCGCGGTATCGACGAGGCCGCGGTACTCGGGGTCGCGCAGATGCTGCAGGTAGAGCGGGCTGTCGCGATCGTTCGGGTCGCCCGTCAGCGCCTGCATCGTCGCGGCGCCGGTGCGGCCGTATAGCGTGTCCTTGTCGAGCAGGCAGAAGGGCGTGCCGCACGCCTCGATCAAAGGGCGGAGCAGCCGTCGCGCCACGGTGGTTTTGCCGGTGCCCGCGTGGCCGCAGATGAACACGAGATAGGGCACGGCGGGCGTCAGTCGAAAGATGCGCGTGGCGCCACGCGAGTCATAACGGCTTGTGCGCGGCAGGCGCTGGCTCACGCTCCGGCGCGCCATCGGCCGCCGCGGAGGTCGTGGCGTCGCGCGTGAACTTGCCGTTCGCTTCGAGCCACATCACGTTGATGATGCCGAAACCCAACGCTACGCCGATGCCGAGAATCCAGCTGAAGTACCACATGGACGCCTCCCTTTTCTCCTGATTTTCATTGAGCGCCCAGCCGTTACACCGAACCGGGCGGCTTATCCATATGCCATCTGGACGATCTTCTCGCCCCGCGTCGACCATGGCTTACTGATGTCTGCGAACAGCACGGACGGCTTGCCGTAAAGGCGGGGTGCGTGCTGCCGGCCGCCCGAACGATCTTCACCCGGAAGACTGCGCGGCGCAAGCGTCGCACGGTCGCCGGCTACTCATTACTTTCAGTTTTCATAAGGAGGTGATAGCATTGATAGCATGTCAAAGCCTGGAGATGTTCATGGCCACTCTGCTGGTTCGAGGTCTGGAAGAGGCGCTCGTAGAGCGCCTGCGCATACGCGCCGCGGCGCATAACCGCAGCGTCGAAGCAGAGCATCGGGAAATCCTGGCGGAAGCGCTTCGCCACCCGAAAAAGCTCAGCTTTGCTGAGGTACTCATGAGCATGCCCGATGTCGGTCACGACGCCGATTTCGAACGCGCCAATAATGATGAAGAAGGTGAGGGAAACCGTGTATTTGATTGACACCAACGTAATCAGCGAAATCCGCAAGCAGCGCGGCGCCGACGCAGGCGTGCGCGAATTCTTTAGCCATGCACAAGAGGAGCAACTGGGGCTGTACCTGTCGGTCATCACGATCGGCGAATTGCGGCGCGGCGTCGACCTGATGCGCCATCGCGGCGACATCGAGCAGGCGGCCAAGCTGGAAGAATGGCTGAATTCGCTGCTCGAGTCGTTCGCCAATCACATCCTGACAGTCGGGGACGACGTTGCGCAAACATGGGGCCGTTTGCGTGTGCCGCACGCCGAGCATTCGCTCGACAAGCTGATCGCCGCAACTGCGCTGATCTATAACCTGACGGTTGTCACGCGCAATACAGGCGACTTTGCGGGCACCGGCGCGCGCGTGATGAACCCGTTTGGCGCATAGTGCCGGCGCCGAGGCGAGTCCTGCGCACGATGCGGTTGAACATCGACGCAGCAGACGGACAATGAAAAGACACACAGCAGAAAGCGAGCAGAAATTCGGCCAACGGAGACGACTGATGCGGCTACTGGTGCCCTCGATTCGTCAACGCGGCACAATTGCGCTCGCAGCGGCCACGGTTTGCGTGGCCGCGTGCGCGGCGACATCCGCACAGCCCGTGCCGTTCAAGGCCGTGCCCGCCAACCGAATCGTCAAGCCTGGTTATACGGAGCCTGCCAGTGGCAAGGTCGCGGTCGAAATCCGTCGCGAGCGGACCGACGACGTCATCGTGCGGTTTCGCGATGCGCTCGTCTATGTCGACGGCGAGCGTGTCACCGATCTGATGAATGGCGAACGCGTTGTGTTCTACCTGACGCCGGGCATACACCGGCTTGCGGTTTCAACACAGTTCGATCCAGTGCGCGAGCTGCAATTCATCGTGACCGCCGACCCGCGTTACACGAATCGCGCGAGCGTCAGGTTCGACGCCGATCACCGCATCGTACTTACGCGCGTTGCGCAGTAGCGGCTACCGGTCCGACAATTCCACATTCCTCTTTCGCATATTCGTTTTCAAGGTATCTGACCATGCTGATCAACTGCGCCGCTTACCAGGACGGCCGAAAACTCGCCGACATCGAGATCGACGATATCAGCGTCTATGTGGCGAAGCCCGAGTGCTTCGTCTGGGTTGCACTGAAAGATCCGGCGCCCGGCGAACTGGACGTGATGAAGAATGAGTTCGGGCTCCACGAACTCGCGGTCGAAGACGTACGCCACGGCCATCAGCGGCCAAAAATCGAGGAGTACGGCGAGTCGCTGTTCGCGGTCATGCACACACTCGAACTCGACGACGATGGGGAGATCCTGATCGGCGAAGTCGATGTGTTCGTCGGCAGCAATTATGTGCTCACGGTACGCAATCGCACGCGGCATGGCTTTCAGGAGGTCCGCGCACGGTGCGAGCGCGAACCGCAGTTGCTCAGGCAGGGCGCTGCCTTCGTGCTGTACGCGCTGGCCGATGCCGTCGTCGATCGCTATTTCCCGATTCTCGAGGCGCTCGGTACCGAGATCGAACAGCTCGAAGACCGCATCTTCGACAGGCACAGCCTCGCCGCATCGCGCGCGATCATTCAGGACCTTTACTCGTTGAAGCGCCGGCTCGTCACGCTCGAACATCACATCGCACCGTTGCTCGAGGCGCTCGGCAAGTTTACGGGAGGGCGCATTCCGGTCATCTGTTCAGGCATGCAGGCGTACTTTCGCGACGTCTACGACCATCTCGACCGGATTGTGCGCACGATTGAAGGGCGCCGCGAAATGATCGTCACGGCGGTTCAGGTCAACCTCGGCATGATCTCGCTCGCGGAAAACGAGGTAACCAAGCGTCTCGGCTCATTCGCCGCGCTGTTCGCGGTACCGACGATGATCGCCGGCATCTACGGGATGAACTTCGAAAAGATACCCGAGCTGCACTACAAATTCGGCTATCCGATCTGTATCGGCGTCATGCTGGCGATCGATGTATTTCTGTGGTGGCGTTTCAAGAGGGCCAACTGGTTATAGTGCAGGCAGGTCAACCACCGCGTCGAGCGACACGTCGACACGGCCGAATCGACGTCCCGCATCGACGTCCCGAATCGACGTTCCTTCGTCCCGCTCTGTGCGGCGCAATACCCGCAGCCGTTGACACGGGCAAGCGCATGCATCGAGAATAGGCTCCGCAAACGTTTGCGGAACTTAATAAAGAAGGCTTTAAGCCTGCCAACAACCGGAGATAACGCATGAACCAACGCATCCGCCGCCGCATTCTTGCCGCCGGGCTCGCCTTGACCGCCGCTATCGCGCTGCCCGCCTTGCCGGCCCATGCGCAGGCCGCGAAAAAGCCAAAGGTGGCGCTGGTCATGAAGTCGCTCGCGAACGAATTCTTCCTCACGATGGAAACCGGTGCGAAGGATTATCAGCAACACAACTCCGGCACCTTCGACCTGATCACGAACGGCATCAAGGACGAAACCGATACGGCGAACCAGATCCGCATCGTCGAGCAGATGATTGTCTCGAAGGTCGACGCGATCGTGCTCGCGCCGGCCGACTCGAAGGCGCTCGTGCCCGTCGTCAAGAAGGCGGTCGATGCCGGCATCATCGTCGTCAACATCGATAACCGGCTCGATCCCGAAGTGCTGAAGTCAAAAGACCTCAATGTGCCGTTCGTCGGTCCGGACAACCGCAAGGGCGCGCAAAAGGTCGGCGACTATCTGGCGCAGAAGCTCAAGGCAGGCGACGAGGTCGGCATTATCGAAGGCGTGTCCACTACCACCAATGCGCAGCAGCGCACGGCGGGGTTCAAAGACGCGATGCAGAAGGTCGGCGCGAAGATCGTATCGGTGCAATCGGGAGAATGGGAAATCGATAAGGGCAACGCTGTTGCATCCGCTATGCTCAACGAGTACCCGAACCTGAAGGCGCTGCTGTGCGGCAACGACAATATGGCGATCGGCGCAGTATCGGCGGTGCGCGCGGCGGGCAAGCAGGGCAAGGTGTATGTGGTCGGCTACGACGACATCAACGCGATCAAGCCAATGCTGAAGGACGGCCGTGTGCTTGCGACCGCCGATCAGTACGCGGCGAAGCAGGCCGTGTTCGGCATCGATACTGCGCTGAAGGCCTTGAGCGAGCATAAGAAGCAGTCGCAGCTGTCGGGCGTGGTGGAAACGCCCGTCAACCTCGTGACGAAGTAGGCGCGTGCAGCCGGCGTGCAAAGGGCATGCAAAGGAGGCGCATGCAACCGGGCGCGTCCGGAATGCGCGCCCCGCGCACACTCGTGCACCGCCTGTGCAGTACCCGACGGAAAATCGTCGTGCATGCGAAAAGCATGAATCACCGTGCAATATCGTTACGCGCGAATGTTTTTCCGTCAATTCAATAAATGCTAAAGAAATCCGCTGCGGCGCCGTTATCAGGTTAAGCGTCATGACGGCCCGCGCGGCGCAGCATAAGCAAGCGTCCAACGTGGTCCGCGTTACGTCGTGTGCACCACACACGACTTCCGCGCGGCATGCCGACATGACATGCGTGGCTGCCCGGCGCCGTATCGTCCGCTGTACAACTGGCGAACGACACCCGGCGCGGCAGCCCGGAACCTTGATCAGAATGGATTCGACCGACAACGACGCATCGTCCGCCGTGCTGTCCGTAACCGGGATCGGCAAAACCTACGCCGAGCCGGTGTTATCCGATGTCGCGCTCACGCTACGCGCGGGCGAAGTATTGGCGCTGACCGGCGAGAACGGCGCGGGCAAAAGTACGCTGTCGAAAATCATCGGCGGTCTGGTCGCGCCCACCGCCGGCACGATGCGCCTTGGGGGCGCGTCCTACGCGCCGGCAAGCCGCACCGAAGCCGAAGCGCTCGGCGTGCGCATGGTCATGCAGGAGTTGAACCTGCTGCCGACCTTATCGGTTGCCGAGAACCTTTTTCTGAACCGTCTGCCGAAGCGCGGCGGCCTGTCGTTCGGCTGGATCGACCGGCGGCGCCTGCGCGACGACGCGCGCGAAGCGATGGCGCAGGTCGGTCTCGATACGATCGATCCGGACACGCTCGTCGGCGAGCTCGGCATCGGTCATCAGCAGATGGTCGAAATCGCGCGCAACCTGATCGGCGACTGCCGCGTGCTGATTCTCGACGAGCCGACCGCGATGCTGACCGCGCGCGAAGTCGATCTGCTGTTCGAGCAGATCGACCGGTTGAAGGCGCGCGGCGTCGCGCTCGTCTATATCTCTCACCGGCTCGAGGAACTGGCGCGCATCGCGGGGCGCATCGCCGTGCTGCGCGACGGCAAGCTCGTGCATGTCGATGCGATGGCCAATCTGACGAGCGACCAGATCGTCACGCTGATGGTCGGTCGCGAGATCGGCGAGCGCATCGATCTCGGCGAACGCCGGATCGGCGCGCCGCTGCTCAGGATCGACGGACTGGGCCGCGGCCAGGCGGTGCGCGACGTGTCGTTCGAGGTGCGCGCGGGCGAGATCTTCGGCGTGAGCGGTCTGATCGGCGCGGGACGTACCGAGTTGATGCGCCTGATCTACGGCGCGGATCCGAAGGATCGCGGCACGGTGTCGCTAGCCGCATCGCCGGGCACGCCGCCTGTGCCGGTGCAGGTCGCGTCGCCGGCCGATGCGGTACGCCAGGGCATCGCGCTTATCACCGAAGATCGCAAAGGCGAAGGTTTGTTGCTGCCGCAACCGGTGGCGGCCAATATTTCGCTCGGCAATATCGGCCGTGTGGCGCGGCACGGCATCATCGATACGGCGCGCGAGAATGCGCTCGCGAAGCAGCAGATCGACGCGATGCGCATCCGCACCTCGGGGCCGGCGCAGCCGGTCGGCGAGCTATCGGGCGGAAACCAGCAGAAGGTCGTGATCGGCCGCTGGCTCGCGCGCGACTGCAAGGTGCTGCTTTTCGACGAACCGACGCGCGGCATCGACGTCGGCGCGAAGTTCGACATTTACGCGCTGATGGGAGCGCTAGCACGCGAAGGCCGCGCGCTCGTCGTCGTATCGAGCGACCTGCGCGAGCTGATGCTGATCTGCGACCGGATCGGCGTGATGTCGGCCGGCCGGATGACAGGTATTTTCGAACGCGATGCGTGGTCGCAGGACGCGCTGCTCGCCGCCGCGTTTGCCGGCTACCGCAGTCGCGAAGCGATGCTCGCGCCGCACGAATCTCATGCCGCAGGAGAGCTGTCATGATCGAACGGCCTCGCGTCGGAATGAGCAAGGAGCCAGGCAGCGGCAGCGGCACATCGGCAGGCGGCGCAGGTCGCACGAGCGCCGCATCGCCCTCCGTGGCGCACGATCCGTCCGCCGCGCTCGCGAGCGGCAAGCCGGCGGGCACGCGCCTCGGGTTCTCCAACTACCTCGGCCTCGCGGGCGCGCTCGCCGCGATGATCGCGCTGTTTTCGGTGCTGAGTTCGCATTTCCTGACCTACGACACGTTCATCACGATCGCCAATCAGATTCCCGACCTCGTCGTGATGTCGGTCGGCATGACCTTCGTGCTGATCATCGCGGGCATCGACCTGTCGGTTGGCTCGGTGCTCGCGCTCGGCGCATCGGTCGTGAGCGTCGCGTCGCTGAAGTGGGGCCTCGGCCCGCTGCTGGCGGCCGCGATCGGCCTTGCCGCCGCCGCGTTGACGGGCACGGTGACCGGTGCGGTGACGGTCGGCTGGCGCATTCCGTCGTTCATCGTGTCGCTCGGCGTGCTCGAAGCGGCACGCGGCCTCGCGTACCAGATGACGAACTCGCGCACCGCGTATATCGGCGACGCGTTCGACTTCCTGTCGAACCCGATCGCGCTCGGCATCTCGCCGGCGTTCCTGATCGCGGTCGCGGTGATGATCGTCGCGCAGCTCGTGTTGACGCGCACGGTATTCGGGCGCTATCTGGTCGGAATCGGCACGAACGAGGAAGCGGTGCGACTCGCGGGCGTCAATCCGCGGCCGTACAAGGTCATCGTCTTTGCGTTGATGGGCGCGCTGTCGGGGCTCGCGGCGCTGTTCCAGATTTCACGGCTCGAGGCGGCGGACCCGAACGCGGGCGTCGGTCTCGAACTGCAGGTCATTGCCGCTGTCGTGATCGGCGGCACGAGTTTGATGGGTGGGCGCGGGTCGGTGATCAGCACGTTTTTTGGCGTGTTGATCATCTCGGTGCTGGCGGCGGGCCTCGCGCAGATTGGCGCAAACGAGCCGACCAAGCGCATCATTACGGGCGCGGTAATCGTCGTGGCGGTCGTTCTCGACACGTATCGCAGCCGTCGTAAACGCGCATGAAGCGTATGAAAAGCGTGGGAAAAGCGCCTGAGCGAGAACTTGTATCGAATGAAAGCCACGCGCGGCATGTACGATAAGCGTTGCGTCGCGCGGCAGATTGCAACGAGGGTCCGCGGGACGGCGTGCCGGTTGCGGCGCCGTGCGGGCGGCGAGCGGTACGGCGCGACAATGCGCATCGATTAGCGGTGAAAACAGGCAGGGGAGCAACAGGTTATGGCGACGATCAAGGATGTAGCGGCAGCGGCCGGCGTGTCGTTCACGACGGTGTCGCATGTCGTGAACAACTCGCGGCCCGTTTCGGCGGACGTGCGCGCGAAGGTCGAACGCGCAATTCGCCAGCTCAACTATGTGCCGTCGGCAGTCGCGCGCTCGCTAAAGGCGCGTTCGACCGCGACGATCGGCCTTGTGGTGCCGAACAGCACGAATCCGTATTTCGCGGAACTCGCGCGCGGCATCGAGGACGGTTGCGCGCGCAACGGCTACTGCGTGTTTTTCTGCAACTCCGACGACGATCCGTCGAAGCAGCGCAGCTACCTGCGCGTGCTGCAGGAAAAGCGCATCGATGGTCTCATCGTCGCATCCGCGGGCGACGACGCGGTGCTGGCCAAGACGCTCGCCGATTCGCGCGAACCGCTCGTCATCGTCGATCGCAACATCGAAGGCGTGAATGCCGATCTCGTGCAGATCGACCACGAAAAAGGCGCGTATCTGGCCACGCGTCATCTGCTGCAACTCGGTCACGTGAAGATCGGCTGCATTACGGGGCCGATCGAGACCGCGGTCAGCGCGATGCGCGTGCACGGCTTCATTCGCGCGATGTCCGAGCGCGGCATCGAGTTCGCGCCCGAGGCGATCGTCGAAAGCGATTTTTCGGGGATGGGCGGCCACTGGGCCGCGAGCCGGCTGTTCGACACGATCCAGCCGTCGGCGATTTTCGCGTGCAACGACATGATGGGCATCGGCGCGCTGCGCGCGGCGGCCGAGCGCGGCATCGAGGTGCCGCGCGACTGTTCGATCATCGGCTTCGACGATATCGAGCTTGGCAGCTTCACTTACCCGGCGTTGTCGACGGTCGGCCAGTCGGTGCGGGCGCTCGGCGACATGGCCGCGCAAACGCTGATCGAGCGGATTGCCGGCGGCGCGTCGAGCACGCCGCCTGGCCGGCGCCGCGTGATTGCGCCGCGTCTCGTGTTGCGCGAGTCGACGGCGGCTTTTGCGGGCGCGCGGCGCGGTGGTGTCGCCGCCTAGGCGAGGCCCCGATCCGACAGATCTGCCGCATCGCGCCAGCTACGCGCAGACGCGCAAGCTGCCGCGCCGCGTGGCACCAGACCAGGCGCAAAGGCGCCATCGCTGATCGAATTTCAGGAGACAAGCAGTGGCATCAAACGAAGCAGGCGCTCGCGTAGCCGTTGTCGGCAGCCTCAACATGGACCTCGTCGCGCGCGCGCCGCGCATGCCGCAGCCGGGAGAAACGCTGGCCGGGCACACGTTCGCCCAGGTGCCGGGCGGCAAGGGCGGCAATCAGGCGGTGGCCGCCGCGCGCCTTGGCGCACAGGTCGCGATGGTGGGCTGCGTCGGCAACGATGCGAACGGCACGCAGTTGCGCAAGGGCCTCGAGGCCGAGCGGATCGACTGCGCGGCGCTCGAGACGAGCACTGGCGCGCCAACCGGTGTCGCACTGATCATCGTCGACGATGGCTCGCAGAATGCGATCGTGATCGTGGCCGGCAGCAACGGGGAAGTGACGCCGGCGACCATCGCGCGTCACGAGGCCGTGCTGGCTGCCGCCGAGGTGGTGGTCTGCCAGCTCGAAACCCCGCCGCAAACCGTCGAGGCGGCGCTCGCAGCCGCGCACCGGCTCGGCAAGACCGTCGTGCTGAATCCGGCGCCCGCGACCGGGCCGCTGCCGCCGCACTGGCTGCCGCTGATCGACTATCTGATTCCGAACGAACTCGAAGCGGCGACGCTCACGGGCCTGCCGGTGCGCACGCCCGAGGAAGCAGCTGCGGCCGCAGCGTCGCTGCGCAAGGGCGGCGCGCGCAACGTCATCGTCACGCTCGGCGCGCAGGGCGTACTGGCGGCGCTCGGCGATGCCGCGCCCGCGCATTTTGCCGCGCCGCGCGTGGCCGCCGTCGACACGACCGCCGCCGGCGATACTTTCATTGGCGGCTTTGCCGCGCAACTCGCGCAACGTGTGCCAGTCGACGACGCGATTCGCTTCGCGCAGCGCGCGGCGGCCATCTCCGTGACGCGCGCCGGCGCGCAGCCGTCCATCCCCACTCGCGAAGAAGTCGACGCAAGCCGCTAGGCGGGGGACGACGCACCACGGCACCACGACGCTTCCGCGCAATGCGTCGCAGGCGCGTACAACGCATCGCATCACGGCGCGTGCCGGGCTTTCCGCACCCTTGCTTCGCTCCGTACGCGCTTCGGTTCTCGCGCCCGCTCCATCTCGACGCTTCGCCTGACGCAGCATCGCTTCGTGTATCGAGCGTCGTCATTACTACAATTTAAGGTACGCGAATTGTAGTAATTGCAATTGCGCCATGCGCATTCGTCATACCATATAAAAATTTCAAGATTTTTATAAGCCTGTCGTAAACAACCTCAGAGCGTCTCATCCTGTCTCGGATCAAGGCGCCAGGACTGCGCACGCAGCATCACTCTCGACAGGAGACAAACGACATGAGCAAAGGCATTACGATCAAGGCGCGGATTGGCGTGGCGATGGCTTTTCTGGCCGCGCTGCTTGCTGTCATCAGTGCGCTTGGCCTCTTCGGCATGAACCGCACGAACGAGGCGCTGTCCGGTATGTACCGCAATTCGATGCCGTCGGTGGCCGCGATCGACAAGGCGGAGATTTACGCGGGCCGCGAACGCCTGGCGCTCGACCGCGCGGCGCTGCAGATCGGCACGCCCGCGGCGAAGGCGACGATCGACCGCGCGCGCATGCTGCATGGCCTCGCCGAGGAGGGCTGGAAGCAGTATCTCGCGCTGCCGCGCGAAGCCGGCGAGGACCGGGTTGCGCAGGGCGTGGCAGCAAAGCGCGAAACGTACTATCAGGCGATCGACGCGTTCGCCGCGACCATTATCGCGAACGATCAGGGCAAGCTCGTCGACGGTGCGAACCGCTTGCAGGTTGCCTACAACGATATGGCGAACGCGGCGGCCGATCTGCGCAAGATCCAGTTCGAACAGGCGCAGACCGGCTTCGACGCATCGCAGTCGAGTTTCAACACGTTCCGTGTCGTCAGCATCGCGGCGCTCGTCGCCGGCATGATCGCGGCATTCCTCTCGTACCTGACGCTGCGCCGCGCGATCGCGCGCCCGCTTGCCGAGGCGCTCGACCACTTCGACGCGATCGCCGCCGGCGAGCTGCGCCGGCCGGTCGTCGCGAAATCGCGCGACGAGATGGGGCAACTGATCGCAGGCATCGCAAAGATGCAGAAGAGCCTGATCGCGACGGTGCGTACGGTCCGCTCGGGCAGCGACTCGATCGCCACCGCAACGCGCGAGATCGCAGCCGGCAACATCGATTTGTCGTCGCGCACCGAGGAACAGGCGTCGGCGTTGCAGCAAACGGCCGCGAGCATGGAGCAACTGACCGGCACCGTGAAGCAGAACGCCGAAAATGCGCGCCAGGCGAGCGCGCTGGCCGCGAATGCATCGGAGATCGCGAACAAGGGCAGCGGCGTGGTCGGCCAGGTGGTCGGCACGATGGGCGAAATCAATCAGAGCTCGGCGAAGATCGCCGACATCATCACGATCATCGAAGCCATCGCGTTCCAGACCAATATTCTCGCGCTGAACGCGGCTGTCGAAGCGGCGCGCGCGGGCGAAGAAGGGCGCGGCTTCGCGGTGGTCGCGGGCGAGGTGCGCAGCCTCGCGCAACGCTCGTCGGCGGCGGCGAAGGAGATCAAGGAATTGATCGACACGTCGGTCGATCGCGTGCAGTCAGGCTCGGCGCTCGTCGACGAAGCGGGCCGCACGATGACCGAAATCATCGGTGCGGTGCAACGTGTGACCGACATCATGGGCGAGATCGCCGCGGCTTCGTCCGAACAGAGCGGCGGCATCGACCAGGTGGCACGCGCGGTCGCGCAGATGGACGAAGCGACACAGCAGAACGCGGCGCTCGTCGAAGAGGCCGCCGCTGCGGCACAGTCGCTCGAAGACCAGGCGCAGAAACTGCGCGGCGCAGTCGCCGTGTTCGACATCGAGGAGGGCGCCGCCGATGCTGCTGGCAGCAGCGCGGCGCGCGCCAAGGCGATGGCGACGCCCGCTTCGGCCGCGCACAGGCCGGCCGTGCAAAACGCGGTGCCGCAGCGCGCAGTGCACAAGGGCGTGCAGAAGGGCGTACACAAGGCCGCTGCACGCCGGGTCGTGCCCGCCGGCGCTTCCCCCGCAATGCACCATGAAAGCCGCGTCACGCCCTCGATGCCCATCGCTTCGGGTGCGGCTGCGCAGACCGCCGGCGCGAGCGCAGCGGAGCAGGATTGGGAGACGTTTTAAGGCGCACGCGTTCGGGTTGGGCGTTTCTTGCGCAATTTGACGCGGTCGTGGGCGGCGTCGCGTTAAATCGGTTCCATGACGGCCGGCTTGTTGCCGTTTGCGCAACGGTCGGCGTCGCACCCGGACGCCGCTCCATACGGCTTTGCCGAAAGCCGCTAGTCGACAGGCAATAGCCCGCGCCTATGCGCCGGCACCGGTTTTCGCGCCGAACCGTTCCTCACCGTCGAACCGTCGGCGTCATGATCCTTTTGGCATTCTCTACACCCAAATCGACCCGCCGCGAAATTGTTCCGGTACATTGGCGGGCACGGTGCTCGAGTGTTTCCATCGGCGCGTGTACGCAAGTTGCTAAACGAGTCGCGTTGCGCTTCGTTTGTAACTGTCACGCGTGTCTGCAAGCGTCCCGACCGGCATGAATGCGGACCCGGACCGGCACCGGAAGGCGTTCATAATCCGCGAAAAGCGGCGGCGTTTCTTCATTTGCGTGCGCTTCTGCGTTTACGGACTCGAGCCAGACCAGGCGTATGTCGTTTAGCATCGGTTTTCCGTTCGATACAGCCGTTGAGCATCGCCGTTCGACGCTGTAGTTGCGAATTCCGCGGTTAAGCACCGGGTTTAGTCATCGGGTAGAAGCATCGGGTTCAAGCATCGGGTTCAAGCATGACAGCCAGAAAGGAACGCCATGACGCAACAAGACCTCGCGCAACGCCTGATCTCGGCGCGCCGCCAGCACCGCGCCATCGAATCGCTGCCTTCGGGTTGCCTGCCGCCTGACGCGGCAACCGCGTACGCGATCCAGCAGGCCGTACTCGACGGCCTCGGGTGCGCGACCGGCGCCTGGAAAATCGGTGCCCGTTCGCCGGGCGGCGACGCGTCGGGTGCGCCGATTCCGGCGCCGCTCACGTTCGCGTCGCCGGCGCGCATCGAGCACCAGTCGTTCTTTCGTGTGCTGATCGAACTCGAAGTTGCGTTCCGTTTTGCCGAACCCGTCGCTCCGCGCGCTCAGACCTATGCGCGCGACGAAGTGCTGGCGCTCGTCGGCACCGTGTTGCCCGCCATCGAAATCGTCGATAGCCGCTTCGCCGAATGGCCGAATGTCGCGCCGCTCGCGCAGCTTGCCGATGCACAGAACAACGGCGCGCTCGTGACCGGCCATCCGGTCAGCTATGCGGGCTTCGCGCGCGGTTTCGACTTCGTTTCTCCCGAGCTCGAACTGACGTTCGACGGCGCATCGCTCGTGCCGGACGCGCCCGGCAATCCCGCTGGCGATCCGCGCGAACTGCTCGTCTGGTTCGTCAACCATTGTGCGGCGATGAGCATCACGATCGAGCCGTCCTGGACGATTACAACCGGTTCGTACGTCGGCGCGCACATGATCGGCGCACCGGGTACGGTGCGCGGACATATCGACGGCCTTGGCGAAGTCGAAGTCGAACTGGTCTGAAACGCACTCTCCTTTGCCGCTGAAAGTATTTTGTGCGCGTTGCATCGCCTATCGGCTTCATTGAGGGCGACGATGACGTGCCGTGTTCCGATTCACGACAGACCTGCGACAGATTTGCGACGAACGGCACCCCGGCCGCGGTGTATCTACCGATTCAGATGCCGCTCCGACAAACCGTCATACAGGCGAGAGGCCCGATGGAACGCACAACAGCAGCGATCGGCGTGCGGCGACGCGCACAGGTGAGCGTCGCCGCGAATCTCGTGTGCCGGCCATGCGGCCGACGCGGGTATCGGCGCTGGGCGCGCCGATGGTCAAAAGCGCGAAGGACGGACGGAAAAACTGCAATGCGACATATGACCTGCATCGTGTACGTTCGTACACGCGCACCATGAAACATTGTCAGCCGATGTTGAACGAAATCAGGTATGCGGGGCCGAATAGTCGGCGTGCACAAACGTGTAACAGCGCGTTGCAATGTCGTCGTTTACAGCGTCGCGCACGTTAACGTAATCAGCATCGCAAGCGGTGGGAGCGGCAGACAACATTGCGCGGCTCGCCGGCCGCCTACGGTGCGCCGCAATGTGTGGCGCCACACGGCGCACACCGGACGAGTTTGCGAATGTGCCGGAAACGTAACGCGTGTAACGCGGTCGACGCAGCAGCGCATGCGCTAGACGCATGCTCCGGGCAAACACGTTGCCGCGCGCGGAATCGATGATGGAAGTGCTTGCTGCGCGCAATCGCGCACGCAAACGCAGTTTGAGGTACGTTGCATGCAACGCATCACGCAACTGCGTGCAGCAGCAGCGAGCATGAGTTCGCTGCTGGTAGCTGCTCGTAGCTGTTGGCAGCACTGTTGGCCCGGTGTTCGCAGCGCAGTTGGCAAGGAAGGCCGCATGATTCGCGCTTCGATTGTCGCGAGCGGCCCGAGATTGTAGGTGACCGAAACGGCGTCTACAAGTGAAGCTTGTCCGTACTTGGTTTGACGTGTTTTCTTAACGTAGTTCGTGAAAAAAAATATAAAAGGGTTTAGGATGAATTCGAACGATGGCGTTTCCTGATAGCGCGCCGCGCACGACATCGTTCCAGACTTCGGCGAGGAGGTAGCATGGATATCTACAGCAGTTTCGCGACCCGCTTCGAGAAAACGAGAGAGGAGGAATTTTCGCTCGAAGAGTACCTCGCGCTCTGCAAAGACAATCCCGCCGCGTACGCCACTGCTGGCGAGCGCATGTTGACGGCAATCGGAGAGCCTGAACAGATCGATACGCGTAACGACCCGCGCATGTCGCGGATCTTCGCGAACAAGGTCATCAAGGTATACCCCGCGTTCCGTGAGTTCTACGGAATGGAAGACGTGATCGAGCAGGTCGTCGCCTACTTCAGGCACGCTGCTCAGGGGCTCGAAGAAAAGAAGCAGATTCTCTATCTGCTGGGGCCGGTGGGCGGGGGCAAGTCTTCCATAGCAGAGCGTCTCAAGCAGTTGATGGAACGCGTGCCGTTCTATTCGATCAAGGGTTCGCCCGTCAACGAATCGCCGCTCGGTCTGTTCGATTATGACGAAGACGGCCCGATTCTCGAGGAGCAGTACGGCATTCCACGCCGTTACCTCAAAAGTATCCTGAGCCCGTGGGCGGTCAAGCGTCTGCACGAATACAACGGCGATATCCGTAAATTCCGCGTGGTGCGCCGCTATCCGTCGATCCTTCGGCAGATCGGCATCGCGAAGACCGAGCCTGGCGACGAAAACAATCAGGACATTTCGTCACTGGTCGGCAAGGTCGACATCCGCAAGCTCGAGCAATACGCGCAGGACGATGCGGATGCATACAGCTATTCCGGTGGCCTGTGCCTCGCGAATCAGGGCTTGCTCGAGTTCGTCGAAATGTTCAAGGCGCCGATCAAGGTGCTGCACCCGCTGCTCACCGCCACGCAGGAGGGTAACTTCAAGGGCACGGAAGGGTTCGGCGCGATACCGTTCGACGGTGTGATTCTCGCGCACTCGAACGAGTCCGAGTGGAAAGCATTCCGCAACAACCGCAACAACGAGGCGTTGCTGGACCGTATCTTCGTCGTGAAGGTGCCGTACTGCCTGCGCTACTCGGAAGAAATGAAAATCTATGAGAAGTTGCTGCGCAACTCGTCGCTTGCGAATGCGGTCTGCGCGCCCGGCACGCTGAAGATGATGGCGCAGATGTCGGTGTTAACGCGTTTGCAGGAGCCAGAGAACTCGAGCCTCTTCTCAAAGATGCAGGTGTACGACGGCGAGAATCTGAAGGACACAGACCCGAAAGCGAAGTCATACCAGGAATATCGCGACTTCGCAGGTGTTGACGAAGGGATGACTGGTGTCTCGACGCGCTTTGCGTTCAAGATCTTGTCACGTGTGTTCAACTTCGATACGACGGAAGTCGCGGCCAATCCGGTGCATCTGATGTACGTACTCGAACAGCAGATCGAGCGCGAGCAGTTCCCGCCGGAAACCGAACAGAAGTATCTGTCGTTCATTAAGGATGTATTGGCATCGCGTTATGCCGAGTTCATCGGCAAGGAAATCCAGACCGCGTATCTGGAGTCGTATTCCGAGTATGGTCAAAACATCTTTGACCGCTATGTCACGTATGCGGACTTCTGGATTCAGGATCAGGAGTTCCGCGATCATGACACCGGAGAGAGCTTCGACCGCGCCGCGTTGAACGCGGAACTGGAGAAGATCGAGAAGCCCGCGGGCATCAGCAACCCCAAGGACTTCCGCAACGAGATCGTCAACTTCGTGCTGCGCGCGCGTGCGGCGAACGGTGGCAAGAATCCCGCCTGGATCAGCTACGAGAAGCTGCGCGTCGTGATCGAAAAGAAGATGTTCTCGAACACGGAAGAACTTTTGCCGGTCATTTCGTTCAATGCGAAAGGGTCGGCGGAGGAGCAGCGCAAGCACGAGGATTTCGTCAACCGGATGGTCACGAAAGGTTATACGCCCAAGCAGGTACGGCTCTTGTGTGACTGGTATCTGCGCGTGCGCAAGTCGTCATGACACGCGGCACGCACAGCCCGCGCGGCGCGGGTTTTCCGAACGGCGCCGCGCGGGCCCCTTGCAAGTCGCAAGCGGCATGGACCTGAGGTTGCATGCACAACTTGCGTCTTGCGTGTTCGACATCGAAGCGGGAGACCCGGTGTGCTTCATCAAATCATCGACCGCAGGTTGGCTGGCAAGAACAAGAGCATCGCAAACCGCGAACGTTTTTTGCGTCGCGTAAAGAGTTACATTCGGCGCGCCGTGTCCGACGCGGTGCGTGACCGCAGTATCAAGGACATTCAAAGCACGCAGAGCATCACGATTCCCCGCAAGGACATCGCTGAACCGTCGTTCCGGCATGGTCCGGGCGGCAGGCGCGAACTCGTCCATCCCGGCAATTCCGATTACATCCGCGGCGACAAGATTCCGCGTCCGCAAGGGGGCGGCGGTGGCGGCGGCGGAAGCAGCGCGAGCAACGAAGGCGAAGGGCAGGACGATTTCGTGTTCGAGCTGTCGCGCGAGGAATTCATGCAGTATTTCTTCGACGACCTCGAACTGCCGCGCCTCGTCAAGACGCATCTGCTCGCGGTGCCGACATGGAAGAGCATCCGTGCGGGCTGGGCCGCCGAGGGCACGCCGAACAACATCGACGTGGTGCGTTCGCTGCGCAGCGCGCTCGGCCGGCGCATCGCGCTCGGCGCGCCGCTCGTCAACGAATTGCATGATCTCGAACAGCAGCTCGAAGAGATGAAGGCCGACCCGGCCGATCGTCGCGACGAGATCAAGCTGCTCGAGGAAGAGATCCACCATCTGCGTGGTCGCATCTGGCGCATTCCGTTCATCGATCCGTTCGATCTGCGCTACGTGAACCGCGTGAAGCAGCCGCAGCCGTCGAGCCAGGCCGTGATGTTTTGTCTGATGGATGTGTCGGGTTCGATGGACGAGCAGCGCAAGGATCTCGCCAAGCGCTTTTTCATCCTGCTGTACCTGTTCCTGAAGCGGAACTACGAGCGGATCGAGGTCGTGTTTATCCGCCATCACACGCGTGCGGAGGAAGTCGACGAAGACACGTTTTTTCATTCGACCGAAAGCGGCGGGACGGTCGTATCGAGCGCGCTCGAGTTGATGCAGAAGATACTCGACGAGCGCTATTCACCCACTGAATGGAATATTTACGGCGCGCAGGCGTCGGATGGCGACAACTGGACCGATGATTCGCCCAAATGCCGCAAGATCCTCGCAGATGATATTCTCGAGAAGGTGCGGTATTTTGCTTATATTCAGGTTACGCCTGAAGAACAGAACCTGTGGGTCGAGTATGCGCAGCTTGCGCAGACCGTGCCGCATCTGGCGATGAAGAAGGTCGAGACAGCCGCGGATATTTATCCGGTGTTCCGTGAACTGTTCGAGAAGCACGTGGAAGTATGACGACGCGACATTTGCACAACGAGGCGCGCGGCTACGAGCCGGAGCGCAAGAAAGGCGAGCAGACAGGCGACAAGGTGGAGCATGCCGACACCGGCGTTCATAAGGTCTACGTACCCGACGCCGGAAAAAGCGGGCCACGTGAAGCCGGTCAAGCACAGGGACAAACCGGGGCGCCCAGCATCGGGCAAAGGGAAGTCCGTATGAACGTAGCCGACAGACGGCCGTTGCCGTGCCCGTCCGACTGGACCTTCGAACTGATCGAAGAGTACGACACACATATCTCGCATGTTGCGGAGCAATACGAACTCGACGTGTACCCGATCCAGCTCGAGCTGATCAGCTCCGAGCAGATGATGGATGCCTACGCGTCGGTCGGCATGCCCGTCAACTACCGTCACTGGTCGTTCGGCAAGCACTTTCTGTCGACCGAAAAGAGCTACCGGCGCGGGCAGATGGGTCTCGCCTATGAGATCGTCATCAATTCGAACCCGTGTATCGCGTACCTGATGGAAGAGAACACGATGACGATGCAGGCGCTCGTCATCGCGCATGCGGCGTACGGCCATAACTCGTTCTTCAAGGGAAACTATCTGTTCCGCCTGTGGACCGATGCGCACGCGATCATCGATTATCTCGTGTACGCGAAGAACTACATTGCCGATTGCGAAGAGCGCTATGGGCTCGACCGCGTCGAAGAGTTGCTCGACTCGTGCCACGCGCTCATGAACTACGGCGTGGACCGTTACAAGCGGCCGCAAAAGCTGTCGCTGCAAAAGGAACTCGAAGCGCGTCGCGAGCGCGAGGCTTATCTGCAGTCGCAGGTCAATGAATTGTGGCGCACGCTGCCGAGCAGGCAGATCCAGCTGCCCGAGGAAGAGGAGGGGCGTTATCCGCCCGAGCCGCAGGAGAACCTGCTGTATTTCGCGGAAAAGAACGCGCCGCTGCTCGAGCCGTGGGAACGCGAAGTCATTCGCATCGTGCGCAAGATAGGTCAGTACTTCTATCCGCAGCGCCAGACGCAGGTGATGAACGAAGGCTGGGCGACGTTCTGGCATTACACGCTGCTCAACACGATGTACAACGAGGGCAAGCTCGAAGACGGCTTCATGATGGAGTTCCTGCACTCGCACAGCAACGTGGTCTACCAGCCGCCCGTGACGAAGCCGTACTACAGCGGCATCAATCCGTACGCACTCGGCTTTTCGATGATGAGCGACATTCGCCGCATCTGCGAGAACCCGACTGAAGAAGATCGGCGCTGGTTCCCGGAGCTGGCGGGCAGCCCATGGCTGCCGGCCATGCACTACGCGATGCGCAACTTCAAGGACGAGAGCTTTGTCGCGCAGTACCTGTCGCCGCATCTGATCCGCGAAATGCGGCTCTTCTCGGTGCTCGACGACGACATGCGCGATGCGCTCGAGGTGTCCGCGATTCACGACGACAGCGGCTATCAGTACGTCCGGCAGGCGTTGTCGCGGCAATACGACATTCACCATCGCGAACCGAACATTCAGGTGTGGTCGGTCAATACGCGCGGCGACCGCAGTCTCACGCTGCGGCACTTCATGAGCGACAACCGTCATCTGTCCAGCGACAGCGACGAAGTGCTGAAGCACATGGCGCGGCTGTGGCAATTCGATGTGTTTCTCGAAAGCGTCGACGAGAACGGGACCGTGCGCAAGCGCTATGAATGCCGTTACACGGCGCCGACAGTGAGGATCTGAAGCTCTTTCTATTCTTTCTTTTAAATTACATTTGCTAATCGATTAGTTTTTTGAGGGCCAGCCTTACCGGGCTGGCCTTTTTCGTTGGATCTGATCCTCGCAATGGCGTGTCTGACGGGATTTCCCGCACGGGCGGCACCCCGCCGGTTGCGCCACAGTTGCGCGCCCAGGCGCCACTTTTAACCGCGCATCCACGCTATTTCCCTCCCGGCGCATGCCGATATCCGATAACATACGGACCCTGCGACAGCTTTCATTTATATGAACGTCGCACGGGTGACCGATGAAAACTGAAAGTTAAAATAAACGCGCGCCGCCGCCGGTCATATTCATTCCAACAAGGGACAGACAAAGCATCATGGTCGACCAGACTGTTTTCACTCCAGCACACGATACGCGCCGGCGTATCTTCGCCATCGTCGGCGCCTCATCGGGCAATCTCGTCGAGTGGTTCGACTTCTACGTCTACTCGTTCTGCGCGCTGTATTTCGCGCCCGCGTTCTTTCCGAAGGGCGATACGACAACCCAGCTGCTCAACACCGCCGGCGTGTTCGCCGCGGGCTTCCTGATGCGCCCGATCGGCGGCTGGTTCTTCGGACGCCTTGCCGACAAGCGCGGCCGGCGCTTTGCGATGATGGTGTCGGTGTTCATGATGTGCGGCGGCTCGCTCGTCATTGCCGTGCTGCCGCCGTATGCGGAGATCGGCGTGCTTGCGCCGGCGCTGCTGCTCGTGGCGCGCCTGTTCCAGGGGCTCTCTGTGGGCGGCGAATACGGCACGAGCGCGACGTACATGAGTGAAGTCGCCCTGCAGGGCCGGCGCGGCTTTTTCGCGTCGTTCCAGTACGTGACGCTGATCGGCGGCCAGCTGTGCGCGCTGCTCGTGCTCGTGATCCTGCAACAGACGCTGACCACCGACGAGCTCAAGGCATGGGGCTGGCGCGTGCCATTCGTGGTCGGCGCTCTCGCCGCGCTTGTCGCGCTGTATCTGCGCAAGTCGCTCGACGAAACGTCGACGGCGGCGAGCCGTCAGCGCAGCGACGCGGGCACGCTCGCCGGCATGTGGAAGCACAAGGGCGCATTCCTCACGGTGATCGGCTTCACCGCGGGCGGCTCGCTGATCTTCTACACGTTCACGACCTATATGCAGAAGTACCTCGTGAACACGGCACACATGAACGCGAAGACCGCAAGCAATGTGATGACGGTCGCGCTGCTCGCCTACATGCTGATGCAACCGCTGTTCGGCGCGCTGTCGGACCGCATCGGCCGCCGCCAGTCGATGATCCTGTTCGGCTTCTTCGCAACCATCGGCACGGTGCCGCTGCTGCATGCGCTCAAGGATGTGACGAGCCCGTATATGGCGTTCGTGCTCGTCGTGGCGGCGCTTGCGATCGTGAGCTTCTACACGTCGATCAGCGGTCTGATCAAGGCGGAAATGTTTCCGCCTGAAGTGCGCGCGCTGGGCGTCGGGCTCTCGTATGCGGTCGCCAATGCGATCTTCGGCGGCTCCGCCGAGTATGTCGCGCTGTGGCTCAAGCAGGCCGGCAGCGAGTCGATGTTCTACTGGTACGTAACCGTGCTGTGCGCGATCGCGGGGCTTGTGTCGTTCCGCATGCGCGACCCGTCGAAGGTCGGGTATCTGCGCGACGAACCTTGATGCAAGGGCGCCGCTTTGCATAAACGGCGCGAGGGCGTCATGCGCCCGCAACACGCATCGATAAGATCCAAAAAGACGGCGGCCACGGTATGACCGGGCCGCCGTCTTTTCATGGGCGTTCAGCCTACCGGCGTTTCGCCTTCGCCCGGCTTTTTACCCGGCTTGTCCGACGGGGCCTGCTTGCGGTTCTGATCGTTGCGCTCGGGCATCTTGCTCTTTTCGTTGTCGTTGTGTTTAGGCTGCGTCGGATGCTCGATGTCGCCGCCTGGCTGCGTGGTCGTCTGATTCATTTTGCCGATCTCCGTGGAAGCTGGTCCTGATCGATCAGCAAACAGCGGACCAGCAACGAGCGATCCGCCCGAGCTGGGCGAGTCGCGCATTAGCTTTGTTAGACTCGAATTCCGGCCCGCTGCCCTTGGGACTGGCTGACACTATCAGCCAGTATGGGACCGGAAGACACGCCAAACCGGAGACTCACGATGACGAGAATCGCATTCGAAGATTTCGAGCGGCGGGTTGTCGAGCGCCATCTGATCAAAGGGCACGTGTACGAGAACGCGGCAGCGCTCGTCGGGCGCGCAAATGCGTGGCTCGCGGAACGCGGTGTCGACGTCATCAACGTGGAAAGCCTGTCGACATTCGGCTCCGGCGACGATACGAGCGTCAGTCACTGGTATTCGGGCATCCGCGTCTGGTACCGGGTACAGTGAGCGGGCTACCCGGGCGGCGAAACGAACGCGCATAGCAATCGCACGAGCAAGCCGCACCGCTACTGGCCCGACACCACGAGCTTGAGCTTGTTCGCACCGGCGGTGGCCGCCGTAATTTGCGTCCGCGCGTCGCGCGCGCCGATATAGAAATGCTGCCGCGCCGGCGAATTCACATCGTGTGTCGCGTCCGGCAGGCACGACGCGATATCGGCCGCGACGGCCTGCAACGCCGTCGCGCTCGAACCGGCGTCGCCATGCGGCGTCCATACGCATTGATAGCTCGCGTGCGAGCCGCTGCATTGCGCATCGTCGCCGTACGGCTGCGCGACGCCGCGGCCATCCGCGGGCGACAACTGCGCGAATCCGCCGGGAGCCGCCGCGACGATCCGTTTGAGCGCGGCGCACGGGCTAGGCGCATCGTCGGCGCGCGCGATGGCCGGCACCAGCAAAGCCAGCGTCACGCCAGCCACAGTTGCGCGGAACAGGGTCGAACGGAGTGAGTGCATCTGCGCCTCCTCGAAGAGACAGGTGACGAGGTCGTCAAGCAGACTTCGTTCCTGGCGCGCAGCGTTCATGCGGCATTTCTACGGCGTATCGGCACCGGTTCGCGTTGCGACGGGCTAAACGGGCTCACCCTGCGCGATGTTCGCCGTCGCGCTCGAGCGAACGCGTTCGTCTCAAGTCCGGAAACAGGCGCATCCACAGCATTGCGACGGCGATCGTCGCGATGCCGCCCGCCAGCACCGCGCGCCGCGCACCCCACCAGCCGGCCGTCACGCCTGATTCGAATTCGCCGAGCTGATTGGACGTGCCGATAAAGAGCGAGTTGACCGCGCTCACGCGCCCGAGCATCTCGTCGGGCGTGCGCAACTGCACAAGCGACAGCCGCACGACGACGCTGATGACGTCGGACGCGCCGAGCACCACGAGCGCAAGCAGCGACACGATGTACTGATGCGACAGACCGAACACGGCTGTTGCGACACCGAACACGATCACGCCGCAGAACATCGCGAAGCCGGGACGGTTCTTCAACGGGAAGCGCGCGAGCCACAACGTCCCGGCGAGCGCGCCGACGGCCGACGCGGAGCGCAGCAGACCGAGGCCGAGCGGCCCCGTGTCGAGGAAATCGCGTGCGAAGACGGGCAGCAGCGCGGTCGCGCCGCCGAACAGCACCGCGAACAGATCGAGCGACAGCGCGCCGAGAATGACCGGCTCGCGGAAGATAAAGCGGATACCCGAGAATACCGACTCGAGCGTGACCGGAGGGCGTGTCGCGGGCTTCGCATGCAGCGGAATGCTCGAGACGAGTAACACGGCCGCGGCGAACGACAGCGCGCAACCAAGATAAGCCGGCCCGGCGCCGATGCCGTACAACAGCCCTCCGAGCGCGGGGCCGATGATTTGTGCCGCCTGGTTTGCCGAAGTCGACCATGCAGTCGCGCGCGGCAAGTCGGCGCGCGACACGACGGCCGGCAAGAGCGAGGCAATAGCCGGGCCCTCGAACGCTCGCGCGGCGCCGACGCATGCGGCAAGCACATAGATGATCGGCGCGTCGATCCAGCCGCCGTAAGTGCCGAGCGCGAAGATCGCGGCAGCCGCGCATTCGATCGTCTGGCACATCGCGGCAATGCGTCGACGGTCGTAGCGGTCGGCCACGTGCCCGACGACGAGCGTCAGCATGAACATCGGCAGGAATTGCGCGAGCCCGACGATGCCGAGCGCGAACGCGCTTTTCGTGAGCGCATAGATATGCCAGCCCATGGCGACCGCGAGCATCTGGAACGACAGCGAGGACAGCACACGCGTGCACCAGAAGCGCTGGAACGCGCCGCTTTTCGGCAGGCGTTCGCTCGCGCCGTCGCCAGCGGGCAAACCGGGGTTGATGTCGCGAGGGCGGTCGGACGAAGTGGCGGACTGCGGGGAGGCGGGCTGCGGTGGTGACGGCTCGTTCATCGCGTTGTTGTGGTGCCGGGCGAAATCGGCGGTGCCTCATGCGTGCACCGCGTCGTGCACCGCGCGGTACAGCATGCGGACGGCCGGGTGAGCGGCCCAAGTCCGACAGACGGCTAACGGGAAAGCGCGCCAGCCGGCGCGCACGAGCGGGGAGTGTAAATGAAAACTTACTGCGGCGACTGGATCTTCTGCGGCTTCTTCGGCTTCTCGACCTTGCTGTATTCGAATGCCGGCGTCGCCTTCAGCGCCTCTTTCGTCGCGCCCGGCAGATAGAAGTTGCCGTTCTTCAGATCGAATGCCTGAATCGGCACGGCGACATTGTGCGAGCCGACGCCGAGAAAGCCGCCCGTCGAGATGACCGCAGCCGAGAGCGAGCCGTCCGGGGCGATCACGAGATCGAAAATCGAACCGATTTTCTCGTTCGAATCGTTATACACCGGCTTGCCGAGGATGCCCTTCTTGGCGCTCCAGCCTTGCAGCAGCGCCTGCGACTGCTGGACACTGACGCCGAGCGTCTGCGTGCCGGCGACCTGCGCATGGGCGCTCGCGGCGGCCAGCACGGCGACTGCGATCAAAGCTTGGGAAAACGCTTTCTTCATATCGACTCCTTTTTTAGTCAGCCCGGGGTGGGCGAAAGCAACAAAAAGACCTGCAGATAGTGCACCTAGGGAAACCCCTAGGTAAAAACCCTTATTTGAGATAGAATGGCGATGCTTGCCAAAAATTGAGAATCGTCATGCCGCATCAGTATCAAGTATTTGAAAAGATTGCATTTTCGTTGGTCGTGCTGTCCGCGGTCGTTTGCTCGTCGTTCATCGCCTACGAAAGCAGCCCTGAGTTGCAATATGCCGTGGCAGTGACAGAGAAGCTCGACTGGACCGCCAATTACGCGGCCGTCTGCGTTTCGCCGATGGCGACTGCGTGCACGGCATACCCGGGCGACTGAGTCTTCTATTCGTAACAACCCGCTACCGTACACGGTCGGGCGCGATTTTGCAGTAATAGTCGGAGACGCGAAGAAAGACGTGGGGCCGGACGCATTACGCGCGACTGCCTAGCGACGATGCCCGGCGGCATCGCGTGCGAGCTGGCCCGCTGCCTGCAGCGCCTGCACGATGTCCGCATACACGCGTTCGCGCGTCGTGCGGTCGGGGGCGCGCAGCGCGAACGAAGGGTGCCACGTCGGAATCACATAGCGCCCATCATGTTCGAGCACCTGGCCGATCACTTCGCGCAGCGGCGTACCGCGCGTTTCGAGCACGGCTTTCAATGCGGTCGCGCCAAGCGCGACGACTACAACCGGTCCGACGCTCGCCAGTTCCTTCTCCAGCCAGTAGCGACACGCGGCAATCTCGCGTTGCGCGGGCGTTTTATGCATCCGCCGCTTGCCGCGCGGTTCCCACTTGAAGTGCTTGACCGCGTTGGTCACGAAGACGTCCGTGCGTTTGACGCCGGCTTCAGAGAGCGCATCGTCGAGTAGTTGCCCTGCCGGCCCGACGAACGGTTTGCCCGCGCGGTCCTCGCTGTCGCCGGGCTGCTCGCCGACCATCATGATCGGCGCGTGGCGCGGCCCGGCGCCAGGCACCGCTTGCGTCGCGCCGTGCCATAACGCGCAGCGACGGCACGCATCGAGGCGCGCGGGCTGTTGCAGAGGGTCGACCTCGGGCGCGCCGTGTTTGTCCTCGCCTGGGTCTTCGGATTTGCCCACGGCAATATGCGCGCGTTACTTGCTAGCCACCGCGTTCTTCTTCTTCGCGAGTTCCTCCGCCATTTCGTAATGGTGCTGAATGGTCGGCAGCGCCTTTTGCGCGGTCTTCTTCAGACTCGCGTCCTGACCGTTCTGCGCCTCGTCCTGGAACGCAGCGATGGCATCCTTGTGGCCTTGTACGCCGAATTTGCTGATATAGGCCGAATCGAACTCTGCGCCCTTGAGCGAACGGATGCTGTCGAGCGCCGACGTATCGGCATCCTTCGGCACATCGACGCCGTGCGGCACCGCGGCCTTCAATTGCAACGAGAGCTTCGTGTGATCGGCGATCATGCGCGCGGCGAAAGCCTTTACGCTTTTATCGTTCGATTGACGCATCGCGAGCTTTGCCGCGTCGATTTCGGTTGTGCCCGAAACGGCGGCGGTGTGCACGAACTGGCGGTCAGTGTCCGATAGCGCCTGTGCGCCATTTTTCGACGCCGCAGCCGGGTTGTCCGTCGCGTTTTGCGTCGTGTTTTGCGCGTAAACGGCGCTCACACCCGCGGCGAGCGGGGCGATCGCCAAGGTGGCTGCAACGAGCGCAGCCTCGAATCCTGCTTGTCGAATCTTCATAGAACCTCCCAGTTGTGTGTATCAGTGTCGTTGTTTGCAGCGCGCCGACGTGCCTAGCGCCGCAATTCGCCACGACCGCCTTCGAGCACATCGCCCATTTCGCCGAGCGGGTCGGCAAGCGGATCGTGCAATGCGCCGCGACCGCCCCAGTACGGCTCGCTGCCGTAGTATTCGTGAACGGATGTCGCCCAACTTTGGTCCGCCATCGTTGGCCAGTGCTCCTGATCGAAGCCTGGTGCATCTTTCACGCGCAATGCGTCGACCTTCAGCATGAAGCACGCGCGGTCCGTGTCGAGCGTGAGCGCGTTCCACGGAATCGCAAACAGCCTGTCGCCGATGCCGAGAAAACCGCCGCTCGACATCACGACATACGCGACGCGTCCGGAGCGCACATCGAGCATGATGTCCTTCACCTTGCCGGCCGTTTCGCCGTCCGCCGTCAGCACCTTGTTGCCGTCGAGCGTCGCAGCCGCCATCACCTCGGGGCCCGGCCCGGCGGCCGTCGCGGACCCTTGGCCGACGGTGCGCGCTTGCGCATTGCTGTCCGGTTCGTTGATCATGGTCATGATGTGCCTCCCTTCTGTGGCTGGTTGCCTTAAGTGTCGTCTCCCGCGGTTTTCGCCGTGCCGGGCGTGTTGCGCGTAACGTTTCGGCGGCTATCGTCGATTGCGACGGCCTCCGCGCTTTCGACGATGTCGCGTCGCGACAGCATGCCGACAAGGCGATGCCGACGGTCGATGACGGGCATCAGCCGCAACTGCGCGATGTGCATCTGCCGTGCGATCTCGGCGACATCGTCGTCGTCAAAACACCACTCGGCGCCGCCGCATGCCACGTCGCGCACGAGCGTGTAGGGCGGTTTGCCTACCCATAGCGCGCGCACCGCGAGGTCGCGATCGGTCAAGAGACCGGTCAGGCGCGCGCCGTCGCAGATCGGCAGCGCGCGCACGCCATGGCGATGCATCAATTGCGCCGCGTGGCCGATCGTGTCCGAAGGCGCGACCGTTACGACATCCCGCGACATCAGTTCGCGTACGGCTCGATTCATTTCGATCCTCGGTCGGGTCTTTTACTTCAATGAGCAACGGCTATGCCGCAAGGACTCGCAAGCGCTATGCCCAGGAACACGCACAAAGCGGCGTCGGCGTGGCTGCGACGTGCGCGCTTTGCACGCGCGTCGCGGAACGGTTGCATTGCAGCGGGTTGGCTTTGCTCACGAGGCGCAGCGGTTACGCGCGACCGGTCGGGGCGCGTAGCAAGAGCCGCTCAGTTGATCGAAGATCTGACTGGCTCGGCCGTTACGGCGACATACGCGGATTAGCGCGTCATGGACGGCACGGCGAGGGCGTGCAAAAAAAGCGCCCGCGGAATGGACGAAACCGCGGGCGATAAAGGCGTGAAGCCGGCGTGAAACCGATGCCGGTCAAGCGGAAGATGGGCGGACGACGCGAGCGGCGCTCGAGCCGCACATAAGCCGCTACGCGGCGACCAGCGCCGGTATCCGCGCGTACGTCGCATGTTCGGTTCTCGCATGGACGCCGGCATCGTCCGCCAGCTTGAACACCGAGACCGCATCGCGTAGCGCGCGTGCCTGATCTTCGAGCGAGGCGGCCGCGGCGCTCGCCTGCTCGACGAGCGCGGCATTCTGCTGCGTGACTTCATCCATCTGCGTGACCGCATGCGACACCTGGTCGATGCCGTTGGTCTGTTCGTGCGTGGCGGCCGCAATCTCGCCCATGATGTCGGTGACGCGCTTCACCGAACCAATGATTTCCGTCATCGTCGCGCCGGCCTCGCCGACGAGCGTCGTACCGACCTTCACGCGTTCGACCGATTGTTCGATCAACTGCTTGATCTCCTTCGCGGCGCTCGACGAGCGCTGCGCGAGGCTGCGCACTTCGGCCGCCACGACCGCGAAGCCGCGGCCCTGTTCGCCGGCGCGTGCCGCTTCGACGGCTGCATTGAGCGCGAGAATATTGGTCTGGAACGCAATGCCTTCGATGATGCTGATGATGTCGTTGATGCGGCTCGAGCTTTCGTCGATGCCGGTCATCGTCTGCACGACGCGCTGCACGACGTCGCTGCCCTTATCGGCGGTGCCGGATGCGGCCGTCGACATGTTCGCCGCCTCGCGCACGTTGTCGGCGTTCTGCTTCGCGGTGCCCGATAGCTGTTCCATGCTCGCTGCGGTTTGCTGCAGCGACGCGGCCTGTTCCTCGGTGCGTGCCGACAGGTCCAGGTTGCCCGCGGCCACCTCGCGCGTCGCGGTTGCGATCGCATCGCTGCCTTTGCGCACCGTGCGCACCGTGTGCGCCAGGCTGTCACGCATTTTCGCAAGGCCCGCCATCAGTTGGCCCATTTCGTCGCGCGACGTCACGTCGACGCGATGCGTGAGGTCGCCGGCCGCGATGTACTCGAAATGCGACAGCGCCGCCTCGAGCGGCCGCGAGATCGCGCTGTGCAGACTATGCCAGCTGTACAGGGCCGCCAGCACGCCGAGCACGATGGCGCCGATGATCAAGCCCCGAAGCAGCGTAAAGCCGCGCTGCTGTGCTTCGTAGTCGTCCTCCGCAGTGGCGAACTGGTAGTGGCGCAGCTTTTCGCCGGCCGTATTGAATGCGGCGTACAGGTCGTTGTTCGCCAGACCGGCCTTCGTGATCGCATCCTTGTCGCCGCTGCGCAGCGCGGCGACGAAGTCGTCGAGACCTTTGTCCATCGCAGTGCGCGTGCGGACCACCTCCTGCGTAAGCCGGTCTTCGTCGGCGCTGCGCGGCAACGCCAGATACTTGTCCCACAACGCGTGCGACTGCTTTTCGAAACCCTGTGACTTCTTGATGATGCTTTCCAGATCCGGCGCGGTCGGATCCTGCGCGGCGCGCAACAGCGCCGCCCGCTGGCGCGTCAGCACGATCTCCGAATCGCCGATATAGACCACGCGCGGCAGCTTGTTGCTGTACGTCTCGCGATTCGCCTGATTGCTGCTCGACATACCGCTGAGTCCCAGTATGCCGACAAGCGACAACAGACAGCCGAGCACCAACATCGCGACGGCAAGGCGCATCCTGATCGATATTTTCATGAGGGCGTGGTCTCCAGCGTTGCTTCGCCGTGCACAAACGCTATGGGAAGAAGTGCATGGGGCATGGTTGTTGTTATTCGGGGTAAACGGCTTACACGGAGCCGAACTTTAGGTATCCGGTGCAATGGCGCTCAATTTGCGCCCACATGCTGAGATTTCGTCATGAGGGGACACGCAGCGCTATTCGTCCGATGCGAGGCGCATAACCGCGCCGGCCGCCGCTGCGGCGTACCGCGGAACGGATATTGCGCGCCTGATGCAGGAAGCAACCGTTAAAGGGAGGCCTTATGAGCAGCACACTGGATCCGAACGAAGGCGAACCGCAGATCGTCAAGGAGACTGCGAACACGACCGGGACACTCGGTCCGAGCGATTCGTCCGATAGCGGCAGCGACGTGGCAGGCGCGAAGCGCCACGATTTCGACCGTGATACCGAACTCGACAACCATGCGCTCGAAACCGGCGACAGCGAACTTGCAAGCGATACCGATCGCGCCGGCACCGGCGAGCGCGCGGCAGCCGACGGCGATTCGACCCTCGAGGAAAACAGCGACATCGACGTCGACCGCATCGACGACCCTTATCGAGGCGATAGCGATGAATCTGTCGCCGGCGAGCGGCTTGCGGACCGGATCGCCGACGAAGGCGAGGCGAGCCAAGAAGACGAGGCGGGCGACGCAGCGGGCGATACCGTGCGCGCAGATAGGCGAAAACGCTGAACGTGGCCGCTGGCACGCGCTGGTGCTGGCGCGTCAGGCGCGAGCGCCACACGGGTGCTATACCTGTTCTATCGATGGCGTGCGCTCGTCCGATAAGGCGCGCGCTTTGCTCCGGAGCAATCATACGATTCGAGCGGTTTCGAGCGGGATCGGACGAAGCCGCGCCGACGAGGCGGACTGGTCAACACTGCCGCGCCGCTGCCCGCATTTTCAACACTATGGCGTGAATGAGGAGGCACCATGTCGCTGATTGTTGCCGCACGTTTCACCACCTTTCCGGCTGCCGAGTCGGCCGCCGAACGACTATTCAGCCAGGGTTTCGTCGAAGAGGATGTGTCGCTTTTCTTCGTCAATCCGCGCGGTCAGCACGCGCGTTATCCGATAGGCGGCGATGCGAACAAGGACGCCGCATCGACCGACGCGCCGAAAGGCGCGGGCATGGGCGTGACGATCGGCGCTGTGATCGGGGCTGTCGTTGGCGTCGGCATCTTTGCCGCGTTTTCGGCGCCTCTGCTCGTATCGCTGATCGCGGCGGGCGTCGGCGCGTATGTCGGCTCGCTTATCGGCGCGATGTCACGCACGCGCGGCGGCGGCAAGCGTCCGCCTGCGCAGCGCGTGCATCACGAGGCGCGCGATTCGGGCGTGCTGCTGGCCGTTCACGTCACACCCGATACGCAGAACGCCGCCGCCCAAACGCTGCGCGAGGCGGGCGGCGCGGAGATCGAGCGTGCAACGGGCCGGTGGCAGCACGGCAAATGGGCTGACTTCGACCCGACGCGTCCGCCCGTGGAACTCGACGAAAGCCGCGCATGACGGAAGCGGGAGTGAGAAGCGCGAGCGTGCGTATCCGGGCGCGCTTCCCGAACGAAGCACAGCGCCTCGTCGCGTCGAATCTCGCCGACGATCCGCGCTTCGCGGACAATCCGGCCGTGGGGGCGGCCCGTGCTTCCGCTTCTACGCGGGCGCGCCGGTTGTCGACCAGGACGGCTTCGCGATCGGTTCGTTGTGTGTGATCGATTGCGAGCCGCGCACGCTCGATGAAGAAGCGCGCGAGACGCTGGCCGCGCTGGCGGCGATCGCGTCCGACGAATTGCGCCTGCGCGCGACCGACCGGCAATTGCGCTGGGCGCTCGATACGTTGAGCCGGCGGCAGAAGGGGTGACGCGGGTCTGGACGGGAAGCGCCGCAGTCAATGATCGTGCGAACGCGGCTCGGCCACCGTATGCCTCGCGTTCTGCGCGTCGCATTCGGCCTGCGCGCCTCGTGCCAGCCGCCGCTGCGCGGCCCGCGCTTCGGCACGCGTGGCCAGCACCTGCGCATTGACCCTGTGCCGGTTGACCAGCGCCCATGGCAGGCCGGCGATCATCGCTGCGCCGTCCCGCCATAACGTGTGCTCATGCGCGAAGGTCGCGAGCGCGGCGCATGTCGAACGGCCGACGTCGCGCCATGGCAGCCGCAGCCACGCGACCCACGCGGCGTTACGCGCCTGCACGCGCCGCTGCAACGCGTCTTCACTACCGCATGCATCGTCGGGCGAGTCGTGCCTGTCGGTGCGCCGGCGCCCGAACCTATCGAGCGCAGCAGCAGTGTCGGATGCAAAAACGCCGCGTCGCACGGTCAGTTCGTTGCAATAGGCGATCGTGTGCCCGGCGTCGAGTACATCGAGCGCGACGAGCGCTTCCTCTCCGCCGACGCCGAACCGCCGTTCGTATCCGCCAACCGCCCGGAACACGGCGGTGCGAAACACACAGGCGCCCGCGATATAACTCGTGACCGCCGCCGCCGGACAGCCGGGCGCGGCGAGCGGACTTGCCGCCATCGAGCGGCAGCGCGGATCGAGCGCGCCGCTTTCGCCGGTCACGACGCGCGCATTGAGCACCGCGACTTGCGGTGCGCCGTCGAGCAGCTTCACGGCCAGCGCGAGCGAGCCCGGTTCCCACCAGCTATCGTCGTCGCAGAACGCGACATAGTCGGTGCGCACGCAGGCAACCGCGCGATTGCGGCCCGCAGCGCCGAGGTCGGTGCCGCACTGGACCACACGCACCTGAGGAAACAGCATATCGACGAGCTTGACCGTCTCGTCGCGCGAAGCGTTGTCCGCGACGATCACGGGCGGTTGCTCGGGCAAGGACGCGAGCCGCGCGAGCGTGCCCACGAGTTGACCGGCGCGATCGTGCGTCAGGACGACCACTGAGATGCGGGGCAAGGCGGGCGGGCGGCTTTGCATGATCGATCTGCCGATGAGGGGACGACTTTGGTGCGCGACGGTGAGCCGCGCTTCGCTAACCACTCAATTTCAAACGATATACCTGTAAAGCCTTCCAGTGTGTGCTGTTTGCGACGTTGGCGATCTGATCTGCGCTTCTGCCTGATGCAAATCATGGATTGCGCTCTGGCGTCTGTTCCCATCCGCCGCCCAGCGCCTTGTACAGCGCGACGAGATCGGTACTGACCTGCGTCGTGCTCTGCGCGTACTGCTGCCGGACCTGCGAAAGCTGCCGTTCCGCATCGAGCACGTCGATAAAGTTCGTCAGCCCTTTCCGGTAGCTTTCGCGCGCGAGGTCGAACGCATCCTGCTGCGCGGCCGCACTGCGCTCGAGCGAGGTGCGGCGCGTCTGGTCGGTGCGATAGACGGCAAGTGCATTGTCGACGTCGCGCAGTGCGAGCAGCACCGTCTTGCGGTATTCGAGCGCGGCCTCGGCCTGCTGCGCTTTCGTGACCTTGAGGTTCGACACGAGCGCGCCGCCCTCGAAAATCGGCAGTGAAACGGACGGTCCGAACGAATAGAACAGATGCGACCAGCGCGCGAGATCGCTTGCGTGCGTGCCGCGCAAACCGATCTGCCCCGTCAGCGAAATATCGGGGTAGAACTGTGCGACCGCGACGCCGACATTCGCGGTTGCCGCATGCAGGTTCGCTTCGGCGCGGCGAATATCCGGGCGTCGGCGCGCCAGTGTCGACGGCAGGCCGGTCGCGACGACGGGCGGCACGGGCGGCACCGCGGCAGGGGCCGAGAGCTCGTCGTCGAGCGCGCCCGGCGGCTCGGCCAGCAGATACGACAAACCGTTCAAGGCCTGCGCGATCTGCTGCTCGAATTGCGGCAGTTGCGCGCGCGTCGATTCGAGCTGCGCGGCCGCGCTTTGCACGTCCTGCTGGCTTGCGAGCCCGACCCTGGCCTGGCTTTGCGTGAGCGTCAGCACGCCGTTCTGTTCGTCGACGAGCCGTTTGGCGATATCTAGCTGCGCCTGCGCGCCGCGCAACTGCATATAGTTCTGCGCGACTTCGCCTTCGAGCGACAGCAGCGCATCGTTGCGGCTTTCGACTGCCGCTTCGGTCTGTGCATTCGCAGCTTCGACCGAACGCCGCACGCGGCCGAACAGATCGAGCTCCCACGATGCATCGAAACCGGCCTGCCACAGGTTGACCGGCTGTTCGAGCTGGTCCACGAGATTGCGTGCGCCGTTCTGAACCGAGGCGCCCTGGCCGGACGCGCCAAGCGCATCGATGCGGCTATTGACGTTCTGATCGTCGAGAATGCCCTTGATGCCGAGCTGCTCGCGCGTATAGCTGCCGGTCGCGCGCACGTTGGGCAGACCTTGCGCGGCCGCGCCTTGCACCTGGGCGCGCGCTTCCTCGATGCGCAGCACCGCTTCGCGCAAATCGAGATTGCTTTGTGCGGCGCGTGCGATCAGGCCGTCGAGCGTCGGATCGTTGAAGCTGCGCCACCAGCGCGGGTCCGGGTCCGAGTCTTCGGTCGGATGCGACGAAACGGCGGTGGCGTCGGGCACTTTCACGGCGCCGGCACCCGGTTTCGGCGCTTCGCCATTCGACGTCGCATCGCTGGTGCGTTGCGGATCGCGCCAATGCGCGGGCTCGTCCTGACCGAGGCCGTTGGGCGCCTTGAAGTCGGGGCCGACCGCGCATGCGCTCAACGCGACGCACAGCAGCAACGCGAATGCATACGAGCGGGCACGCGGCTTTTTTTTCATGTCGACCGTCATGTCAATGTGCTCCGCCGCCGGCCGCTTTCGCCGGCGAAAAGAAAAACGTGAGCGGAATGCACAGGATGCAAAAGATCGACAGCATCGCAAATACGTCCACATACGCGAGAATCGTCGCCTGACTCACGAAGGTCTGATAGAGGTGCCCGGTTGCGGTTTGCACGGCCTGCGCGCGCGGTTGACCCATGAAATCGATCACCGACTGTGTGTTTCGCGCGAGCGCGTCGCTATAGTTCTGCGACAGCGGCGTCATATGCTCGGCGAGGTGCGCCATGCGAGCCTGGCTGCGTTCGCGGATCAGCGCCGTCGAAAGGGAAATGCCGATCGAACCCGCCACGTTGCGGCACATCGTGAAGATCGCCGACGCATCGTTGTGCAGCCGCTGCGGCACGGTCAGATACGCGAGCGTGGTAATCGGCACGAACAGAAAGCCGATCGCGAGCGACTGCGCGCTGCGCATCTTCACGAGCGTGTCGTAGTCGATGTCCGGCGTCAGCGTATGCGCGTAGGCGAGCGCAAGCGCCATCAGCATGAAGCCGATCGACAGCAGCGAGCGCGTCTGCACATACGGCATCAGCCGGCTGATGATCGGAATCTCCAGCGTGATCAGGATCGCACCCGGCGACAGCACGAGGCCCGCGAGCGTCGCCGTATAGCCGAGCTGCTGTTGCGCGAGCTGCGGCACGAGCACCGCGCTGCCGTACAGGATCACCGCGAATGCCGCGATCGCCGCGCAGCCGAGCGCGAAGTTGCGGTCTTTCATACAGCGCAGATCGACCACGGGCTTCTTCGTGTAAAGCAGCCACGTGATCGCGCCGCCGATGCCGAGCGCGGCGAGCACCGCGAAAATGCGGATGAAATTCGAGCTGAACCAGTCGTCGTCTTCGCCGCGATCGAGCATCACCTGCAGACAGCCGAGGCCGATCGAGATCAGCCCGATGCCGATATAGTCGATCGACACCTTGCCCTTGCGCTTGCGTTCCCAGGGCGGGTCTTCGACGAACTGCATCACGGCAATCGACGTCAGGATACCGACCGGCACATTGAGCAGAAACACCCAGCGCCACGTGAAATTGTCGGTGATCCAGCCGCCGAGCGTCGGCCCGAGCACCGGCGCGACGACGATTGCGACCGCCGAAATGGAAAAGGCGCGGCCGCGCTGCGAGGCCGGAAACGTATCGAGAATGATCGACTGCTGGTTCGGCTGCAGGCCCCCGCCGAAAAAGCCCTGCAGCAGGCGGAAAACGATCAGCTGACCGAGGTTCGTCGCGATGCCGCACAGAAACGAGCAGATCGTGAACGCGATGATGCAGATCACGAAGTAGCGCTTGCGGCCGAGCACGCGCCCGAAGAACGCGGAGATCGGCAGCACGATGCCGTTTGCAACGAGGTACGAGGTCAGCGTCCATGTCGCTTCGTCGTAGCTCGCCGACATCGTGCCGGCGATGTGCGGCAGCGCGACGTTCACGATAGTCGTATCCAGCACTTCCATGAATGCCGCGAGCGTCACGACGACTGCGATCAGCCACGGGTTTGCGGACGGGCGCCAGTTTTCGTCGCGCGACGAGCCCTGGCTGTTCGATTCGTTATGCGTGGTGCTCATCGCGCACGCGCTTCCTGTCTGTCATTGATAGGTTCCGGAGAAAACCGATTCGAACAGTAAGCAAGGTGCGAGCCCGAAGCTTTCAGGCATCCGCGAGGCGCGGGTAAGCGAATGCAGCGTGTGCCGCCCCGCATTGCACGGGACGCGGCTTGTAAGTGATTCCGTTAGCCAGCGTGAGATAAATCAGAAAAGTGAAGAATCTTGACGATATTTTACGTTTTGGACTACGGATTGTGTGTTTTTGTAGAACGAGTCCGGTAGATTTTCACGCGCGAATATTTCCAGCATCGAACAGGCTAAGGAGGAGTTCTGAAAACGGCAGCAGCAAACGACGCGTCCGGGAACGCGCATCGGTATTACCGTCTCGATCTTGCGCAGACGGCCAGTTCGAAACTGGCCGATGTGTACTCGTTCGACGGCGTTCGTGCGATCGGCGCACCAACGCGCTATGTCATCCGCTTCACGCATCCACGCCACGATCTGTCGCACGATGAATATCTGAACAGGATGGCGACGTTCATCATCCAGCCACCGCAACAGCAGTGGACCCGGCCTGAACCGGAACGACGCGTGTATGGCATCGTCACCGGCTTTGCTCTGGCAGGAAGCAACCGGGACGAATCGACGTATGAGGTGGTTCTGGAGTCGCGCATGGCGCTGCTGCGCAACAGCCCGAAGTGCCGCTTCTTCGTTGACCGGAGCGATCCCGAGATCATCGGGCAGATCCTGCGTGAAAACGGCTTCGACAAGCTGCTGGCGGACTTCGAGTTCGCACTGCACCGGACCTATCGCAAGCGGGAATTTGTCATGCAGTGGGACGAGGACGATCTTGCGTTCATCACCCGTCTGTGTCGCCGTTCGGGTCTGTGGTATGTCTGCGAGGAAGGCCGGCGCTGCGAGAAGGTGCGTTTTGGCGACGATCTCACGCACTACCGGCGCGATCCGGATCTGACGGTCGCGTATCGCCCGTACAGCGGCATGGATAGCAATGGGATGGAGTCGGTCCACACGCTCGAAATGCACGCGACGACCATTGCGACACGCTACACCGTGCGGACCTTCAGTCCCGAAAGCATGCTGGAGGAGCCGGTCGAACGGACCTGGGAGATACGGGCGACTCCACCACATCCGGCGAGGTCTATGTGTGGGGCGCCCCCTGCCTGACCGCCGACGAGGCCGCAGAGGAAGCGCAGCTGCGTGCCCAGGCGGCGCAGGCGGGGCAGATTCAATATCGAGGAACCGGCAACCTGCTCGATCTCGCACCTGGGTACGTGCTCAATTTGCTGGATCGGGAACTGGCGCAGGCGAAGCACGGGCTGCTCGCGGTGAGCGTGACATATGCTGCGTCGCGCGACAGGGGTTATCACGTGACCTTCACGGCGACACCCGCCGACCGCCTCTACCGCCTGCCGCTGCTCGAGGAGACGTGGCCGAAGATTCACGGTGTGGTGACCGGCCGCATCACGTCGACGGGCGGTCACACGCACCCGTATATCGACGAGCAGGGACGTTACATCGTGGACCTGCATCTGGACCGCGACCCGCGCACGCCGGGACTGAATAGCTGTCCGATGCGGCTTGCGAAGCCGTTCGCGGGTGGCGGGCGCACCGGCTTTCACTTTGGCCTCGTCGACGGAACCGTGGTGACGGTGGCGTTCCTGCGCGGCAATCCCGATCTGCCATACATCAGTCAGGCGTTGCACACGGTGCGGGATAGGGATCCGGTGGTGGCCGGCAAATGGGGTACACGCGACACGATCCGGACGCGTTCGAACAACACGTTCGAGTTCGAGAACGACAAGGGCAAGGAGCACATCAAGACCGCGACCGAGCATGGCAAATCGCAGCTCAACCTCGGGCATACGGTCGCTGCTGACGGGAATGTGCGCGGCGAGGGCTTTGAACTGCGCAGCGACCTGAAGGGACACCTGCGCGCGGGCGGCGGCATGCTGATCTCGACTGAGGCACAGTCCGGGGCGCTGGGCGAGCAGGCCAGCATGGAAGCGGCCATGCAGCAGTTCGAGGCGATGCAGCGTTACGTACAGTCGCTTGCCGATGCGGCCCGGGCGTCGCAGATCGAGACTGCAGACCTGAAGGAGGAGAACCAATGGCTTTGGAACGAGCTGGAAGGACTGAAACAGGCAGTGATCGCGCTGTCGGCACCGAACGGCATTGGCATGGCGACGCCAGATCGTGTGATGGTCTCGGCGGGCAAGGATGTCAGCGTGGCGACGGCATCGTGGTTCAACCTCAATGCTGCCATGCGCGTCGCGATCGCGGCCGGTGAAATGATCTCGATGTTCGGCGGCAAACAGGGCATCAAGACCTTTTCGGGTCAAGGCCCGATCGAGATCCAGGCACAGCGCAACCTGCTGTCGCTGGCTGCCGACCAGAACGTAACGATATCGAGCGTGAACGGCTCGGTGCTGATAAAGGCGGCGAAGGAGTTCATCGTCGAATGCCAGGGAGCGTTTATCAAGCTCTCGAATGGCTGCATCACGCTCGGTGCGCCAAATGAACTGCGTTGGGAAATCTCGAAGTTCGAGAAGACACCGTCTGCGCAGATGCACCTCGGTGCGCCGGCGTTCTCGCCAGCCATGGTCCCATTCCAGGTGTCGTGCGAGGCGTGGCGCGGCGGCGCTTCGCTTGCGGCCGATACGTCGCCTGCAGCCATCGATCGACAAGGCGGCCCGATGCCGGCTGCGCCGGTATCGGGCATCGGGGGAACGCTAAGGTTGGGCGCTGGAGTCGTTGCGATCGATTCGCCTGACCGGAACAATGCGGACAGGAACCATATCCTTGAACCGCAATTGCCGCCTTCAGGTGACTTGAGCATTCCGGTGAGATTGGAGAAGGGCGTCTATTGCCCCTGGCGCATGCCCGGTATGTTTAAGGAGTGCGTGGATGCAACAGAGACAGGCAGCTATATGGCGCTCGACGAAAGAAAGCGGCCGTGGCTGAATGACGTAACAAACCAGCAGCGGACGGCAGGCGGGACCTTTCCGACCGAATTTGTGCTGTCCTACGACGAACAGTCGAAAACTTTGTACGCCACGGTCAGAGTAAAGATCATCCCTGTCGACCTGTTTGTGTCTGATGCAACGGGGACGGCATTGCTTGGTCCAGATGGGCAGAAGCAGTCCGTGCCCTACGACTCCGATGCTCATTACCGATGTGTCGCCTACGGAGTCGGCAGGTACGACAACGGCCACGTCATGGAATACCGCCGCGGAACCGGCCCGCGTTTTGATGTCGAAAAGAAGAAGCGCCAGGTCGAGGCTGTATTGAATGGACACGGGTGCCAGTTGATTCTCGATGGCTGTGCGAAGGATGCCTCGTGCGGTTGTCGTGTATCCGTGATTTTCAGGGTGGAGTTTCTTATCAGCGTGGCCGGAGCGGAAGTTGGAAACGGCAAAAAAATCCACAAGACGGTCTATCTGTTTCCGCGGGAACTGCGTGCTGACGCCAAATCATGGGGTGAAATCAGTACGAGACGCCGTAGAGATGGAACCTACGTTGATAGCGGCGGCGATTCCAACGTGGCCGCCCATGAATGCGGCCACCTGTTTAACTTTCCGGATGAGTATTGGGAGTACGGCGGCTGGGTACATCGTATGTATATCAACAATAACCAGCTTGACTTTGCCGCCGACGCAGCGCATCGGGGGAAACAGAAATGGCAGATGACATCGGCAAGAAACCTCATGGGAGGAGGTTGCAATAATCCGGTTCCTCAAAGTCCAGGCGCTCCGCCGAGCGCGTCCGTCGGACCATATTACCTGGAATACGTCCGAAAGCATTTCACTGACATGACACATAAGAACTGGAAGGTCGGGTATGGGAGGTAAAGGGTTTCGCCGGGTTTTGTTAAATAAGGTTTCCATATTATTTGTCATTGGAGCATTGATTATGTCCGGATCCTCTGCGGAAGAATCCGATATCCCCGTTGGGGAAGGTTTCGGGTTCAGTTCGATGAACGTCATGCCGGACGGCGCAAATGGGGTAGGTGTATGGTTGAAAGGCACCGCCCGCGTAAGGCTGTCCAATACGCTGAATAAAGGCGTGACGGGCAAGCTAACCGGCGTCGGCGTCGTGGAAGCGGAGTTATCCCACGACGATCTCGCCCAGGCGAAGGTTATTCACCGCAAACTGTGTGAGGCTGCCCGGAGAGGACCCACTACGGAGCTGGAGCCAATGCGCCCCCCGCTGGTGTACTCGATAACCTGTATGGAAAATGGCCAACTCAAGCCGTATCACGGGCAGTGGCATGAACTGCCGCGAGAAGTGGCATTCCAGCTTACCGACTATCAGTCCAGGATCCTCAAAAACTACGCTGGTCAGGGGCGTGCCATTCTCAAGCTCAACGTTGCTGTAGCAAGTGTTCAACGGCAACGAGGTAAGCTGTTTGTATCTGTCCGGTTTGTCAATAGCGGTCGGTATCCAATCCTGATGTCAAGGCCGGATACCTGGCGGCAGCACCGGGACCGGCTGGACGTAGGAGCCATTGATACAGACGACAGCAATGATTGGGGCGTTGATCTCGCCGGTGTCCCGATTGTCAACGGGACCGAATTTCCCGATGAGACGCTGACGATTCCCGCTGGCGGCAACGTCACCTTCAACTTCATCGCGGTACCCGATAAAAAGATCAAACGTGGAACCTATCGCGTCGGAGCACTCGTTATTGCCGGAATAGGCGGCGACGGTATTGCAGCCACCATGGGGCGAGTCGGCTTCACTTCGGATAACAGCAAGCCTGTCGTGGTGACCTTCGACCGTGACTATCCGTCTACGCCCGAAGAACTCGAAAACTACGAAGCACAGAAGCGCGAAGCGATGTCTTCGCAGCCTGTGCTTCCCGGTTCGGAATTTGCCGAGGACGGCTATTACCGTGCTGTATCGGAATTCAACAGGCAGCGCAGCCGGTTCGTAACGCGTTTTCATAAGGGCGACGTTGCGCCTGAAGCGGAGACGGTGATTGATGAAAACGGAGAGCCTATTCATGACCGCCTCGCTGCATGGTTCTGGGAGGCCGATCCAGGTCTGCCGCCGTACGGAACAGATGTGGTTTGCCGCCCGGGGAAGGCCTGCCCGCGTTCGGGCCGCTGGTTTGAACGAAAACAGTTGCCGTATCCGATGTTTCCAGTGACTTACGACGATAGTTCTAACCGTGTGATTCATTGCAGAGCGGGCGAGAAGATGCCCGAAATCGTCGAATTATCAAGTCACGGCCTGTCGTACTGGGAATGGATAGGAATCTGAAACATGCGGAGACGTGCTTATGTCATGCAGTTCGACAAAACAACTAGCGGCGGTCAGGTGCTCGAAGGCGACGCCGAGATGCGCGCAAACGGGCGCTGCCTCAGTTATCTCGGCGCGAGGGTGTCATGCCCGGCTTGCAACACAGAGGGCTATATCGAGCCGAAAGGACCGCGCCCGGATGACCGCATCTCGAACCGGCAGCCAGCCCTCGACGGCGATCTCTGCCATTGCCGGTGCGATCCGAAGCCACGCGTGCTCGCGTCGCAAACAGATATGGGCGTCTGGACCTGAACTCCGTCCAACGACGCCCGGTCACCGCATCGCGCGCCGCCTTGCCGTCACAACCGCGGCATCACAACCGTACGTGCGCGACGAGCGGCAAATGGTCCGATGCAACACGCGCGAGCGCGCTGCGATGGGCTTCCACGCCGATCAACCGCTCCACCGGGTGCATCCAGATGCGGTCGAGCGAAAACACCGGCCACCACGCCGGAAACGTGCGCGGCGCGGGCGCCGCCTTGAAGTGCGTGACGAGCGCGCGCAACGGATAACCCCAGACGAACCACTCGTTGATATCGCCAAGCAGGATCACGGGCAGCGCCGGCGTATCGAACGCCGCGATCAGCGACGCGATCTGCGCGCGCCGCTCGCGTGCGGAGAGGCCGAGATGTGTCGCGACGATGCGCAGCACGCCGCTCGTGCTCGCGATATCGACGTCGAGCGCGCCGCGTGCCTCGCGCTTACCGAACGACAGATTCAGCGTGCGCGTTCCGCGCACGGGCAAACGCGTGAGCACGGCATTGCCGTAGCGCCGCTCGGGCGTATCGAGTGTCGGCCCGGCAATCGCGAGCATGTCCGTTGCCTCGCGCAGCATCGGCAGCGCATTCGGTGGTGCATCGCGTCCGCCGAGCGGCACTTCCTGCAGCGCGACAATATCGGCGTCGAGTTCGGCAATCACGTCGGCGATGCGTTGCGGCATGTACACACCGTCGCAGCCGATTGCGCCGTGAATGTTGTAGGTCGCGATACGTAGCACACGCGAATCGGCCGCGGCCGGTTTCGATGGCGCGCTCGCTAGCGTATCGCTGAGCGCCGACGGGTCCGCGCACGCGTGCATGCCCGTGTTCAAGGATGCATGCAAATCCACGCACGAGCGTGTATATGAAGGCCTGTTCAATGGTGTGTTCGTATCTTCGTTCAATGGCTCGTTCATGCCCGGCGGGCAAAAAAGCGGTGCAGCGCGACCGAGATACCGACCAGCACCGCGCCGATCGCGCCGACGATCAGAATGCCGGCGAGCGATGGATGGTGGACCGCGGCCACGAGCTGTTGTGCAAACGTCGTCGCGAGCACGATGCCGGGCGCCATGCCGATCGCCGTGCCGGCGAGATAATCGCGAAAGCCGATATGCGACGCGCCGGCCACGAGATTGAGCAAAGTGAACGGCGCAACCGGCACGATCCGCGCGATCACGACAGCCACAAACCCTTTCTTGCCGAGCTTTTCGCTGATGCGGTTGATGCGCGAACCAGCGAGGCGGCGCACCGCGTCGTGGCCGAGCGATGCACCCGCGTAGTAGGTGATGACCGCCGAGATCAAGGTCCCGCTCAACGCATAGAGGCTGCCGGCCAGCGCGCCGAACACGAAGCCGCTGACGGCGATCAGCAGTGTGACCGGCACCGAGATGCTCGCGGCGAGCGCATAGACCGCGACGATCGCAAGCGGCCCGAGCCGCGAGTCGTGCAGTTCATGCGCCGCATGGACGAGCGCGGAAAAGCTCAACAGGTTGCCAAGCGGCGTGAAGCGCCACAACACCGCAAACACGGCGACCGCGAGCGCGAAACCGCCGAGCACTAGCAGCCGGCCGCGCAACGGGCGGCTTTCGGCTTCGGGCAGGAACTGGCGGACGAGTTCCTGCGGCGCGAGCGGTGCTTCGGGGTCGAAGACCGACATCCGCGTGGTCAGCTCGTCGGGCTCCGCGGGCGCGACCGGATCCTGCGGCGCGAGCGTGCGCTCGCCGTGCCGCAGCGTGGCGATCGCCGCATTCAGGCGCTGCGCCGCAAGCGCTTCGGCGACCGCTTCGGGCGTCGCGTCGAGGTGTTCGCCCAGCAGCCGATTGCGCACCGACGCGATCATCGCCTTGATACGCGGGTCGCCGTGCGCGTCGAGCGCAATATTGCATTCGGTGTCGAGCACCATCGACCGGTTGTTCAGGTTCGCGCTGCCGATCAGCAACAATTCGTCGTCGACGGTCATCAGCTTGCTGTGCACGTTGATGAACTGGTCGTGCATGAATCCGCCCGCGGTCGGCGCGTACAGCGCGTAGCGGCCGTGGCGGTCGGCCTGCTTCATCAGCGCGTGCAGCCGCGCGCGCATGACGCCCATCGTCGCGTGCTGCAGCCAGCCGGTTTGCCGTTCGGGGCCGACCACGGCGATATCGGGGCCGTCGGGATCCGCGAGGCTCGCCGCCAGCGCGGCGCCGATGCGGCTCGCGGTGAAGTACTGGTTCTCGATATAGATGCTCTCGCGTGCGCGCGCAATCGCGTCGACGTACATCTGCTGAATGTGCTGGACCGCGGGACGTCCGTTGTATTCAGGTTCGGTCAGCGCGATGCCGAGCTCGACATTCTCGATGTCGGCTTGCACTTGCTCCGGCCACGGATCGAGGTGCGCGGCGCGCCCCGCACTCGCGTCGTGCACGGCAACCGGCGGCAGTTCGACGTGCCGTGCGGACGCGCGCCGCCATCGTTCGCGCACGAGCTCGCCGAGCGCCGCGGCTGCCGGCCCGTCGAACATCGCTTGTACGTCGTGCATCGGCTGATACGGCTCCGCATTGGCATTGCGTCGCAGGGGCGTATGCGGATGATGGTCGGGCGTGTCCCAGCGCGAGCCGGTCAGATCGATGCCGCCCGCAAACGCCACGCGATCGTCGATCACGACGAGTTTTTGATGATGCGACGCGCCGAGCGGATGGCGTCCGTCGAGCTGAAACCGCACGCGTCGATGCGTGCGCCAGCCGAGCTTGTAGACGGGCAGCCATTCGCGCTCGAATGCATAGAGCATCGCGAAGTCCCACGCGAGCACGTAGATACGCAGATGCCGCTGTTTTTCGACGAGCGCGCACAAAAACTCGGCGAGGCCGGCGGGCAAGCCGTCGCGCGCGCCTTCGGGCGTCAGTTGCAGACGGCTGTCGATATCCCAGCCGACAATGAAGATCGTGTCGCGGGCGCGCGTCATTGCCGCGCGCAGCGCATCGAAATAGTCGGCCGCATCGATCAGCACGCGCAAACGCTGCGCGCGCCGTAGCCACGCGCAAGTGCGGCCTTCCTGCAGCCACGCGTCGCGCTCGGTGCGTGGACAGGCTTCGCTATTGGTTCCGGCACCGTTTGCCGGCGGATCGTCTGTTATCGGGTCGGCCTCGCGCATCGTCATGGTGAAAGGATGGTGCCTGAGGGTTTGAGTCACTGTCTGAGCGGCGAGCACGGGCTGTGCCGCGCCCGGGCGCGATGCGCGCGACAGCGCGCCGGGTACGGCGTATGCTGTTAATCCGCGCTGGTCCGCGCATCGACCTGCTACTGATGTGTTCAAACCAATGTGTTCAACCGGAAGGAGAACGCAGATGACTCAATACGAAATGCAGGTCCTGCAGGCGGACATCCGCATGCTGCTCGCCACGGGAGACGCAACGGGGGACGACCCGATCGAGGTCGTTGCCGGCACCGGGGCGAACGGCAAGGCGTATGCGGTACTGCACACGAATTCGCTCGCGGAACTCGCCAGCTGGCGCGAAGTGCTGCAGGCAAATGGCCGTCCACACCGGCTCGTGAATCGCGCTTACGACTACCGGCAGGAAGTGAACGATCCCGACTGGTAAGCGACGGGTAAGCGACGGCTAAGCGACTGGTGTAAGCACGGGCGAGGGCGGCGCGGCGATCCTGGATCACGCCGGGTCGTCATGCGTCGTCTCGCGCATCACTTCAGATACACCTTCGGCGTCACCGAGAGCCCGTACGGCAGCGGATGATCAGTCGGCATGCCGCTGTCGATCAGGATCTTTACCGGTACGCGTTGCACGATTTTCACGAAATTGCCGGTCGCGTTCTCGGCCGGGAACGCCGAAAAGCGCGAGCCGCTGCCAAGCTGGATGCTATCCACATGCCCATGCAGTTCGAGGTCCGGGTACGCGTCGACGTCTACTTTCACTTTGTCGCCGGGACGCATGCGCGTCAGTTGCGACTCCTTGAAATTCGCGGTCACCCATACCTGCGGCGTGACGATCGAAAAAAGCGACGTACCGGCTTGCAGGAAAGTGCCATATTGCACGTTGCGGCGCGTAATCCAGCCATCGGCCGGCGCGCGGATCTCGCAGTACGACAGATTCAGTTCCGCCTGCTCGAGCTGCGCGCGCGCCTGCTCGACCTGCTGCTGCCGCTCCGCGACACTCGCTTCCGTCTGGCGGATCTGCTGCGGCACGAGGCTCGCGGTTTGCAGCTGCGCGCGTGCTTCCTGCACGCTCGCGCTCGCGTTCTGCTGCTGCGCGTTGGCGGCGTCGATGTTCTGCTGCGACGTGGCGCGAATGTCGACTGAATGCTGACGGTTGTATGCGGCCTGCGCCTGCGTCAGGTTCGCCCGCGCCGATTCGACCTGCGCCTTCGCCTGCTGATACTGCGCCGGATACTGCACGCGCGCGATCTCGAGCTGCACCTGCGCGGCCTGCAGTTGCGCCTGCGCGAGTCCGAGCGCGGCTTTCGCCTGATCGACCTGCGCAATGTAGTCGCGCTTGTCGATCACGACGAGCAGATCGCCTTTGTGCACATGCGTGTTGTCGTCTACTGCAAGCTGGACGACATAGCCCGACACCTTCGGCGCGATCGTGATCGCGTTGCCGTCGGTATAGGCGTCGTCGGTAGTGACCTGGTTGCGTGTGGCGAAGGCCCAGATGCCCCCCGCGACGATCAGCAGCACGACGAGCGCGCCGAGAATATAGAGCGGCTTGCGGCTGCGCGGCTTTTTGTCTTCGCCGTCGCCGTCCCGGTTGCCGCTGTCGTCGTTGCTTTCCTTGGTGTCATCTTTATCCGCGCGGTTCTCGCCACCGCGCTTGCCGCTGTCGGCGTCGGACTCGTTCCTGCCGTGTTCGTGCCGCGCGTCCTCGTCGTGGCCGCTCTCGCGTTTTTCATCGCTGCCGCGCGCGTGACCGGCGGTGTCGCTGTAATCGTTGCGAAGCCTGTCATGCACGCGCGGCCACTGCCCCGGACTTTCAATCATATTGTTCAGCACGTTTGTTTGGATCTTTGACGTCGTCAACGCTGCGGTGGCCGCTCATAAGCATCACGGGTTGCCGCCTTTGTCCGAGACCGGACGCTTGTGTGCCGCGTGATCGTTGTTTTTGGAGTCGTCTTTCGCGTTTTCTTCGGAAGGCGAGGGATCGATGCGTGTCGTGCCGCCTGTCGCGGGCGGGTCGCTCGCGGGAAACGAATCCTCGACGGCTTTGTCGATGTTTTTTTCCGAGCGTTCGGAATGGGGATGCTTCTCGTCATGACGTTTCGGCGCCGATGAACCCGACGCGCCCAACCGGTAAGAACCGGAATACAGGACGCGTGAATCGACATGGCGCGGTTTGTTGCGGGGTATTTCGCGGCCGAGCATGAAATTCTCCGTGTATTGAACCGGAACAATTCGCTCAGCAAGGAACGTTCCGCCGTTATTCATGCGGCGATGCCGCAACCGCGCAGCCCCGCCGCGTCGCGTTGCAATGCTTGCCTGCGGCCGATGTAGATATTCCCCGCATTCGCTTTCTGAAAGCCACGCTATGCCGATAAGTCGGGTATATCGATTGCGGCCCGCTGCGATGTGCGTTTAACGCATCCCACTACCCGAACCACCAGTCGAAGGAGCCGTCCATGCAGCCAACCGACCTTCCCGCCAACGGCCACACGGAGTCGCGGCAGAACCTCGATGTCGATCCTCCCGAGCTCCAGCGCGTGTCGGTTTCGTTCGACATCAACGGCGTTTCGCGCAGCTTCGAGATCGAGCCGTGGACGTCGCTGCTCGATCTGCTGCGCGAAACCTGCGGGCTGACCGGCACGCACAAAGGTTGCGACCACGGACAATGCGGCGCCTGCACGGCGATCGTCGGCGGCCAGCGTATCAACACGTGTCTTGCACTCGCGGCCGTATATGACGGCGCATCGGTCACGACGATCGAAGGGCTCGCGCAGGGCGATACGCTGCATCCGATGCAGCAGGCGTTCATCGATCACGACGCGTTCCAGTGCGGCTACTGCACGTCAGGCCAGATCTGCTCGGCGGTCGCATTGCTCGACGAAGACGCGCTTCGTTCGCGCGACCAGATTCGCGAAGCGATGAGCGGCAATCTGTGCCGCTGCGGCGCCTATACGAACATTGTCGCGGCGATCGAGGAGGTGGCGGGTTTGAGCGACGCCCGCAGCCGGCAACGCGAGGCCGGAAAGCGTGCCGGTTCAGACACGCGCGAGGACGACAGCACGCGCGACGACCACGGCAAAGGCCACGGAGCCCGCGCATGAACCGCTTCTCGTATGCGAGGGCAACCGACCTTCGCGATGCGCTCGCGCAGCATCACGGTGCGCCGCATGTCGCGTTCGTCGCGGGCGGCACGAATCTCGTCGATCTGATTCGCGTCAATGTCGAGCGTCCTGTACGGCTGATCGACATCACACGGCTGCCGTTGAAGTCGATCGATGAGACGCCCGCCGGCGGTCTGCGCATCGGCGCGCTCGTCACCAACAGCGCGGCTGCGCGCAACCGCACGATTGCCGAACGCTACCCGCTGCTCTCGAAAGCGATACTCGCAGGTGCGTCCGCCCAGATCCGCAATGCCGCGACGATCGGCGGCAACCTGCTGCAACGCACGCGCTGTCCGTACTTCTACGACACAGACGTACCGTGCAACAAGCGCGAGCCGGGCAGCGGCTGTCCGGCACTCGAAGGCGTGAACCGCATGCATGCGATTCTCGGTGCAAGCGAGCACTGCATTGCCGTACATCCGTCGGATATGTGTGTGGCGCTCGCCGCACTCGATGCGGCCGTACACACGGACGGCCCGCATGGCGCGCGCGCGATTGCATTCCCGGATTTTCACCGGCTGCCAGGCGACACGCCGCATATCGACACGAACCTCGATCGAGGCGAGATCGTGACGGCAGTCGAATTGCCGCCCCAAGGTTTCGCCGGGCACCACGCCTATCTGAAGTTGCGCGAGCGTGCGTCGTATGCATTCGCGCTCGTCTCGGTCGCACTCGCGGTCGAACTCGATGGCGACGCGATTCGCGACGTGCGCTGCGCACTCGGCGGCGTCGCGCACAAGCCATGGCGCGATTTCGATGCCGAGTCGATGCTGCGTGGCGCGCCGCTGACCGGCGATGTCGTGCGCCGTTTCGCCGGTGCGCTCGTGCGCAATGCACAGGGCCGGCGTGGCAATGCCTTCAAGATCGAACTGGTCACGCGCGCGGTCGTACGCGCATTCCAGATCGCCACTGGGCGCGATTTCAGGAGCGAACGAGATGACGGTTGAAGAAACCCGGCACCGCGAGTCCGCCGAAGAGGAATACGACACAATGCGGGTGAGCGGTACGCCGCTGAACCGCGTCGACGGCACGCAAAAGGTCACGGGCGCGGCGCGCTATGCCGGCGAATTCGCCGCGGACGGGCTTGTCTATGGCTTTGTCGTGTCGAGCGCGATCGCAAGCGGACGCGTGATTTCGATCGATGCGTCCGCGGCACTCGAAACGCCCGGTGTGCTGCTCGTGCTGACGCACGAGAACCGCATGACGCTGCCGCTCATGGACGCGAACTACAAGGATGCAATTGCGCCGGGCGGCATGCCGTTCAGACCGCTGTGGGACGACCGCATCTGGTTCAGCGGCCAGCCCGTTGCGCTTGTCGTCGCGGAGTCGCTCGAGCTTGCGCGTCATGCGGCGTCGCTCGTGCAGGTGCGCTATGAGCACACGCCGCACTGCACCGAGCTTGATCGTGTGGTCGGCAATGCATATCCGCCGTCGCTCGAAAAGGGCGGTTTCGAGCCGCCGCCGGCGCCGCGCGGCGATGCGACGGCTGCCTATGCCGACGCGCCCGTGCGCATCAACGAGTTCTACACGACGCCGATCGAATTCCACAATCCGATGGAAATGCACGGCTGCACGGTCGTGCCCGACAGCGGCGAACGCCTGACGGTCTACGAAAAGACGCAAGGCGTGCAGAACACGAAGCAGTACCTGACCGCAATGTTCGGCCTCAAGGACGATCATGTGCGCGTGATATCGCCGTTCGTCGGCGGCGCTTTCGGTTCGGGCCTGCGACCGCAATACCACCTGCCGCTCGCAGTGATGGCTGCGCTCGATCTGAAGCGGCCGGTGCGCGTGACGCTGACGCGCCAGCAGATGTTCACGTTCTCGCATCGACCGCAGTCGATCCAGCGCGTCGTGCTCGCGGCGACGCGGGAAGGGCGTCTTACCGCGGTCGCGCACGAGGCGGTCTCGGAGACGTCGCTGTACGAGGACTATTGCGACGTCGTCGTGAACTGGGCAGGGCAGCTCTATGCGTGCGACAACGTACGCCTCGGCTACAAGGTCGCTCAGCTAAATCTGCCGACGCCGGGCGATATGCGCGCGCCCGGCGCCACGCAGGGACTTTTTCCGCTCGAATCGGCAATCGACGAGCTGGCCGCCGAACTGAGAATGGACCCGTTGAAGCTGCGTCTCGTCAACTATGCGGAGCGCGACGGCAACAAGAATCTGCCGTTTTCGAGCAAGGCGCTGCGCGAGTGCTTCGAGCGCGGTGCCGCGCACTTCGGCTGGTCCGCACGGCCGCTTGCGCCGCGCTCGATGCGCGACGGCGACGAGCTGGTCGGCTGGGGTATGGCGACCGGCATCTGGGAGGCGCTGCAAACGCAGGCGAGCGCGCGCGCCGTGATGACGCGCGACGGCCATGCGGTGGTGTCGAGTTCGACTGCCGATATCGGCACCGGCACCTACACCGCGATGACGCAGATCGCCGCCGACGCGCTGCATGCGCCGCTCGACATGGTGCGCTTCGAACTCGGCGATACGGCCTTGCCCAAGGCGCCGGTGGAAGGCGGATCGTTCACCGTTTCGTCGGTCGGCAGCGCGGTGCAGGCCGCGTGCACGCAATTGCACGAGCAGCTCGTCGCGCTCGCCCGCCAATATGGCGGGCCGGCGTTCGCGCAGGCGAAGCCCGGCGAATTGCGGCGTAACGGCGCGCGCATCGTGCGCGGCACAGACGCGCGCGAGACCGTATCGATCGACGAACTGATGACGCGCGCGGGCATAAACCAGCTCCAGCAAGAGGCGACGGTCAAGCCCGAGGACCGCCAGAAGCAATACTCGATGGCCACGCATTCGGCCGTGTTCGCCGAAGTGCGTGTCGACGAGTCGCTCGGAATTGCGCGCGTCACGCGCGTCGTCAGCGCCGTCGCGGCGGGGCGCATCATCAATCCGAAGACGGCCGCGAACCAGGTCGCGGGCGGCGTCGTATGGGGTATCGGGATGGCGCTGCAGGAAGAAGCGCAGGTCGATCACGCGCTGGGCCGCGTGATGAACCACGATCTCGCCCTCTATCACTTTCCGGTCAACGCGGACATCCACGATATCGACGTGCTGTTCGTCGACGAACGGGACGACGTCGTCAACCCTCTCGGTGTAAAGGGCGTTGGCGAAATCGGCGTGGTCGGTGTGGCGGCCGCGATCGCAAACGCGATCTGGCATGCTACCGGCAAGCGCATTCGCGATTTGCCGATCACGCCGGACAAGCTGCTTGCGTGACCGCATGCGCCGTCATGCAAGTGTCGGCGCCTCGGGCCGATCGCGTCACAGCGGTGTACCGCCTACCGTCGGCGAGATCGTGCTGTCGCGATTCGGATCGTCGGGCCTCATCTCCGGCGTGGCCGGTCTCAGCGAAAGCGGCGGATGTTCGCGGTTGCACGCGTCGATCGAACGATCGGCCACGCAGCGCTGGAATGCATCCGCTTCGTCTTTTTTCGCAAACGTGTACACGGTCTGCTCGACCTGGACTTCGGTATCCGAGGTGCGAATGGTCATGATGCTCATGCGGGGCTCCTGAAATGTGCTCGCGTACCGATCACGCGCATTGGGCGTACCCGATGCGGAGCCCGTGGCTTGGTCCCGCTGTTCGGTCCCGCTGTTGGTCCACTTGTTTGGTCCACTTGTTGCTGCAGTTCTATACGATCTCAACGAACGCGAGATCAAGGAGGAAACGATGGCATCGAACGACAACCAGGACGACGACCGCGACGGCGCGCGTGACCGCGACCAGCAACCGCCGGCCCCACCTACCGAAGCGATGAAGCAGGCAAACCCGCCGCGCGCGAATGTTCATCCCGAGCAGACGGCGGAAGTGCCGCACGGCACCGGCAGTCATTCCGAACCGCCGGGCGGCGGCGGCCGTCCGTCGCAGAGGCAACGGCCCGAGGATGCACGCAAGCCGTAGCGCCGCGCCTTGACGCGGCCGGTTACGCCGCAACGCAACTGTTTACGGAGGACATCATGGAACCCGATCAAAAACCGCTTTCGCCGGGCGACGAAGGACCGCCGGATGCTCCCGGCGTGGGCGAGGACATATGCGCCGTCTGTGACGGCACCGGCCTGGTGGAGGGCGAACGCTGCGAAGTCTGCAGCGGCACGGGCAAGGTGCTGCAAGGCATAGGCGGCGGTTAATGAAACAGGACCCGGAACACAACGGCGCGCAAAAGCGCGAATATCAGCGGAGGAAAACCGATGAATCTGCAGAACAAAACGGCATTCGTCACAGGTGCGGGATCGGGCATCGGCAAGGCGAGCGCGCTACGCCTCGCCGCGGCCGGAGCGCGGGTGATCGTGCATGCGCATAAGGACGACGAAACACGCGCGACCGTCGACGAGATCGTCAAGCACGGTGGCGACGCTTTCGGTTTCACGGCCGACCTTCGCGACGATGCCGGCTTCGGCCAGGGACTCGATCACGCGGTTTCGCAAAGCGGACGGCTCGATATCGTTGTTGCGAATGCCGGTATCAACGGCGTATGGGCGCCGATCGACGAACTGAAGCCGGCCGAATGGGACAACACGATCAATACGAATCTGCGCGGCGCGTATCTGACGCTGCACCTGACCGTGCCGCATCTGAAACGCGCGGGCGCAGGGTCGATCGTGATCATCTCGTCGATCAACGGGACACGCGTATTCAGTCACGGCGGCGCCTCCGCGTATTCGACGACGAAAGCCGGATTGCTCGCGCTGGGCCAGATGACGGCGCTCGAACTCGCCAAGCACAAGATTCGCGTGAACGTGATCTGTCCGGGGAAGATCGACACCGAAATCGATGAGAACACGCAGACGCGTTCGCCCGGTGAGGCATCGGAAGCCGCCGAGTATCCGCAAGGCAAGATTCCGCTCACCGACGGCAAGGCAGGCAGCAGCGACGATATCGCCGACATGGTCGTCTACCTTTCGTCGGATCGTGCGCGGTTCATTACGGGCACGCCGGTATGGATCGACGGCGGGCAATCGCTGCTCGTCGGCTGAGCGCTTCGGCGCGAGCAGCGTCTTCGCTATATCATGGGCTCGCATCGAACGACGGCCAGCATAGCCAGTCGATCGAGCCGTTGCGGCCGACGAGGGCGGCACTCTGTCCGTCGCCGATCAGCGCATAGTCCTCGATCCGCAAGGACACGATCAAACCCGGCGTCGCAGCAGACCGAAGCAGAGTGTCGCGAAGGTTGCGGCCGCAACCATCACGACGCCGCGATGCGTGTCGAGCCACAAAGCACGGCTGCGCGGCACAGCGGACGCATCGAACCGCCCATGCACGCGATGTAGCCGGCTGACCGGTTGCCACAGGTTCGACGCATGGTCGAGATTCGCGACCGCATGCGGGTCCTGCTGCGCATCGAAGCCGGTGCGCCCGAGGTAACGATCGAGCCAGCCTGGTATCCATTGGTTCGCGACGATCGCCTTGATCGACGATATGCCGACCCACACTTCGCGGCGCCGATGCGTGGCGGCCCAGTAGATCGCGCGCGCCGCGACTTCCGGCTGAAAAATCGGCGCGACCGGACGCGGTGCATGCGGCATCTGGTTGCCGGCCCAGTCGAACTGCGGCGTGTTCAGCGCGGGCATCTGCACCATCGTCACGTGGATGCGGCTCTTACGGTGATAGAGCTCGCAGCGCAGTGCGTCGGTAAAGCCGCGTATGGCGTGCTTGGCGCCGCAGTAGGCGGCTTGCAGCGGAATCGAGCGGTAGGCGAGCGCCGAGCCGACCTGTACGATCGTGCCGCGGTCGGACTTCTGCATGCGTTTCAGCGCGGCCATCGTACCCCAGACGTAACCGTGATACGTGACGTTCGTCACGCGCGCGAAGTCCTCGTGCGGCAACGTGTCGACGGGCGCGAACGTCGTGACCATCGCATTGTTGACCCACACGTCGATCGAGCCCAATTGCGCTTCGACGGAAGCAGCGGCGGCCTCGACTGCTTTGGCGTCGCTCACGTCCGCTTCGATGGGCAGCGCGCGCACGCCGTGCGCGCGCACCTCCTCGGCCGTGTCGCGCAGCGCAGCCCGATCGCGTGCGAGCAATGCGACGTCGGCGCCGTGCCGCGCGAATTCGAGTGCGGCCGCGCGGCCGACGCCCGCTGTTGCGCCCGTAATCACGACGATCTCTGGTTTTCGGATCCGGCCCATGAGTTCTCCCTCCTTGCTCTTCTAATGCGATGCGTTCAGGCGCACGTGTAAGCCGCTACAACTCCCCGCGCGAAGCCAGCACTTCGATCCTGTCCGCCGTGCGGCATGCAATTGCCTGGATCGTCAGCGATGGATTGACGCCGCCGACGGTCGGAAAAACCGATCCGTCGCAAATCCATAGATTCGGAACATCCCAACTGCGGCAGTCGGCGTTGACGACGCTCGTCGCCGGGTCGTCGCCCATGCGCGCGGTGCCGTTCAGATGGCAGGTGTCGTCGGTCTGTTGCCAGATGCGTGCGGCACCGGCTGCGCCAAGCGCGTCGGTCATGAAGCGTAGCGAATGCGAAACGAGCCGCCGGTCGTTGTCGCAATAGCTCCACGTGACACGCGCGACCGGCAGGCCGTACTGGTCTTTCTCGTCGGCGAGCGTGACGCGGTTGCGCTCCTGCGGCAGCGTCTCGCCGACAATCTTGAGGCCGACCTGATGGTTGTACAACTGCATCTCGTCGAGCAGCGCCTGGCCCCACAGGCCGCGGCCCAATTGCGTCTGCGCCCAGACCATCGGTAGCGGCCCCTGGCTCATATACGCATAGCCGCCGAAAAAATCCTTACCCTTGTCCGTGTAATTCCAGTGTTCGCTGATCGCAAGCGACGGCGGTCCCTTGTACCAGCGTATTTCGTCGTCCATGACGCCCCATACGGCCTGATTCGACTGCACCATCAGGTTCTTGCCGACGAGTCCGGAACGATTCGCGAGCCCTTCGGGGAAACGCTCGTTTGCCGACATCAACAGCAGGCGTGGCGTTTCGATCGCATATCCGGCCACGACCACATGACGCGCACGTTGGAATTGCCAGCGGCCTTCGCGGAAGTATTCGACGCCGGTTGCGCGGCCAGCCGGATTGACATCGATGCGGCCGGCCATCGAGAGGTCGCGGATCTCGGCGCCGGCCGCGACCGCGCGTGGTATCCATGTGACCAGCGCGCTCTGTTTGGCATTGGTCGCGCAACCGGACACGCAAAAGCCGCGATAGACACACGGATGCGCTTTTCCGCGCGGCGCGGAAAGCGTGGCGAGCGGCGTCGGGCTCCAGCCGATACCGAGCGCTTCGGCGCCTTTCGCGAGCACGAGCGCCGCTGCATTCATTTCGTGCGCGCGATACGGATAGCGCGGCCGTTCCGGTCCCCATGGATAGCGCACCGGTCCGGAGATTTTCAGCGCATCTTCGACGTACGCGTAGTAGCGCCACATTTCGCGCCAGTCGAGCGGCCAGTCCGCGCCATAACCGAGCAGCGAGCGTGCTTTGAACCACTCGGGCCGGAAGCGCAGCGACACCATCGCGAAGTGCACGGTGCTGCCGCCGACCGCCTTGCCGCTATTGTTCGCACCGAGCACGAGCGGGTCGTCGCCGTCGACAATGCGCTCGTCGGTCCAGTAGAGCTTGGCCTGATGCATCTCGTCGGAGGCGAACTCTTCGAGCGGCCGCCACCAGGCGCCCGCGTCGAGCGCAACGACCTTGAAGCCCTTTTCGGCAAGCCGGCACGCGAGCGTGCCGCCGCCCGCACCGGTGCCGACGATGACGAAATCGACCTCTTCGTTTTGCGCATACTCGCGCATCGGCACCCAGCCGCCGCGCGTGAACACATCGGGCGCACGGCCGTTCGCGCCGCGCGGATGACGGAGCGCATCATCGGGCACGATGCGTCTCCGGTTCCGACGCACTGTACTCGCCGGTCGATTCGACAGCTTCCCACGGGTCGCGGCGATTGAACGTCATGCGCACATAGCCGCGCGGATTGGCCGGTCCGCCGAAGCCGATGTCGCTCCACGACGACGGATGCGCATAGTAAGTCGTGCAGACATCGTGCAGCACGCGCTGCCGGAAGAACAGCTTCGATGACATGGCTTGCCACGAATCGCGCGTCAGCGTGCCGTGTTCCATTGCCTGCACGAGAGCGATGCGCGCGTGGTCGTCGAGATCGGCGAACGCGGCCTGATAGCGATGCCGGCTTTCGTCGTCGAGTGCGGAAAGACCGATGCGCCACGCCTGCTGCAAGCCGGGTAGGCTCGCGTTGCGATAGCCGTCGGTTTTATTGCCGGCGATCTTGCGGTCGACGAGCGCGGCCAGCGGAACGGGCCGGCGATTCGCAGCGGAGCGGCTGTCCGGCTGCGGAATGATCACGGCACATAGCGCGCGTAGCGTGCGCCATTCTTCCGGAGTGCACCATGCCGGTTCGTCGCGGGTGCCGATGCGATCGTCGATTACACTGCGCGTCGCATCGTCCCACGAAGGCGAATCTCGCTTGTCGAGCACGTCGTAATGCGGATAGGCGGGAAGGGCACCGTGCGCATTGACGCGCGCATTGGCGTCCGCATTGAGGTCCGCATTGAGGTCCGCGTTCGAGTTCGCATTGAGGTCTTTACTCACGCTCGGTCTCCCTCAGGCGCAACGCCTCGAGGCCGGCCATGGCGAGCGCGGTAAAGCTCGGCGGCGCCGGCAGCGGCGGACCGCCCAGAATATTCTGCGTCCAGTTGCGCCAGCCGCCTTGCATGCGCGCGACACCGCGCGCATGAAACAGCGTGCCGACGAAGCCCAACGCGGCGGTCGTGCGCAGCCAGATGCGCGTAAACCAGCGTGGACCCGGCGACGCGAGTGCCGAATGCGCAAGCAGTACCGCCGCAAGCGGTCCGATCGTGACTGGCGCATACATCGCGCGATGCTGGAATGCACCGCGAAAATGCAGCAGTCCGACCTCGCCGATCGTGCCGACGAGCCCGATGCCGGCCGCCAGCGCGAGCGCCTTGCCGGCGGGCATGCCGAACAGACGCGGGTCGAGTGCAGGTTCGTTGCGCAACTGTTCGCCGACCGCGCCGAGCGCCCCCGACAGCAGCAACGACATCGGCGCGCCAAGCGGCGCGCCATAGAACAGGTTATGCCAGCTGAAACCGCCGGGACGCTTCGTGACGTTGTACAGGTGGAAGCCACTGCCCGCGACGCCGGCGGCAGCCGCGGCCAGATAGATCGCATGCCTGATCGAATGCGACGCCTCGGTATGATCCCGGCCGCCATGCAAGCCTGCAAACAGCGCGCAGGTCGCCGATACGAGCGGCGTCACCATGGCGGGATTCTCGAACGAACCGCGATAGTGTTCGACGGCGCTATCGGCCAAAGCGGAGAAGGCGAGCAGCGCGGAACTGTGATTGAACCCACGCGCGGCATCGATATGCACGCGCTGAGGCGACCTCCATCGATCGCTACTCGCCACTGCTGCGGACCCGACCGGTGCATGCGCGCGCTGTGCGCGAGCACCGGTTCTACGCGTCGCCAGCAACGCGGCGCCTGACAGTGCGCTCAGCGCGCCGAGCACATATAACGTGGTTCTTATCATCGTCGATGTCGTATGGGCGAACCAGAAACATTGAACTGCGATGCTTCAGTATGTGCATCAAGGCATGCTCACGGCGAAACGCTGCGCATCCTTGCGCCTGAATTCGAGTCCGCAACCGGGGCGCGACAGGTCGGGCGCGATGCTGCCGTTAGCGACGCGCGGCGCGCCGTCGAACAGCATCGATTCGATGCGCACATGATCGTGAAACCATTCCTGATGACACAGCCCCGGCACAGCGGCCGCCGCGTGCAGATGCAGCGCCGGTGCGCAATGCGCCGAAAGCGGGATATGGAACGCATCGGCAAGATGCGCGACGCGCATAAAGCCCGTCACGCCGCCGCAACGGCTTGCATCGGCCTGCAGAACATCGACCGCTTGCGCTTCGAGCATTCGCCTGAAATAGTCGGCCGTATAGCCGTATTCGCCCGCGGCGATCCGCATACCCGGCGGCGCGGCGAACCGGATCGCGGCGAGCCCGGCGAGATCGTCCGAACTGACCGGCTCTTCGAACCATTGCACGTCGAGTCTGGAAATTTCCTCGGCAAAACGCAAAGCCGTCTTCGGATCGAATGCGCCATTCGCGTCGACAAAGAGGCCCGCGTCGTTGCCGATCGCATCGCGTGCGCATCGGGCACGGGCGGGGTCGCGTGCCGCGTCGCTGCCGATCTTGATCTTCACCCAGCGACATCCGTCGTCGCGTACCCAGCGCGATAGCTGCTCGCGCATGTGGCCGTCCGTGTAGGTCGTAAAGCCGCCGCTGCCGTACACGGGCACGCGATCGCGCGCCGCGCCGAGCAGAGTCGCGAGCGGAACGCCGAGGCGCTTCGCATGCAGATCCCAGAGCGCGCAGTCGAGCGCCGAAATCGCGGTGGCCGCGATGCCGTCGCGGCCGAGATTGCGCACGCGCTGCTGCATCCGCAGCCACAGGCGCTGCAGGTCCGACGCGTCCTCGCCTTCGAGCGTGTCCGAAAGCGTGTGCCGGATCAGTGTTGCGACGCTCGCATCGCTGTACGTATAACCGAGCCCGGTTACACCGCCGGCTTCGACCTCGGCAACGACGAGCGTCGTCGAATTCCATTCGAACGTGCCATCCGCTTCTGGCGCGTCGGTCGGAATCGTGTAGGCATCCGCAACGATACGCGCGATCGGCGCTGCGGCGCAACGATCGCTCGCGGCGCGCGGGAAAGAAGGCGATGAAGAAGAAGCAGCGTCGTGCATGGTGTGCGCTTTCAGAAACGACAGGAACCAACAGTTTCCATTACTGGCGCATCAGCAATGGCTGTTCCTTACAGCAGGGTTTCGCGCGACGCGGCGCGTCGCTTGCTGGGCGTGGAAGGTACGCCTGAAGGGCTGCTTGATGGCACGACAGACACGTCGACACGCACAACGCGTTCGGCACCATTTTTCTTTAGCAGGAGATTTTCATGGCTATGACAGTGGGCGACTTTATCGTCGACAGGCTGCATCAGTGGGGCATCAGGCGGATGTTCGGCTACCCCGGCGACGGCATCAACGGCGTGTTCGGCGCACTGAACCGCGCGGACGGGAAGATCGAATTCGTGCAGACGCGTCACGAAGAAATGGCCGCCTTCATGGCCAGTGCACACGCGAAATTCACCGGTGAACTCGGCGTGTGCATCGCGACTTCGGGCCCGGGCGCGGCCCACCTGATCACGGGGCTCTACGACGCAAGAATGGATCACATGCCGGTGCTCGCGATCGTCGGACAGCAGGCGCGCGCGGGACTCGGTTCGCACTATCAGCAGGAACTCGACCTTGCCGCGATGTTCAAGGATGTCGCCGGTTCTTATGTGCAGCAGGCAAGCGTGCCCGCGCAAGTGCGCCATATGGTCGACCGTGCGATACGCATCGCGCTCGCCGAGCGGCGTGTCACGGCATTGATCCTGCCGAACGATCTGCAGGATCTCGAATACGAAGGGCCCGCGCGCAAGCACGGCACCGCGCATTCGGGCGTCGGCTATGCGCGGCCCACAGTCGTGCCGACGCAGGACGAACTGCAGCGCGCGGCCGAGGTGCTCAATGCGGGTCACAAGGTCGCGATTCTCGTCGGCGCGGGCGCGCTGAACGCCACCGACGAAGTAATCGAAGTGGCGAACCGGCTCGGCGCGGGCGTCGCGAAAGCGCTGCTCGGCAAGGCCGCGTTACCTGACGATCTACCGTGGGTGACAGGGTCGATCGGCCTGCTCGGCACGAAGCCGAGCTACGAAATGATGAACACCTGCGACACGCTGCTCATGATCGGCACGGGTTTTCCGTATTCGGAATTCCTGCCGAAGGAGGGCGATGCGCGCGGCGTCCAGATCGATATCAAGGCGGACATGCTGAGCCTGCGGTACCCGATGGAAGTGAATCTGGTCGGCGACAGCGCACAGACGCTGCGCGCGCTGCTGCCGTTGCTGAAGGAAAAAACCGGCGACGCATGGCGTTCGAGAATCGAGCGCTGGACATCGCGCTGGTGGGAGACACTCGACGAACGCGCACATCAGCCGACCGCGAACGGTGTCAACCCGCAGCGCGCTTTCACCGAGCTGTCGCCGCGTCTGCCCGACAACGTGATCCTGACGAGCGACTCAGGTTCGTGCGCGAACTGGTACGCGCGCGACCTGAAGATCCGGCGCGGCATGATGGCGTCGCTGTCGGGCGGGCTCGCGTCGATGGGTGCGGCCGTGCCGTATGCGATCGCCGCAAAGTTTGCTTATCCCGGTCGGCCCGTTATCGCGATGGTCGGCGACGGCGCGATGCAGATGAACAATATGGCCGAGCTGATTACGGTGTCGAAATACTGGAAGCAGTGGGCCGATCCGCGCTGGATCTGCATGGTGCTCAACAACGAAGACCTGAACCAGGTGACCTGGGAGCAGCGCGTGATGAACGGCGATCCGAAGTTCAACGCGTCGCAGCAGATTCCCGATGTGCCATATCACCGTTTTGCAGAATTGATCGGGCTGACCGGCATTTATGTCGACAAGGCCGACCAGCTGGCCGAAGCGTGGGAAACCGCGCTTGCAGCGAAACGGCCGGTCGTGCTCGAGGTGAAGTGCGACCCGGAAGTGCCGCCTCTGCCGCCTCATGTCACGCTGCCGCAAGCGAAGGCCTTTGCGCGCACGCTAATGGAGGGCGACCCGAAGGAAGGCAGCGTGATTGCGAATACCGCGCGGCAGGTGCTCGGCTCGGTGCTTCCCGGCACGAAAGACTAACCAATGCTACGACGGGCGGCGAACTGCACGCGGCGGCGCCTCTGCTGCCGCATGTAAATGTCGCAATGTGATGTAAATCGTACGAAGCCGCGCAGATCGGTGCGTCACGGCGCAGGTCCGGTCTGCGGCGATTTCTTGCCGGACTATTTACCTTTCCGCTTTTCCAGCTTACAGCCTGTCAAGTCCATTTCTTGCTACGCGTCTGTTGATTGAGGGGGCGCTCGTGACGCGCCGGATTCGGACATCGAACAGGGCGGGAGTGCGGCCGGATGCAATGGAAGGTGGAATCGATTCATATGCACGCCGCGCCCCTCGACTATTTTCTGCATGCGGCGGGTCCTGCCGCCGGACCGACGATGGTTCTCGGCTGGGCGCTTGCGGCTTTATCGATGGCCGTGATCGTCATCGTCGCGCTGTTGCTCGCGGTGGCGACCGCGCGTCGCCGCCGAATCGAAGCGGACCATGCAGGTCCGACGATCGTGCGGGACGAGAAGACCGGCATGCGGTGGGTCTATATCGGCACAGGCATCTCGTCGGTATTTCTGATCGCTGCGCTCGCCTACACGCTCTTCACGCTCGATTCGGTCGCAGCGCCGCCCCGCGCGCCCTCGCTTACATTGACCGTGACGGCCTACGACTGGTGGTGGAAAGTCGAATACAGCGATGCGGACGGCGGCCCGGCGTTAGTCACGGCGAATGAAATTCACATACCGGTCGGCGAGCCCGTGAAGATCGTGCTGAAGAGCGCCGACGTGATCCACGCATTCTGGGTGCCGCAACTCGCCGGCAAGACGCAAACCATTCCAGGTCAGATCAACGAGCAGTGGATTCAGGCCGACGCGCCCGGTGTCTATCGCGGGCAATGCTCGCAATTCTGCGGCGCGCAGCACGCGCATATGGCCTTCGAGGTCGTCGCGCAGGACCACGCCGCGTTCGACGCATGGCGCAGCACCGAGGCGAAACCTGCTACGCCCGTTGCCGGTGCGGCCAATGCGCTGGCCTTGCATGGACAGAAGCTGTTTCTCGACCGCTGCGCGGGCTGCCATACGGTGCGCGGCACCGATGCGAACGGCGCACAGGCGCCCGACCTCACGCATCTCGACACGCGCCGCCTGATTGCGGCCGGCACGATGACGAACACGCGCGAGCATCAGCTCGACTGGATCGCCCACGCGCAACGGATCAAACCCGATTCGCTGATGCCGAGCATCGCACTGACGGCGAACGACGCGGCCGCGTTGTCCGCCTATCTGGCGACGCTGCACTGAACCCGACTTGAACCTGTCGCGCGAGCGAATAAAACGGAACCAGGATGGCCGACACGACGACACACTCTTCGACGAGTGCACCACAGCTCGAAAGAACGCTGCGGCGCGGCGTCGTCGCGCGCGGCAGCGCCGCCGAGGAACAGCTGCGCGACTTGTGGGAGACACCGGCCGGCTGGCGCGGCTGGCTATCGACGGTCGATCACAAGCGCATCGGCATGCGTTATCTGGTTACGGCGTTTATCTTTCTGATCGCCGGCGGCGTCGAGGCGCTGATCATGCGCATCCAGCTTGCCCGTCCGAATGCGACGCTGCTCACGCCCGAACAGTACAACCAGATCTTCACGATGCACGGCGTGACGATGATCTTTCTGTATGCGCTGCCGGTGCTGTCAGGCTTCTCGAACTACCTATGGCCGCTGGTACTGGGCGCGCGCGATATGGCGTTTCCGCGCCTGAACGCACTGTCTTACTGGGTGTTCCTGTTCGCCGCGATTTTTCTCTATGCGAGTTTTCCGCTCGGCGAAGCGCCGAATGCGGGCTGGTTCAACTACGTGCCGTTATCGGGCCTCGAATACAACACGGGGCCGAATATCGACGTCTACGCGCTCGGCATGGTGTTGCTCGGCATTTCGACGACGGTCGGCGCCGTGAACTTCGTCGTGACGCTATTGCGAATGCGCGCGCCGGGCATGTCGCTCGATCGCGTTCCGGTGCTCGTCTGGGGCACGATGACCGCGTCGTGCGGCAACCTCGCCGCGGTGCCGTCGGTCAGCCTCGCGTTTTTCCTGCTGTGGATGGACCGGCGCATCGGCACGCATTTCTTCGATGTCGCGAACGGTGGGCGAGCGTTGCTCTGGCAGCATCTCTTCTGGATCTTCGCTCATCCGTGGGTTTATGTGGTCGTGCTGCCGGCGATGGGCATCGTCTCCGATGCGTTGCCCGTGTTCTGCAGGCGGCCGCTCGTCGGTTACGGTCCTGTGGCGTTCTCGACGATCGCGACGATGCTGATCGGTTTTGGCGTGTGGATTCACCATATGTTCGCGACCGGTCTGCCGGCGCTCGCGCTGTCGTTCTTCGGCGCGGCGAGTATGGCGATCGCGGTGCCGAGCGCGATCGCCACGTTCGCGTGGATCGCAACGATCTGGCTCGGACGGCCCGTGTTTCGCGTGCCGTTCTATTACTTCGCGGGCTTCGTGCTGCTGTTCGTAGTGGGCGGCGTGTCCGGCGTGATGACGGCCGCGGTGCCGTTCGACTGGCAACTGACCGATACGTATTTCGTCGTCGCGCATCTGCATTACGTGCTGCTCGGCATCAATGTGTTTCCGGTGATCGGCGGCGTGTATTTCTGGTTTCCGAAGTTCACGGGACGCATGATGAGCGAGCGTGTCGGCAAGCTCGCGTTCTGGGTCATGTTTATCGGCTTTAACGTTGCGTTCTTTCCGATGCACATCGCAGGGCTGCTCGGCATGCCGCGCCGCATCTATACCTATGCACCCGATATGGGCTGGAACACGGTAAACATGATTACGTCGATCGGCTCGTTCGTGCTCGCGTTCGGCATTCTGATTTTCCTGTGCGATCTGTTTTATAGCCTGCGGCGCGGCGCACTGGCGGGCAACAATCCGTGGGACGCGGGCACGCTCGAATGGTCGACGACTTCGCCGCCGCCGCCCTACAACTTCGCGGTCGTGCCGACTATCGCGAGCCGGCATCCGTTATGGGAGGGACGCATCGAAGAGGAAGGGCGCATCGAAGGGGAGGGAAGAAGCGGCAGCCGATCGTCGCTCGCGGAAGGCTACATGCTCGATCATGGCCGCGAAGCGCTCGGCACGACGGCGCTCGAAGCGCGGCCCGACGTCATTCTGAAGATGCCCGAAGACTCCTGTACGCCGTTCGCGCTGGGCGCGTTTTCAGCACTGTTTTTCGCGGGGCTCGCGTTGCAAACGTGGTGGTTTGCCGCGGCGATGCTGCTCGGCTGCGCCGTATCGATCGTCGTATGGCTGTGGCCGGAGCGCAGCCTGATCCAGCGCGAGCCGCGGCGCGTACACGATGCGAGGAGCTGATATGAGCGACGCATCGAGCGAGGACACCTATTCCGGGTCCGTGCGACTGCCGGTCGGCAGCGCAGGCGAGCGCTCGGGGGGCTGGTTCGGTTGCCTCGCACTGATCGCCACGGAAGGCTCGCTATTCGGCTACCTGATCTTCTCGTACCTGTATCTCGCCTCGCAAAGCGGCCGTATGTGGCCACCCGAAGGTTTGCCGAAGCTCGGCCTCGGCGGCGCCAACACGGTCATTCTGCTGACGAGCAGCGTGTTCGTGATGCTCTGCGAGCGCTGCGTGAAGCGGCGGCGCGTGCGCTGGGCCGTCGCATCGATGGCAACGGCGCTCGTGCTCGGCGTGATTTTTGTCGGCATCCAGATCAAGGAGTGGCGAGACCACCCGTATGGCATGACGTCGAACCTATACGGCTCGCTGTACTTCACGATAACGGGCTTTCATATGGCGCACGTGCTGGTCGGGCTCGTCGTGCTTGCCCTGCTGCTGCTGTGGACCGCGCTTGGTTACTTCGATGAGAAGCGCTGTGTCGCGCTGACGATCGGCGGCTTGTACTGGCACTTCGTCGATCTCGTATGGCTTTTTATCTTCTCGACGATCTATCTGTCGCCGTATGTGTTGAGGGCCCGCACATGAGCGATCGACGCGCACGCATGCAACCGCAGCCGTCGACGCGGCCCGATAGCGCCGCGCCGCAGTTTCATCCATGGCGGTTGTCGATCGGCATGCTCGCGACCGCGCTCGCGTGGTTCGCGCTGATGGGCGCGGGCGAAATCCTGACCGCCAATGTGTGCGGGTTGTCCGATGCGCTTCGTCCGGTCGGGCCGCCGCCGTGGGCGATGCCCGTGCTGATCGCGGTCAGCGTGGCGTGCTTCGCGATCGGTATTGCGGGCGTCGTGATCGCGTGGCGCAACGTCGTATTCACGCGCGAAAAGCGCAAGCATCGGCTCGAGGGCCGCGCACGCCGCGTGGCGGAACTCGAATGGTTTCTCGCGCGGGTCAGTGCGTTGTCGAGCGCGCTCTTTATGTTCGGCATGATCGCGACCGGGCTTGCCGTCGCGATCGTATCTCCGTGCGGCGGCCCATGGTGACGACAATGCAAAGACGCACACTGTCCGCCATCGGTTTCGCGGCACTCGCGGGGGCGGCGCTGTTAGCCGCAAGCGCAATGCCGCCTCGTGCCGGCGCACAGACGTCTGCCGCGCGATTCGATGCAAGCGATCCAAAGCTGATCGCGAAAGGCGAATATCTCGCGAAGGCGGCCGATTGCGCGGGCTGTCACACCGCGCCGCCGGGCGGTCCATCGGGCAAGGAGCCGTTGCGTCCGCGTGCGCCGTTCGCAGGCGGTCTGCCGATGGGTTCGCCGTTCGGCACGATCTTTTCGTCGAACATCACGCCGGACCCGAACGCGGGAATCGGCCGATACAGCTACGACGATTTCGTGCGCGCCGTGCGCGAGGGTGTAGCGCCGGGCAACAAGCGGCTTTATCCGGCGATGCCGTTTCCGTCGTTCGCGAAGATCGACGATAACGATATGCGCGCGCTCTACGCGTATTTCATGCATGGCGTGAAGCCGGTCGCGACGCTGGCGCCGCCGACGAAACTGCCGTTCCCGTTCAACCAGCGCTGGGCGCTGATGTTCTGGAGCGTCGCATTTGCGCCGAACGACGTATATGTGCCGCAGTCGACGCACAGCGCGCAGTGGAATCGCGGCGCATATCTCGTGCAGTCGCTTGGCCACTGCGGCGCGTGCCATACGCCGCGCGGGCCGGCGTACGAAGAGCGCGGCTACGATCAGGGCTCGCGCCTCTATCTGACCGGCGGCACGAACGACCACTGGTTCGCGCCGAACCTGACCGGCGACGCGGGCTCGGGCCTCGGCCGCGTGTCCGAAGACGAGATCGTCGCGTTTTTGCGCAGCGGACACGCTGAAAAGCCGGGGCTCGGCGGCGGACTCGTCACGTTCGGCAGCATGGTGCAGGTCGTCGAGGACAGCACGCAATACATGACCGACGACGATCTTCACGCGATTGCCGGTTATCTGAAGACCCTGCCGCCGCGCGAACCTTCGGGGCATTTCGACGACCGGTCGCGCGCGGCGGCGCGTACCGTGCGTGCGCTCGATACGGGCGATGTCGAGTTGCCGGGCGCGGGGCTCTACCGGAGTTTTTGCGCGCGCTGCCACAAGGCCGATGGCATGGGCGAGCCATCGACGTATCCGCGGCTCGCAGGCAACCCGGTCGTGCTGAGTCCGCATACCGATTCGCTCGTGCGTCTGCTGGTCGAAGGTGGCGAGGCGCCGCATACGCAGACGGGTCCGGAGCCGAAGAAAATGCCTGCGTTCGCGGGCAAGCTCACTGATACGGAAATGGCTCGCGTGCTGACCTTCGTGCGCAATACGTGGGGCAACGTTGCGGCGCCTGTGACGACGCGCGACGTGCGCAGCATGCGCGACAGCCTCGGCAAGTGAACGGCAAATTTCCACATGCGGCTCGATTCAGGAGGCCTGGCGGCGCATGACGGCGACCGCGAACGATGGCCTCGCGCGCAGCGCTCCGAGCGCTGCACGTTCGGGGCCCGTGATGGCGATATGGATTGCCTGGCTGGCCGTGCGTCGGTCTTTATCTAATCGTTCAGCATCCCGAGGTGTTGCGTGCGTTGTCGCCGGTATGGGCCGTCGCGCTCGAGCACAGCAATGTCCGACGAGCCCGCATTGTAAAAGTTTGCAAATCTTAGGAATCGACTGAAGTCGTCTGATAGACACACCACGTAATGACCGTTAGTTTCGCTTTTCTGGATGACTGGGACGCATCCTGTTGAGCAGTCCGGATCACTTAACAGAAAAAGCCGGGACGATGAAACGAGTCATTGCGGATATCCTGAAGTACCCGAGCGCGCGCGTGCGGCAGCGCTTCGAGTTGAAGATCGGCTCGGTCCAAGCGGACCTTTGCGCAATCAGTTTCGAATTGAACGAGGCGCTCAACGAGACGTATCGGCTCGATGTCGTCGCTACGTCGGCTGACCATGCGATCGATGCGGAGGGCTGCGTGGGACGGCGCGCTACCTTCACGATCGTGGAAGAAGGCTGCGTGCCGTCGATGTCGGGGCTGATCGAATCGGTTATCGCGCCCGCGCGCGTCGTGCATGGCGTGGTAACGCGCTGGGAGCGCAGGAAGACGAGCCGCGACGAGACGACCTATGCGCTGCGTATCGAGCCGCGTTACGCACTGCTCGGCAAGGTGTGGGACTCAGGCGTATTCCGCAACGTATCGCTGAAGGAACTGATCACGGAAGCGATCGTCGATCGCGACCTGTTCGATCCGCACGATATCGAATTTCATCTGGAAGGCCTCGACGCGAAGTTCGAGCAGACGGTGATGTATGAAGAGACCGTCAAGGCATTTATCGATCGCCATTGCCGTCGTGCCGGCATCTACTACTACTGGAAACAGGGCAGCGAAGGAGACGGGCCGCAGCGCGACACGCTCGTGTTCGGCAACAACCCGCGCGGTTATGTGCGTGCACTCGAAGTGCCGTTCATGCCCGATTCGGGCCTTAGCGGCAACTGGCACGAAGCGGTGCTGTCGATCAACACCGTGCGTGAACTCGTGCCGGAGCGCGTCGAGCTGTGGGACCGCAACTATCGGATACCCGACGACCCGCTGACGGCGAGCGCGATCGTCGCGCACGACGACCGAACGATATTCGGCAGCGTGAACCGCAGCATCGAGCATCACCATTCGAGGGAAGCAGGCCAGGCGCTGGCCGATGCGCGCCGCGACGAACTGATTGCGCGGCAACAGACCCTGTATGGCACGAGCGACGCAATCGGCATGACGCCGGGCCTTGTAGTGCGGCTGACGAATCGCACGCTGGCCGAAGCGCCTTACGGCATGCTCATCACACGGCAGAAGACGACCGGCAGCCTCACGCAGCCGGTGTTCTGCGAGTTCGAGGCCACACCGGCGCATCTCACATGGCGTCCCGAATACGACCCGTTCAAGCACTGGCGTTGGGTATCGGGCGTGGTGACGGGCGTCGTGAAATCACGCGATGCACAGCCTTATGCATGGCTCGACGCACAGGGACGCTACGAAGTCGAACCTGTGTTCGCCCGCCGCAGCGGCAAGCGAGGCAAGAATCTGATGTCGTTGCGGCTGCTGCGGCCCGGCGCATCGTATCTCGGCGGTTTCCACTCGCCGCAGCTGCCTGAAACGGAGGTGCGGCTGCTTGCGACGAACGGGGATGTCGACCGCTTGCTGATTGCGGGCGCGGTCCACGACTATTCGCATCCTGACATCGTGCACAGCCGGGAAGGCTGGTATAGCCGCGCGGTATGGCGTTCGCCGCTCGGCGGCGCGGATCTGCGCTTCGACGACATGAAGCAGCGCGAGGGCGCGAAGCTCGCGACCGTCTACATGAAGACGTCGATGAGCCTGGGCTTTCTCGTCGACAGCGCGAAGAAAGAGCGTGGTCACGGCTTCGAGATCAGCACGCAGGGCTGGGGCACGCTGCACGCGCCCAAAGGGATGATCGTGTCCGCCGATGCGCTTTCGAGCCCTGACGCGCCGCAACTGGAGATGCATGCCGCGCTTGGCGAACTTCGGGCGGCGCTGCAGCGCGTGACGGAGTTGGTTAAAGCCACCACGCTTGCGAAGGCTGCGCCGGCCGATCAGGCGACGCAAGCGAGTCTGCTGAATGCGCTGAACGACTTGAAGGCCGCGGGTCTGATCGCGAGCGCGCCGGCTGGTATTGCGCTGGCGACGCCGAAATCGGTACAGCATGCCGCTGGCGAGAACGTGATGCTGGCGGCGGGCCGGCACGTCGACGTGAGCGCGTTCAAACGCTTCACGCTGGCTGCGGGAGAACTGATCTCGATATGCGCGCACAGACTCGGCATGTGTCTTTTCGCGGCGAAGGGGAAGCTCGAGATTCAGGCACAAAACGATGCGCTCGATCTGCTCGCCAACCAGCAGTTGCTGATGTCGAGCACGAATGCGGACGTACTGGTGGTCGCGAAGGAAAAGGCCGTGATGGCAAGTGGCGGCGCTGCGCTGACGATCGAGAACGGCAACGTCGTTTTTCATTGCCCGGGCGAGTTTCGCATCAAGGCTGCTTCGTTCGTCTACGAAGGGCCGCAGAGCATGAATCTGCCCTTACGCCAGATGCCGAAGAGCTCGCTGCAGATGCCCGACTCCTATCCTTCGTCTCTCTAACTCATGATTATCAGCCCTCCCTTCCTGCCGCCGGCGGGTGTTGTTTGCGCCGACGAGTATGAAACCGATCCGATGATGGCGGCCGTCGAGCAGTGTGAACTTGGCCACCACGGCATTTATCCGATTGCGTTCGACCGGCGCTGGCATTGCGGCATGCATCTCGCGCCGAACGATCAGACCGAGCCCGTCAGAGCGATCGCAGATGGCGAGGTGATCGCGTTTCGCGTGGCGGGAACGGCGATTTCCGATGGACAACCCGATGAGAAAACGGGAAAGCCGGCGCTGAATTCCAACACGGGTTTCGTATTGCTCAAGCATGTGACCGATACGGGCGGCGGGCGGACCATCACGTTCTATTCGCTGTACATGCATCTGCGGGACATGGCGGAGCAGGAGCGTCTCGAGCGCCAGCCGAACGATCCGCCACAACAAGGCTCTGCTACCGCATTGCCCGCGTGGCTGTTGGACAACGCTGGCGGCAAGGACGGCAAGGTCCAGTCAGGCGGCGGAAGGAAGATCTATCGGAAGGACAGGCTCGGATATTGGGGCGCCTGCCATGGACAGCCGCATCTGCACTTCGAGATTTTCATGACCGAAGCGGACTTTGGCGCGTGGTTCGAACAGGACGGGCACAAGGTGCAGCTTGGCCTGGCGAACCCGGTACAGCCGGCATCGCGCGATTACTGGGGGCACAGCTATTTCGTGATTCCTGGTGGTCAGGCGTTGGTCAGCGCACCGCCGGGCAGACGCGATAGCCCCTATTTCCCGACGCTTGCCGCGTGGACGGTGCCGGCGAACAGCAAGCTGTACGTCGAGGCGTACTTCCACAAGGGGCAGCGTTATACGCGATCGTGGTTCGATGAAGCGGGCGACGGCAACAAACTTACGCTGCTCACGGAGCAGCCGGTGAAAGACCGGTACGCGGATTACGAGTACAAGCTTTATCAGCGCGCGGTGGACCTCTATCCAGCCTGTCCGAGCGATGGTTATGAGCTGATGCGCTTCGGCCGCATCCTCTCGGAGCAGCCGACGCTGCCTGCTGCCGATCGTGCGACGTGGGTGGCAGTGCCGTTCGATGCGAATGGCACGCAGGGGTATGTCGACGTCAATCAGAGCGCCATTCTGAAGCTGTCGGATGCGGATTTCCCGTTCTTCACCGGCTGGAAGAAGATCGAAGATGGGAATACGCCGTTCGATCAAGATGGGCTGTGCGGCTATGCCGAACTGCGCAGGATCGTCGGTGATGTCGAGGCACAGATTGCGACGTCGCCTGAGGAAGGGCCGCATGCGTTGCGCGGAGACCAGGGGAAAGTGGGTGAAGGGCACGGCACCCAAGCAGTGGGGTTGCCGTTAGGGAAGCAGCAGTATGGGCACGGTGGATTCAGCGATGCGTCGAACGTGGCCGATTCGGAATTCAGACATGAAGACCGGTTGACGGCCTACGTGCAGGGCGATGCGGCAATTCGCAACAGGCTCAAGGGCTTCGTGTGCCACGCGCCGAGCGAATGGGACGCGACGACAGATGAAGAGCGCTTCAAAAGGCTCAACGAGCCAGATGGATTTTTTGGCAAGCGCAAGGAAAGCGATCCGAATGGGTACGAAAACTTCATTGCGTTCCGGCAGCGGTTTCAGTTTATTGAACAGACGCCGTTAGGGGGAGGGCAGAAGTTTTGGTTCTTTCATCCGTTGGCGTTTATTCGGCATTTTAGGAAGTGTGGGTGGTTGAGTGGGAAGGAGTTGACGCAGTTGGTCCCCACAAAGGCGATGCGAAAGAACGGCCACGGAAAGTGGGTGTCGGAAAAGATCGATTTGATGAAAGGAGCACAGGACATCATCAAAAAAATCGACCTCGACCTCAATAAAACATTACGCAAGTTCAGCATCACTCCTTGCCCCTTACGCACGGCAGCTTTTTTTGGCAACGCTACGCAAGAGACGCAATGGTTCAGCAAGCTTTACGAAAACAACTCTGCGGCTTGGTATTCGCCATGGGACGGCCGTGGCTTACTACAGTTAACAGGGCCCGGCAACTACATTAAATATTGGCGATTCCTCGGACGATCGATTCCGGATTCGTGCGAAGCCGCATTGAATGCAGCAGCCAGGAAAGCGCACGATGATCGAAAGAATGAGGCGTTGCTAGATGCAAGGCTGCGGGAGTTGACGAGTGAAGTGATTCAATGGCGCAAGGACATAGAAGTGAGCGCCATTGACGCAACGGAAAGTGCCGGTGCGTATTGGGCCTGGACAAAAGCATCTATTTACGCAGACCGGTTTCCTGCGTTGAAACGTGAGATTCAGATTATTAACAACGCGTCGCACATTTATTACAGCAATGAACATTTTGGGCAAGTAGCAGCGACAGTGAACTTCGGTAGTCCTGTCATCAATCACGCAAGTATCGCCAAGGTCAATGGCATTGTCGCGCGCTACCAGGCCTATGTGAACGCATTGGTGGTACTTGCTGATTACATGCCATTTTCCGGTGCGACAGGTGTCGTAGAAATTACGCCTGACGGTTATGAACGAAGGAATATCCAATGAAAGTTATAAAATTTTCCACCATTGTGTTGGGCCTGGTAGCGAGCGTAGTTTATGCGAAACAATCGAATCCGAATCATTCCGTCCTACGTGAAATAAGCCTCGATAGTTGCAAATTTAGGATGAAAGATCCATACCATGTGGGCGTCTCAATAGACACAAGAAGTTCATCGCATTCGGCAAGCTATGTCGTCACCATCGATCCGAGGGCACAGCATCCTTTTCAAACGTGGATTCGACTTAGTTGCGAAGATCCCGTGACCTCCCGGACGTTAACGGATATTGCCGGTATGAAGATGAGTGACAAAGGGTGGGTGCTTAATTTAACGCCAAATGATTTCGAGGAGCAGCACACAACATTTTATCCGCTGCGTGGCCAGGGTTGGTCAGGCGGTGGTGTAACGCAAGACGATACAGACGGAGACGAGACACGACGGACACGCACCTTTAGCTTCTGCATTCCGCATCGGCAACTTGCGATCTGTGGTGTTGCTCAAAGCGTTGGCTACCTAAAGTGGCCTAATGAATCCGTGCTTCCTCAGGTTATCCAGATATTGGAAAGCATCGAATTCATCGACATGCAGTCTGCCGCACCAGCGAATTAAGTACAAATTTCGCATCGAGGCTATTTTATTCCAGTTAGAAGAGTAACCAAGCATAAGCCTGCCCCTCCGGATAATGCCAGTACGCTAATGGTATGGATGGATTCCTATCCGCTTTTTTTACCTGAGTGGGCATATAGCGGCCGCGTCGGAGCGCTTTGAACAAGTGAAGATGCAATGAGAAAAGCAATAGTAGCGGTAGCAGCGTGTGGGTTGATGGCGTCGACGGCTAATTCAAAGCAACCTGGTAAATTTGAGACTGTCGAGATTGAGGTCGCTTTCGGCCAATGTCACTTCAAATTGAAAGATCCGTATGGAGCGCACTTTCGCGCAACGAAATCTCGTCTGCCGCCATTGGCAAATTACATTGCAAATGTCAACACGGGCGGGGCTTACCCGTTTGAAATATGGATTCAGTTTAGTTGTCAAGATCCGGCAACTGCACAAACATTATCCGAACGTGCTCTTATCAAAATGACTGATAAAGGGTGGGTTCTTGATCCAACGCCAGGCCGCGAAATAATCGAACAACAACATACGACGTTTTATCCGCTACACGGCAAAGGATGGATTGGAGGGGGTACAACACAGGATGATGTGAACGGAGATGAGGCTCGGCGCATGCGTACTTTCAATTTTTGTATTCCGCATCGGCAGCTTGCAGTTTGCGGATATGTTGATGTTGGCTACCTGTTAAAACCGAGGGAATCTATGTTTCCTCAGGTCGTTCAGTTATTGCAAAGCATCGAATTTATCGACGTGCAGTCTGTCGCACCGGCAGATACGGCAAACCCATGATTCGATGATAGTTGAATAACTGACAGAAATAATTTCTGCGCGGAGAATTGTGTGAAAAAGGTGTAGCAATATTATTTTTATTTTCCATGCTTCGGGGCATTTTGAAGCAGTCTCGGAGATATATTGCTTTTCTCCCGACAAGGGTGTTCGAGAATTTGAGCTGTGCACCTATGATGATAGATCCACTAAATGGCAAGGTGCGTTTGTTAAATATTGGAATTGAAAATCGCTAGTGTTGTTGGTGACCAAGGATGGAAAAAATCCTTGATAAAATTTAACCATCCCGAGCTACCACAACTTGGATGGAATCGTATGGCGGAAAAATCACGGGAGAGTACCAAATGGTGAGCCAAGGTGTAAATATCATTTTAATGACCTATAGAAACTGTCAAACCGGAAGTAAATCTAGCTCATTTTTTTAGTCGTCACTGGAAACGGGGTGCGCATGGTGATTTCAAGATGTGAAGCAGCACAAGTTCATCGAAACAAAACCTGTCAGCTCCACTAACTCAACGGACACCCGAACAAACCTACACCACGATCATTCAACAAATGACCTCCAGATCCCCCATCCGCCAAGGCGACGCACTCGAAAACGGCGGCGAAGTGACAACCGCATCGTCCGGCATGACGTTCATGGGCCGCCTGCTCGCCTGCCGGGGCGACGAAGCGCTCTGCGCGCTGCACGGCAAGACCACAATCGCCGAAGGCGCGGCATCATTCCCCGGCAAGACCGGCCAACCCGTCGCTATGCATCGGCATCTGTGCGCGTGCGGCTGCCGGCTGATCTCGTCGCTGCTGAACGTGAGCATCGCCTGATGCCGATCGATCTTTCCCCTGCCGGGCCGCCGAGCGCCTACCCCGCGCACGGGCCGCGATTCTGGCCATGGCTCGGCATCTGGTTCTTCACCAACGCAGTCGGCGCAACGATTGTGGTTTTACTGTGGCCTGCAGGCACGCCGACACGAGGACTGGAATTCTGGTTCTGGGTCTTCGGAATGCCAAACAGTGTCTTCGTGATGCTGCTCGGCCTCGATCGTGCCGGTTACGAGACACATTGGCTTCGCGCGCATTACCGGAATATCCATCGCCGCAACTGGCTCGACGACAAGGTACGCGAAGCGCAGCAGCCGCTGCGCGTATTGGGTATCGGTTACAGCGTGCCACTCGGCGATCAGTCTCTTGCCGAGGCGATCGAATCGGGAAAATCGGTGATGAAGGTCCAGCGCCCGCGCCGTGGCCCGGGAACCATCCTGCACACCCGCTTCGCGGAAGACGAGACGCAAACCGACGACCCGTCCGATGTTCGGCCCGACGAAAACAACGGCGAGGCCGACAGACAACCTGCACCACAGCCCCAACAGGTGGCAACGATCGCGCTCAAGATTGCACAGGCGTTGGAACCGCTTGTCCCGAGTCTTCGCGCGCTCACCGCGTACGATCCGGTTCACTGGCCCGAGGCACGCGTGCTGGCCGAACCCGGCGAAGAAGCGTCACACGTGCAGCACGTGCGCGACGCGTTGCGCGTCGCCGGTCTCCCGCCGCTCGCATGCCACGCGGTCTGCGCGGCGGACGGCTTGCTCGTCGCCGATGCATGGCTCGACGCTCGCGAACACCGGCCGCTCCTCGTGATAGCCGCGACATGGCACGACGCAAAACCGCCCGCGAACAGCTGCGAAGCGTGTGTCGCGGTGCTGCTCGATTCGGGCTTCTATCGATTGCCCGCGCCGGTAAATGTTATCGGTTTGCTGCACCGTCCCGTAGCCGGAGAACTTTCGGCGCTTGGCGACCTGTTCGCGAATGCCTCCATCTGGGGGAACGTTGCGGGTGCGGACGTCAAGCGCGCATGGATTACGGGCCTTGATAGCGAGCACGACACTGCGCTCGTCGCGGCTTTTCGCGAGGCGTCGCTTTCCGCTATCGCAAAACAGGACGCGCAGCGGCGCCCCGACCGCATTGTCGGCGATGCGGCAGCCGTCAACAGCTGGCTGTCCATGGCGGCGTCTCTCGGGTCGGGTGAGCCTGGCCCGCATCTGATTGTCGATCGTGCACAGGCCGCGATCCTTCACGTCTATCCGCAACATTCCACGCTCGAATCCACGTACGATGCCTCCGACGCATAACACTCAGATACTCAGCGCAGAAGCCACGCAATCGCAATCGCGTTCGCGACGCTTCGCCGTCTGGGGCTTTCCGCTCGCGGTCTTCGCGCTTGCACTGTCGGCGGGTGCGCTCATCTGGTCCAAAGGCGAACTGTTCGGCCTGCCATCGAAAGACGCGCGCATCGCGGCGCTACTGTGGACGGCCAGCGCACTCGTCGTCATCGTGTTTCTGCACTCGATCGCGCTGATGTTCGGCGCCTATGCGATGGCGGCGCGCCTGTTCCGTCACGAAGCCGGCGCAGGCAACGAACCGCGCGCGACGCGGTTCAAACGCGATCCGCGCCTGCAATACGTGATCGAGGAACTGCGCGTCGCCCATGGCTGGCGCTGGCGTAACCGTACGCCGTGGCTGATGTTGACCGGCAGCGACGAGCGGATCGACGAAGCGGCGCCGGGTCTCAAACAGGCGGGCGCAATGCTGGTCGCCGGCACGGTGCTCGTACATGCGGCGCCGGACGGCATCGAAGCCGCTCAATGGCGCCGGCACATCAGCCGGGCTCGCCGACGCCGACCGGTCGATAGTCTCGTGCACGTCGTGCGGATGGGGGAGGGGGCACGGCTCGAATTCGATCAGGCGCGCAAGCTCGCGGCCATTGCGTCGGACCTCGGCTGGGCGGCGCCCATCACGTTTCTACATACCGTCGAGGCAAGCGGCGGACAGCCGGAGCGATTCGAAGCAGTCGGCGCATGGATGACGGCGCGCACGAGCAAAACAAAGCAGGCGGCGGCCGGCACACTGAGCGACGATCTGATCGAACTCGAATGGCTTACGGCGAGCCCCGGCGTCGAACTGTGCGTCGAGCAGGGATGGATACGTTACCTCGCGCAGGTGTCGAAATATATCGGCGACCAGCGCGACCGGATTGTCGAAAACTGGACCGGACTCGTCGCATCAGGATGGTTGCGTGCGCAACTGGCCGGCGTCATGTTCGCACCAGTCTATGGCGGCGCAGGCCGCACGCCCGTACCCGTACCAGAGGAAGATGCCGTCGACGCGATGCAAACGACGTCGACAGGACATCCCGCCGGGACGCTACCGGCCCCGGCAGCGGTGGCGATGCGTGGGCAACCGGCCTCTCTGATTCCCGCGTGGCAGTCGATCGGCAGCAGTGCGCTGTGCCGCCGTCGCGGCAAACGCGTGGGCTTTCACTGGCCGAACGCGCTTGCCGCGCTGGCGACGGCCTGTGCGATCGGCTGGTGCGCGGCGCTGACCGTGTCGTTTATCGGCAACCGGCAGTTGGTTCTTGACGCGCAAGCGGTCGCACATGCGGCGCTTGCCGCGCAACCCGGCACACCGGATGCCCTGCGTGCGCAGCTTGCATTGCAACTGCAGATCGATACGCTCGAATACCGGCACGAACATGGTGCGCCGTGGTACCTGCGCGCGGGCCTGAGCCGCAACGACGCGCTGCTCGATGCGTTGTGGTCGCCGTATGCGGCGGTCGCGGCGCGCAACCTGCAGCGTCCCGTCGTCGCGTCGCTGGAAAAGGCATTGAGAGACATGAGCGAAGCACGCGCCGACGCACTGCAAACCGAGAGCACGCGGCAAAGCGGATACCGGACGCTGAAGACATATCTGATGCTTGCAGAGCCGCAGCGCACGGATGCGGCGTTTCTCGGGAAGGCACTGGTCGCCTCGTGGCCGCTGCCTTCCGGCATGTCCGTCGGTGAGCGAGACGACCTCGCTCGACGTCTCGCAGGCTTCTACGCCGGTCATCTGAGCGCGCACCCGGAATGGCGCGCGCATGCGTCGGACGCGCTGGTAACGGGCGCGCGCAAGATGCTCGTCAATCAGCTGGGTCTCGCAAATGCCGACGACACGGTGTACGAGTCCATGCTCGCGAGCGTGCGCGGCAAGTACGCGGATGCCTCGCTCGCGACGCTGCTCGATGGTGCAGATGCACGCGGGCTCTTCAGCACGGCGCAGACGGTGCCCGGTATCTACACGCGCGCGGCGTGGGACGGCGCCATCGCCGACGCGATCGAGAAGGCAGCCGACGAGCGCCGCGCAAGCGGCGACTGGGTGCTCGGCGGCGACGAGCGCGCACGGTCAGGCGCAAAGCTCGCCGAACGCGCGGGCGGCGCGACATCGGCGGCCGACGACAAGCGAGCCGCGCAGGCGTTGAAACAGCGGCTCGCCGCTCGCTACTTCGCGGAATACACGGCGGCCTGGCAGCGCATGCTGAACAGCATCCGGTGGCAGCCCGCGGCCAGCCTCAACGAAGCGATCGACCAGCTCACACGGCTTGCGGACGCGCAGACCTCGCCCGTGATCGCGCTGATGAAAACAATCGCGTATCAGGCGCAAGCGGGCCAACGATCGGAAGCGCTGGCCGACAGGCTGGTGCGCAGGGCGCAAGATCTGATCGGCAGGAAGAGCGGCGACAACAGCGACGACAACCGCAATAGCGGCACGCAAACGCCCGCCATCGATCCGCTCGACAAGTCGTTCGGTCCTTTGCTCGCATTGATGGGAGACCTCGGCGCGGCCGGTGCGGGCGATAGCAAGGTTGCCGGCGGGCCCGTGACGTTGAGCGGCGTAAGTCTCGCGCGTTACCTCACGGTGGCCACCACGATGCGTCTGAAACTGCAGCAGATCGCCGCGAGTCCCGATGCGCAGGCGCTGGCCCGTTTGTTGGCGCAGGCAATCTTCCAGGGCAAGTCTTCCGATCTGTCGCAGGCTCGCGAAGATGCCGCGCTCACTGCTGCCAGCCTCGGCGCACAGTGGGCGGGCTTTGGCGATGCGCTGTTCGCGCGACCGCTCGATGCGGCATGGCAAACCATTCTGCAGCCGGCCGCGGCGAGTCTGAACGAGGCGTGGCGCAACAGTGTGGCGATGCCGTTCAGAACGACATTCGACGGCCGCTATCCGTTTCTCGAAACGAATGCCGATGCATCGTTTGCCGAACTGGGACGCTACGTGCGTCCGGACACGGGCCTCGTCAGCCGTTTCGTCATGGCTGAACTTCGCGGCATTCTCAGGCGCGAGGGCGATCAGTGGGTGCCCGAAGAACTCGCGCCGCGGTTGCTGCAGATCGATCCGGCGTTTCTTGCAGCGCTTCGTCAGCTTTCGACCATCGGTGCGCAGGCCTATGCGCAGGGCGATGCCGGATATCGCTTCGAGATCATGCCGTTGCCGAGCGCGCAAGTGACACGCACCGAGCTCGTCGTCGACGGCAAACCGATTGTCTATTTCAACCAGCGGCAGTCATGGACCGCGCTCACGTGGCCCGGCGACGGACTGAACGGACGCGCCGGCCTGATGTGGCAGATGGTCAACGCGGGCTTGCGCGAGGCCTTCGACACGACAGGAGACTGGGCATTTTTGCGGCTGCTCGCAAAGGCTCAGGTCAAACAGCTCGACAGCAGCCGCTATGAACTGACGTGGGATCAGCCGGATGCGGCGCCGCTGCGTTACGTCCTGCGCACGCAGCTCGGTGCAGGTCCGCTCGATCTGCTGAAGCTGCGCGGTTTCAGAATGCCCGAGCGCATTTTCCTCGTCGGCAGGGCCGGCGCCATGCACGTGGCGCACCTCGCGCAGCCCACAGACGCAAGCATGCCGCGTGTCCCCGTTCTTCCACCCCTACCGCCGAGCTTGCAATGAGCGACGATCCAGACTTCCTGAAATACTTCGACGCTGAGATGCGCTATCTGCGCGAGGCCAGTGCGGAGTTCGCCGCGGCGCATCCGCAAGCGGCGCGGCGGCTCGGTTTACTGACGCCTGGAGCGAGGCATGAGAGTGTCGACCAGCTCTACCAGGCATTTGCCTTTCTGACGGCGCGGCTGCACGCGAAACTCGACGATGCGCTTCCGGAAATAACGGACCCGCTGCTCGGCAATTTGTGGCCGCATACGGCACGCACGATTCCGTCGCTCGCGATCCTCGAATGTGTGCCGCGCGCAGGCGAAGCGAGGCTGCTCGGCACGTTGCCCGCGGGACTCGCCGTCCATTCGAGCCCTGTCGGGCCCGATCGCGTCGTGTGCCGGTACCGCACCACGCAAAGCGTCGATTTGCTGCCGCTCGATGTGCGCGAGGCCGCGGTGGCTGTGCGCGCCGATGGCCGCACCGTGATCCGTCTCGCGTTCGACTTGCGGCATGCCGAGCAGCGGCAAATCGACGACTTGTCGCGCATTCGCTTATATCTGCATGGAGATCGGGCTACAGCGTCGGCGCTTTATGCAGCGCTCACGCGTCAGGTCAGCGCGATCGGCGTGCGTATGCCGCTGATCCGCGACGGGCAACTGCTCTTGCAGCCGGGGCTCAGGCTCGAGCGGTCGGGGTTCGGACCGTCGTCGCGCCTGTCGCCGGTCGACGAGACGCAGGCCAAGGCAGGGCAAAACTTCGACCGTGAGCAAACCATGCTCGAATATTTCGCCTTTCCCGAGAAGTTTCATTTCGTCGATCTATGCGGGTTCGATGCCGCGAGCGTGCCCGTTAGCGAAACACGCATCGAATTCGAGATCGAACTCGCGGGCTCGCTATGCGCCGATGTGCAGATCGACTCGACCAACATCCGGCTTTTTTGCACACCGGTCATCAACCTGTTCGAGGCCGACGCCGAGCCGCTGCGGCCTCGCGGCATCCACGATCGCGAGCATCGGTTGAAAGTGCAGGGCGACGACAGCGATAACGTTCAGGCGTACGACGTGGTGTCGGTGACGGCGACCGATCCGGTGAATAGCAGACGCCACGAGTACTGCGCATTCAAGGCGTTCCGTCATCGCGGCGGCATGATGCGCTTCGATGCGCCCGAACGGTATTTCCATACGGCAACGCGGGTTGGCTTGACGAATGACCGGCAGTTATCGGTAACGCTTGGCGGGCAGAGTTGGGAGCCTGGCGCATCGTCCGGAGCCGCGCCGGACCGAAACATTGCGGTGCGCGTATTGGCAAACAACGGACGCCTGCCGCGCATGGCACTCGCCGATTCGACGATTACCGAACCCGCCTCGGACTTCACCGGCATCGACCGTGTGCAAAACCTTACCGCGCCAACCATGCCGCTCTATGCGCCGCGCCAGCGCAGTCAATACGACTGGCGCGTGATCGCGCACTTCAGCGGAGGCGGCTGCGCCGAATTGAACATGCTGGACGAGCGCGTGCTGCGCGGTGCGCTTGCCTTATATGACTGGACGGAACTGCCCGACAACGCCCAGCGCATTGCGGCGATCGAGCGCGCGTGGGTGACCGCGGAAAGCTTCGTCGATTATCGGTCGGCCGTGCGCGACGTCCGGATCCACGTCGCGATCGATGCGGCGAAATTCGCCGGAGCGGGCGACGTAGCGTTGTTTGGCGACGTGCTGAGCCATTTCGTCGGACGTTACGCGAGTTTTAATTATTCCGTGCGCCTGGTGCTCATTGCCGACGGTAAAGAGACCGTCTATGCGCGCAACGACTTCGACGGAACGCCATTTTAGCGAGCCCAATTCAGGCCGGCTCAACGGCCGCTCGCGCCGATCATTCGCTGCGCTTCCTCGCAGCTGAGCGGCTCGCGCATCGCTTCGGCAAGCTTCGCTAGCTCCGTATCGCGGCCGCAGCCCAGCGCGCCTGCCACATATCCGTGCTTGCACAGCAGCGCGATGAACTCGTACTGGTCGGGCTTGCCCGTCATCACGACTTCGTCCCATGTTTGCGGGTGACCCAGATAGTTGAAGTTCCGTTCGAAGTGGTAAGTCCAGAAGAACGGTACGAGCGGCTCCGGATCGCTGCAGCCGGCCATCGCGCGAGCCGCCGCGCGCGCGTGCTGCTGCGCGACGCGCCAGTGCTCGATACGCACACGGCGGTTGTCGCCGTATGGAAACGCGGCGACGTCGCCAGCCGCGTAGAGGTTGTCGGCGACGCGCATCGACGCGTCGACGTTCAGGCCGCCATCGTCGTTGTGCGCAACGCCGGTCACGAAATGCGTCGCCGGCGCGACACCCGTGCCGACCACGAGGAAGTCGCAATCGAGCACATCGCCGCCCGAGAGCCTTACGCGCAGCGGCGTACCTGTCTCGACGCCTTCGATTTGCGTGCGCATGCGCAATTCAGTGCCGTTCTGTTCGTGAAGCCTCATGAAGATGCGGCCGAGCTCGGCGCCGAACTGCTTCTCGAACGGCACGCTGTCCGGCGAGACGACCGTCACGCGCAGATTGCGCTTGCGCAGCGATGCGGCAACTTCGAGCCCGACAAAGCTTGCGCCGAGCACGACCGCATGTTTTGCCTGCGCCGCGAGTCCCGCAAGGCGCGCCGCGTCGGCACGGTTGCGCAGCAGTAACAGCAGCTCATTGAGCGCCGGATCTTCGCTGCCGCGTAACGGCGGCATTTTCGGCGTGCCGCCCGTGGCGACGAGCGCTGCGTCATAACGCAGCATCGGCCTGCCGTCGAACTCGATTTCGCGGCGCTTTGCGTCGAGCCGCGTCGCATGCGCGTGAAGCCGCTCGATCTTGTGTCGCTCGAAAAAGCCATCGGGCAGCAGCGGCGGCACGTCGTCGATTTTCATATCGCCGGACGGTACGAATTTGCTCAACGCGGTGCGGTCGTACGGCGCGTGCGCATCGTCGTCGATCAGCACGATGCGTTCGCGATAGCCGAATTCGCGCAGCGCCGCACACGCGGCCGCGCCAGCCGCTCCCGCGCCGATGATGACGAAGACGCGCGGGGTCGCGGATTTCGTCGCGCCAGCGCCTCTCGTCGACACGGTTACCGGCTCGCCCCCGGTTCCGGTTCTGGTTTCGGCGTGTGCCGAAACCAGCACGTTGCCGCCGTCGATCTCTACCGGATAGCGCGTGAGTGGTAGCAGCGCCGGCGGCTCGACGATCGCACCGCTTGCGACGTCGAACGTCGCCTTATGCCACGGGCAGATCAGTCGCCCATGGCAGAGCGCGCCTTGTTCGAGCGGCGCGCCGGCGTGCGGGCAATCGGCGCCGTAGGCATGAACGGTTTCGCCCGCGCGAATCAGGACGATCGGCGTGTCGCCGACCTTGACGCGGCGAGGACGGCCCTCTTCGAGATCGGCAAGCGCGGCGACCTTTTGCATCGGTTGAATGGACATGGGAAACCTCGTGACGGTCGTATCTTGAAACGGAAGGTCGCGAAGGGCACGGGACATCAAGCGCGGCGCTGGTTCGGGCGCGATGGCGGGGTGCGCGATTCGCGATAGACCACGGATTGCCGGAACGCCTCGCAAACGGTGTGCCGGTGCCTTGGGAAAGGGGGCGACGACTGCAATTGCGCCGCTCGGTATTTACCCGCTTACCTGCGGTTTGCGTCGGCAGTTTCGCTCTCAGGATGGTGCTGCGTTGCGTTGCGCAGGCGCGTCGTGGCGTGCGCGTGCGATGCGCTGCCACGCCTGCAAGGCTTGTAGCTGCGACACGGCAGGCAATTTCGCGCATAGGCATGACGTTTGCGTTTGGGGTTTCGTTGGCACGGCACGCGTGCGCTGAACGGCCGCGTTGGACCGCTTCGGACCATTTGAAGCTGGCCCGACTGCGCCGATCGTTCGGGCCGTGCCGCAATGATTCCCGGACGGAGGTTTCGATGAACCACATCGGCAACGATGCGGCGCGCGACGCTGTGCGCCGCGCACAAAGCGCGGGTGACCGTGATGACGAAAATGACGGGTTTCAATGCGCGCTCGAGCAGCAGCTCGCCGCGCTGCGTTTTACAACCGATGCGCCGCAAAGCCGCGGCGCCGCGCTGGAGGCGCTCTGCGCGCGCGGCCTCGACCGCGTGCCGCTGCCGGGCCGCGGACGCACGGTCGAACGCTGGAGCGCGCTTGCCGCGGTGGCCCGGTGCGACCTGTCGCTCGTCAAGCTCTACGAAGGGCATACCGACGCGCTTGCGATTCTCGCCGAACTGCATGCATCGGGACTTGCCTCGCGCGGACAGCGCTGGGGCGTCTGGGCCGCTGAGCCGCCGAACCGCAAAGTAGCGGCGGTGCCGGAGCGAATCAGCGCGCGTTCCGATGCGAGCGGCGTATCGCGTGGAACGGCGACGGCGGGAACGGACGCCACATTGCGCCTCGAAGGCATCAAGCCCTGGTGCTCGGGCGCGGGACTACTCACGCATGCACTCGTCACGGTGTCGAGGTATGGCGAGCCTGTGCTTGCCGCAGTCGAACTCAGGCAGCCATCGGTTCATGTCTCGGACGGCGGATGGCATGCAGTCGGTATGGCGGCGACCGGCACGAGCGAGGTCTGTTTCGATGGCGCGTTAGCGGTGCAGGTCGGCGAACCGGGCGCCTATCTCGCGCGCCCCGGTTTCTGGCACGGCGGTGCCGGTATTGCCGCCTGCTGGTATGGCTGCGCGGTCGGAATTGCGGCTGTGCTGCGTGCGCACCTCGTCCGACGCACGGAGCCGCATGCCTGCGCGCATCTGGGCGCGGCCGACGCGCAACTGTCTGCCGCGGGCGCACTGCTGCGCGAGACCGCCGCATGGATCGACCGTTATCCGCGTGCCGACGCGATGCGCCGCGCAATGCGCGCACGCCTCGCAGTCGAAGAGGCGGCGACGTCGGTGCTCGCGCATGCGACGCGCGCGCTCGGGCCCGGACCGTTATGCACGGACCTGCATTTTGCGCGCGCCGCGGCGGACCTTCCGGTATTCCTGCGCCAAAGCCACGCGGAACGCGATGCGGCATCGCTCGGCGAAGCGTTGCGCAACTCGCCCGATCCAACCGCGTCACTGAGTCCGCTCGCGTGCGAGGAGCCGGACGCGCAGTGGCGGCCAGCGTGTCTGTAGCGTGAGGAACCGACCGCATGGCACTCTCCACCACCTATTTCGAAGATCTGTATCGCGAAGACGACGACCCTTGGGGTTATCGGCATCGCTGGTACGAACGGCGCAAACAACAGTTGACACTCGCCGCGTTGCCGCGCGAACGGTTTCGACGCGCATTCGAGCCCGCATGCGCGAATGGCGAATTGACCGCGCTGCTGGCGGCGCGCTGCGACGCGCTGTTCGCGTGCGATCTGAGCGGCCGGGCGGTGCAGCTCGCACGCGAGCGCTGTGCCGGACTGCGCAACGTCGTGATCGAGCAGCGCGTGCTGCCGCACGAGTGGCCTCATGCGAACGTGACCGGGGCACGGCCGGGTTCGTCCGATACGCGGTTCGATCTGATCGCGATCGGCGAACTTGCGTACTACCTCGATCCCGATGAAACCGCTCTGCTCGCGCAACGCGCGTGCGCGTCGCTTGCCGCCGACGGCACGCTGGTCGCGTGCCACTGGCGCCACGCGTTCGTCGAGCGCCGCCAGTCGGCCGAGGCGGCGCACGCCGTATTCGACTGCGCGGCGTCCCTCACCCGCATCGTTCACCACGAAGAACCGGACCTGCTGCTCGACGTGTGGTCCGCGGACGGCCGTTCGGTCGCGCAACAGGAGGGACTCGCATGATCGGCATCGTGATTCCGGCGCATAACGAAGAGGAATTGCTCGGTGCATGCCTGCGTGCGGCGCGCGAGGCGGCGCGGCATCCGCGTCTGCGCGGCGAAGCGGTGCAGACCGTCGTCGTACTCGATAACTGCGACGACGACAGTGCCGCGGTCGCGCGCGAGTTCGACGTCGAGACCATCGAGATCGACGCGCGCAATGTCGGCATTGCGCGTGCGGCCGGCGCCGATCGGCTGCTCGCGCGTGGCGCGCGCTGGCTCGCCTTCACGGATGCCGATAGCCGCGTTGCGCCGGACTGGCTCGCCGCGCAACTCGCATTGCGCGCACAGGCGGTGTGCGGGCCGGTTACCGTCGACGACTGGACGCCGCATCACGAACGCACGCGCGCCTCGTTCTATCGCACCTACATGGACGCGGACGGGCACCGGCATATTCATGGCGCGAACATCGGTGTGTCGGCGCGCGCGTATCGTCGCGCGGGCGGCTTTCCGCCGCTCGCGTGCAGCGAGGATGTCGCGCTCGTCGATCTGCTGATCGCGGCCGGCGTGCGCATCGCATGGAGCGCGGCGCCGCGCGTCGTCACGAGCGCGCGTGTCGATGCGCGCGTGCGCGGAGGATTTGGCGATACGCTCGCGGCGCTGGCTGCGGGATAGCGTGTTGAAAAGTCGAAAAGCGGGCTCGATCAGCAGGCGCCACGCATGGCATATGCGCGCATGTGCGTCGGCGGCGCTTCCGACGGCGGATCGCCGGCGGGTGGCGGCGTGCTGCCGGGTTCCCGTTCGGGGATAGGAGGCGCGTCGGGATCGTCGGCTGGCGGCGATGCGGGATCGGGCTCGATTTCAGGCGGCGTCGGCGTATGAAGACGCCAGTTGCGTGTGTCTTGCGACAGGTGACGTGTCATGAGTGGGCTCGCTTGTGGTCCGTAGCGCAGAGCCGTCGCGTGTGACGCCGGATGCGCTCGCTTCACGGAACGGGCAATCCCCATGCCACGCCGAAATCGGCGAAGGCGACGCGACCAAGTGCACGCACTAGCGTCCGGCATCCTGCGTCGTATCGGGTGCCGCGCCTGCCGCTATCGATGCTGCCCGCACGCGCAACGGGCGCCTGTGATTGATCGCGATGAACAGCACCATGAGCCCGACAAACGCGCCCACCAGCAGTATTTCGTTGATCAACACACGCTGGTAGCCGAGTTCGAGCACGTCGATGAAAGGGTACGGATAGAAGTCCGACAGGCTGCCGCGCAGCATCGTGACGGCGATGTATGCGAGCGGATACACGAGCCACAAAAGGCTCCGCCGAATCGTCAGATGAAAGCGCGGCACGAAGAGCAGCCAGTACAGCGCGCTGAGCACCGGCAGCACCGTATGCAGCGCTTCGTTGACGAGCGACCGGTAGCCATGAGGCGTCCACAGATGGCGCAGCAGCACGTTGTACGCGAGGCCGACAAATACCATGTACACGACGATCGCCGTGACGACCGTCGGCGCGCGCAAGAATCGGCCGATCGGCGTCGGCGGCCGCAGCGCGACGCAAGTGAAACTGACGGCGCACAGCAGCACGGTCAGGTTGGTCAGATAGCTGCTCATGCGTTCGAGCGCATCGAACACGCCATAGCCATGCGCAATGAGCCGGTCGATGGTGATGTCGGTTTGCGCGGCGAACGCGAGCCACGCGATCAGCGCGATCGATGCCGCGGCTGTCAGTGGGGCGGGGCCCGATGTGTGCAACGGCAGCTCGGGTTCGTCGCGCGAACGCGGCGAGGGCAAGGTCGGCGGTGCGGTCATCCGTCGATTTTATACATGACGTGTCGCGCGATGTTGCGCGCGTTTTCAAGAAACGCGGGCTTTGTGCCGTAAACTGACTCGTATAGTCAGACAATCCCGTTGCGCAGCCTTGCCGGCACGAGGCGCTGCCGCGTGTCCTTTTGCAACTTCGGCGACGCTTTGCACGATCCCGCTTAGTCCATGCTCGACCCAGTCAACATCCTGATCGTGACCGTGCTCTCCGGCATCATGAGCATGGCCGTGCTCGGTTCGTTGCGGCCCGCGGCGATTCCGGGCGTCGGTTACTGGATCAGCGGCAATCTGCTCGCGATCGTCGGGCTTGTTCTCTTTACACTGCAACGCACCACGCCGCTTTACCTGTCGGTGATCATCGCCAACGGCATTTTCTCGATCGCCGTGCTGCAGATGTTGCAGGGCTGCCGTCAATTCTTCGGACGACGGCCGATCGAATTCGGCGAGTATGCGTGCTGGGCCGCGATGATGATCGGCTTCCTGTGCTGGACCTACGTCGTGCCCGACATCAACGCGCGCATTCTGCTCGCGTCGTTGTTTCATGCGTACGTGTATGCGTCGGTCGGCTGGATCACCTGGAAGGGTCACGTTCCCGGACGGCCGAAATACAGCTACCACTTCGTCACCGCGGCCGCTTCGCTCGGCGCGCTCGGCCATCTGTCGCGCGGGCTGATCTATGGGTTCGACCTTGTACATCAGACGGCCTTGCTGCAGCCGAACGCCGTCAACGTCGCGTTCCTCGGCCTCGGCATTCTCGCGCTGCCGTCCCTGTCGATCGGCATGGTGATGCTCGCTCACGACCGGATGGCCGAGCGGCTCGAACGCTGGGCGAACATCGACGAACTGACGGGCGCGCTGACGCGCCGCGCGTTTCTTGCACGCGCACAAGCGCGGCTTGCGCAGTCGCTCGCGAACGGCACGCGGCTGTCGATCGCGATTATCGATATCGACCATTTCAAGTCGATCAACGACGAGCACGGGCATGCGTGCGGCGACGAGGTGCTCGCGCATTTCGGCGGCGTCGTTGCGGCGTGCATCCGCTCGAACGACCTGTTCGGGCGTCTCGGCGGCGAGGAGTTCGCGGTGCTCTGCCCATCGACGGGACGCGCGGACGCGGTCGAACAACTCGACCGGTTGCGCGCGAAAATCGCCGGCAGCGGCTGCCTGCTGTCGGACGGCGAACGTCTCGTCTACACGTTTAGCGCGGGTGCGGACGAACACCGGCGCGGCGAAACACTCGCGCATCTGATGGCGCGCGCTGACGCCGCGCTGTATACGGCGAAGGCGAGGGGAAGGAACCGGGTGATGGCGGGGTGAAGACCGGCACAAGGGCAAGGGGCAAGGGGCAGGAGCGGCCCCGGCCGCATGACGGTCACTGCGGGGGCACAGCGAAGTCATGGAGTCACCGCAGGGGTCACCGCAGGGGGGTCACCGCACGATTACAGCCTTTAGGCTGTATTTTGCATTTACAGCCTATAATCTGTATTTTGGATTTACAGCTTATACGCTGTATTGTGTACAGCCTTTACCCTGTAGTATCGTTTTACAGGCAATAGACTGTATCGGGCGACGAAAGCGGAGGTGGGGCCGTGGAATATCCCGTTCGTACAGCCAGTGAGCTTCATCTGATGCTCAGGGCATTCCGGAAGTCTTCCGGCCTCACCCAGGCGGGCATGGCGGACCTTCTCGGCATCACGCAGCAGACATACGCGGCGCTGGAAGCCAATCCGGGCTCGGCCAGCACCGAGCGCGTGCTCAGAGTGCTGCGCATCCTGAACGTCGATATGACGCTCAGTTGGTCCGTGCGCCCGCGTCGCGCCTCGCCGCGCCCGCCTGTCCCCCCGGATGCCGGTAACGGTTTGCGCCCGGGGCAACAGTCGAGGCCGCAGTCGGGGCGACAGCCGGCGCTGCAATCGGCCAGCAAGCCCAAAGCGGGGGCCGCGGCCCAAAAACGGGCGCCCGAGCGCGCCGGTGCGAAGAAACAGCAGGGCGCGGCGGTTCCGGCAAACGGCGGCGCGAAAGCGAAAACGCCAGCTACGTCGGCGCGAAAGACGACCAAACGTGTGATTCGTAAGCGAGAGGATTGGTAACCATGATGCGTGGCGCCCGTGCGAACAGACTCGACATCTGGATGAACGGGCTGCCCGTCGGTTACTGGGAAGTCTCCCGCGGCGCGGAGCGGCTCGTGTACCACGACGACTGGGTGGCGGACGTACAAGGCCGTCCGTTGTCGCTCTCGTTGCCCTTTACGCCTGGCAACCAGCCGTACCAGGGGCCCGAAGTCGAGGCGTTCTTCGACAATCTGCTGCCCGACAGCGAGGCGATACGGCGGCGCATCGCCGTGCGTTATCGGGCGCGCGACACGTCCTCTTTCGCGATGCTGACCGAATTGGGCCGCGACTGCGTCGGCGCGATCCAGTTGCTGCCGCCCGATGAAGTACCGGCGGACCTGCAATCGATCCACGGCAGGCCACTCGATGAGGCAGCGGTGGCGCAGCTGTTGCGCGACACGACGGCGACGGGCGTGCTCGGCCGGCAAGACGCTGCCGGAGACCTACGCCTGTCGATCGCCGGCGCGCAGGAGAAAACTGCGTTGCTGTGGCACGGCGGCCAATGGCTGCTGCCGGAAGGCAGTACGCCTACCACGCATATTTTCAAGCTTCCGCTAGGGCTCGTCGGTAACATGCAGGCCGATATGCGTACGTCGGTCGAAAACGAATGGCTCTGCTCGAAGATCGTGGCGGCGTACGGACTGCCGGTGGCCGACTGCGCGATTGCGCGCTTCGAAGACCAGAAAGTTCTGGTCGTCAGGCGCTTCGATCGCAGGCTAGCCAGCAACCGCCGCTGGATCCTCCGGCTTCCGCAAGAGGACATGTGCCAGGCGACCGGCACGCCGGCGCTGCGCAAGTACGAGAGCGACCGCGGCCCCGGCATCGAACGCATCATGGAAATTCTCTCGAGTTCCGCCGACGCGGCATCGGACCGGCGCGCCTTCTTCGTGACGCAGATCGTGTTCTGGCTTCTCGCCGCAACCGACGGCCACGCGAAGAACTTCAGCATCGCTCATTTCCCGAACAATCGGTACAGGGCAACGCCGCTCTACGATGTTCTGTCGGCTCACCCGATTATCGGCAACGGCCGCAACCGGCTTGCGCGGCAAAAGGCGAAGCTCGCGATGTCGGTACGCAGCCAGGACAAGCACTATCACATCGAAAAGATCCAGCGGCGTCACTGGATCGCGCAAGGCGCCCGCGTCGGCTATCCGGCGGACCAGGTGGAAGAGATGATCGCGCAGGTTGCGCAGCGTACCGACGCGGTGATCGACAGCGTGTCGGCGCGCTTGCCGGCCGATTTTCCAGCCGATGTCGCCACGAAGGTCTTCGATGGAATGAGGCGATTCAACCGGAAGCTGACGGCGACGAAATAACGCCAGCGACCGCGCACGACATCCTGCGCGCGTTACATCGCCGCGTCCACCCCAATCGCGTCGGCTGCATTGCGCCGATAACCGGCAGTCGCAAGCAGCAGGCTGCGCGTGTATTCATGCTGCACGCGTTGCTCGCGCACTGCTTCGATACCGGGTTCTTCGACGATCTCGCCGTTGCGCATGACCGCGACGCGCGAACAAAGAAAGCCGATCACCGCGAGGTTGTGGCTCACGAGGACGATCGTCAGATTGCGCTCGCGCGCAAGGCGCCGCAGCAGGTTGAGTATTTCGGCCTGCACCGATACGTCGAGCGCCGACGTCGGTTCGTCGAGCAGCAGCACGCGCGGTTCGACGAGCAGTGCACGGGCGATGGCCACGCGCTGCCGCTGGCCGCCCGACAGCTGATGCGGATAGCGGAAGCGGTATGCCGGTCCGAGCCCGACTTCGCGCAGCGCGGCGGCAATGCGCTCGTCCTCGCGATCGAGACCGTTGATCGCAAGCGGTTCGCGCAGCGTTTGATCGACGGTGAAGCGCGGATGCAGCGAACCGTACGGATCCTGAAACACCATCTGCACTTCGCGTTGCAGCGCGCGGCCGTGAGCACCGCGCTGAGCTTGCGCGCCTACCAGGCGTCCGCCGATCGCCACGCGCCCGCCCGCTATCGGCACGAGCCCCGTCAGCGCGCGCAGCACCGTCGATTTGCCCGAACCCGATTCGCCGACCAGTCCGAATGCTTCGCCGGGCCGCACCTGAAAACTCGCGCCGCGCACGGCATCGAACGGTCCGCTTTTCGTACGAAAGCGCACGGTCAGCGCATCGACGTCGATGATCGGCTCGTTCATAGGGCAGCTCCTCGTGCGCTCGCGAGCGGGTCGGCTAGCCACGCCGGGTCGCGCGCGAGTACGGGCAATTCCTCGGGTGGATCGACGAGCGGCGGGTTGGCGGCCATCAGACCACGCGTATAAGGATGTTGTGCATGCAACAGATCGCGCGCCGCGCAGGTTTCGACGACACGTCCCGCGTACATGACGACGACGCGATCGCAAAACGACATCACGAGCGGCAGATCGTGGCTGATGAAAATCAACCCGGTGTCGTGCTTCGCGATCGTTTCATCGAGAATCGCCAGCACTTGCGCGGCGACGAGCACGTCGAGCGCGCTGGTCGGTTCGTCGGCAATCAGCAGGCGCGGCCCGGTCGACACCATCATTGCGATCATCACGCGCTGCCCCATGCCGCCCGACAGCTCGTGCGGGTAAGCGTCGGCGACGCGCTGCGGATTGCGGATATGCACGGCCGCGAGCGCGTCGACGATCTTCTCGCGCATCTCGCGACGGCCGGTTTTCGGCGCATGCAGCGCGAACGCTTCACGCATCTGTTCGGCCACCGTCATGACCGGATTCAGCGAGTATTTCGGATCTTGCAGGATCATGCCCATCTGTTGCCCGCACAACTGCCTGCGCTTGCGTGCGTTCAGTGCGAGCAGGTCCGTGCCGTCGAAACGCAGCGTGTTGGCGCGCATCTGCGCGGCAGGCGGCAGCAGGCCGAGCAATGCGCGGCCCGTCAGCGACTTGCCGGAACCGGACTCGCCGACGATGCCGAGGCGCTCGCCCTTGTCGAGCGCGAACGACACGCCGCGCACCGCTTCCGCAAGCGTGCCGTCGTGGCCGCGAAAAGCGATGCGCAGATCGTCGATTTCGGCGAGCGCGGCAGAGGCGGGGGTGCCCGCAAGCGGCGGGCTCGGCGCCCGGTCCGCGGCATTCGCTTTCGGGGAAGCATCCGACATGCGGTCAGTCTCCATGGCGCGGATCGAACACGTCGCGCAAGCCGTCGCCGAGCAGATTGAACGCGAGGCTCACGAAGAGGATCGCGCATCCGGGAATCGTCGCGACCCACCACGCGTTGAGCAGCACGTTGCGGCCCGATGCGACCATATAGCCCCACTCGGGGCTCGGCGGCTGCGCACCGAGGCCAAGAAAACCGAGGCCCGCGACGGTCAGAATGATGCCCGCCATATCGAGCGTCGCACGCACGATCACCGACGACGAGCACAACGGCACGATATAGCGCAGCAGGATCCGCGCGCGCGACGCGCCTTGCAGCCGCGCGACGTGGATGAAGTCCGCATCGACGAGCCGCAGCGTTTCGGCGCGCGCGAGCCGCGCATATGCAGGCCATGCGGTAATCGAAATCGCAACGACCGCGTTGATCACGCCGGGCCCGACGGCGGCAGCGAACGCGAGCGCAAGCACGATCTTCGGGAAGGCAAGCGCGATATCGGTCACGCGCATCAGCACGTTGTCGATCCAGCCGCCGAAAAAGCCCGCGACCGTACCGATCATGAGACCGATCGGCACGACCACGATCACCACGAGTATCGCGATCGAGAGCGTGATGCGCGCGCCGTAAATGAGGCGGGACAGGATATCGCGGCCGAGCTGGTCGGTGCCGAGCCAGTGCGATACCGAACCCGGCGGCAGCAGCCGGTCGGACAGGACCTGGCGCAGCGGATCGTGCGGCGCGGCGAGCGGCCCGAATGCGGCGACGCCGACGAGCAGCACCAGAATCGCGAAGCCGAACAGCGACAACGGATTGCCGGCAAAGCGCCGCCACCGGCGATACGCGCGGCCGAACGCGGCCTGGCGGCGCGACGCGGGCGTGTCGCTGAGCAGCCACGCGCGCAAGCCCGGCGACGTGCGTGACGACTGCGGTTGCTCGTCGCTCATGGGCGCGTCCTGCGCGATCGAGGCGCGATCGTCGGGCAACGCAGTCGATTCGGTTGAAGGTCGAACACGGCTCATAAACAGATGGAAAGCGGGTAGCGAAGCATCATCAGCGGGCGCGCGGATCGAACACACGGTACAGCGCGTCGGTCAGCAGATTGAGCGCGATAAATGTCGCGCCGATCACGAGTGTGCTGCCGAGCACCGCGTTCATGTCGGCATTCAGCAGCGCGCCGGTCAGATATGAACCGATGCCGGGCCACGCGAACACGATCTCGGTCAATACCGAGCCTTCGAGCAGAAAGCTGTACGACAGCGCGACCACGGTCAGCAGCGGCACCATGATGTTGCCGAAGGCGTGCCGCCAGATCACGCGCCGCTCGGGCAGGCCTTTCGCGCGCGCCGTGGTGATGTATTCCTGGCTCAGCTGTTCGAGCATGAACGAGCGCGTCATCCGGCTCAGATAGGCGACCGAGTAATAGCCGAGAATCGCGGCCGGCAGGGCGATATGCGATAGCGCGTTGAAAAATACATCCCATTCGCCGGCGATCAGCGCATCGATCAGCAGACTGCCGGTGCGCGTATCGACCATGCCGTCGTAGACCGGATCGATACGGCCGGGGCCGCCCACCCAATGCAGCCTCGCGTAGAACAGCAGCAGCCCCATGAGCCCGAGCCAGAACACGGGCACCGAGCTGCCGATCAGGCCCACGAAGCGCGCGACGTGATCGATCCAGCGGTTATGACGGACCGCCGCGATCGCGCCGAGCGGTATGCCGATCAGCACACCGATGACGGTCGACAGTGTCGCGAGTTCGAGCGTGGCCGGAAAGACGCGTTTGATGTCATCGAGCACCGGGTTGGCCGTGAGCAGCGAGACGCCGAGATTGCCATGCAGCACGTCGCGCGCGTAAAGCCAGAACTGCACGGCCAGCGGCTGATCGAGACCTAGCTGCGCGCGTGCGGCCGCGTACGCCGTGGCCGATGCGCGGTCGCCGACCACCGCGAGTACCGGATCGATCGGCACCTTGCGGCCGATGACGAATGTGACGGCAAGCAGCCCGACGAACGTAATGGCGAGCGTCGCCACCCAGCGCAGCGCGCGCAACGCCCAGCGCAGGCCCGCGTGCCGGGCAGGCAGCGCGCGCAGGCGGTCGAACGGCGTGACGGGAGTCGACATGATGGCTTCCTTGCACGGGCGCCGCGCGACGGCAACGCCGGTTTGATTGCGGTTTCGCTTCCGTTACCGCTGCTTCGTGACTGCCTCGCTACTGCTTCTTCAGGTGCAGATACGACACGAGATCGTTGATCGGACCGACTTCGATGCCGCTTACACCGGGCCGCATCGCGACCTGCGACACCTGCTGGAACATGATGACGAACGGCGAATGGGCGAGCATCTGCTTCTGCATCGCCTGGTACAGCTGTGCGCGCTTCGCGGTAGACGATTCAGCGAGCGCTTCGTTCGTCTCCTTCGTCAGATCGGGAATGTTCCACGAATTGCGCCATGCGAGCATCTTGTACGCCGACTTATCGGAATTGTCGGGGTTCCATGCGAAGCCCTGCGCGTTGCTGTGCGGGTCGATATAGTCGGCCGACCATTCGCCGATGTAGATATCGTGCTGCCGCGCGCGGTATTTCGCGAGCGTCTGCTTGTTGTCGCCCGGAATGATCTCGACCTTGATGCCGCCTTGCGCGAGATTCGCCTGTACCGCCTGCGCGATTTCGTTATACGGGTAGCCGCTGCGTACGTCCATCGTCACCTTGAAGCCGTTCGGCAAGCCCGCTTTCGCGAGCAGCGCCTTCGCTTTCGCGACGTCCTGGCGATAAGGATTGTCGTTCAGCGCGCCGAGAAAGCCTTCCGGCAGAAAAGTCTCGTGCACCTTGAACGTGGTTTTTGCGATGTTGGTCTGAATGCCGTTGTAGTCGATCAGCCACTTCATCGCTTCCTGCACTTCGGGCTTCGCGAGATTCGGGTTCTTCACGTTCAGGCCCAGATACAGCAGCGTCGCTTGCGGCACGGCCACGACATGCGCCTTGCCCGATTTCTCGAGCGCGGCGAGGTCGTCGGGGCTCAGGTTGCGCGCAATGTCGGCGTCGCCGTTTTCGAGCAGCAGGCGCTGCGTCGCCGCTTCGGGCACATGGCGCAACACGATGCGCTTCATCGCGAGCGGCACGCGGTAGCCGTCGAAACGCTGCAGAATCAGGCTTTCGTTGGCGGTCCACTTGACGAGCCTGTACGCGCCCGAGCCGGCCTCGTTCGTGCGCAGCCATGCGTTGCCGAAGTCGTTGTTCTTCTGGTGCGTGAGCAGCAGCTGTTTGTCGACCACCGAAGCGGGCCAGGCGCCGAGTACGTTCAGCACGAAGGTCGGCGCGTATTTCTGATCGGTGGTCACGCTGACCGTCGTGTCGTCGATCTTCTTCACGCGTTGCAGCACGTTGTCTTTGGTGAGGCCGATGCCTTGCAGCACGGCGGCCGCGCCTTTATCGAGCAGCACCGTGCGCTGGATCGACCAGGCGACGTCATCGGCCGTGAGCGGATTGCCCGAATGGAACTTGAGCCCGCTTTTGATCTTGAACGTGAACGTCAATCCGTCGGGGCTCACGCTCCACGATTGCGCGACGTCGCCGTTGAATTTCGACGGGTCCTTGAGGTCCACGCGCACGAGCCGGTCGTAGGTGTTCGCGATGTACTCCTCGGGCACGAGCTCGTACACTTCGCCCGGATCGAGCGTCGAGAATTCGTCGAGCATCGTCGCCATCACGAGCATGTCCTTCGGCGTCGCGGCGCGGGCCGGCACGGTGGCCGTCAGCGATAATCCCATCGCCGCAGCCAGTGCGGCCGCGGCGAGCACGTTGCGCAAACGCGGTTTCATCTTCTGTGTTCCCCTCGATAGTCGTGAAATTCGTTGTGCAGTCGTTGTAACGCGTGCAAACCGGCGGTGCGTGTCGGCGCGCGGCAATCACATCAGCCGCAGTGGTCCGCTGTCCGCATTGTCGATCAGCGGCAGCGCGAGTGCGCCCGGCAATTCGTAATGCCACCATTCGCTTTTGATATGCGTGAAGCCCGCCGCGTGCATGATGCCGAGCAGCATCAGCCGGTTGCGCTGCACCGGTTCCGGCAGGCCCGGATGAAAGTGCTCGGATTCGACCGTCATTGCATCGAAGCCAGTGCCCATTTCGAGCGCTTCGCCGTTTGCATCGACGAGCGTGAGGTCCACCGCGGCGCCGCGGCTATGGTTCGAACCGCGTTTGACGTCGGCGATATAGGTCGGATCGGGCAGAAAGTCCCACAGCACCTGCTGCGCTTGCGGCGGACGGTACGCGTCGAAGATGCGCAGCGTGAGCCCGCTGTCGCGCGCGATTGCAATCGCGGTGCGCAGCGCGGTTTCAGCCGGCTCGATTAGCAGGCAGTGCGCGCGTTCGTAAATCGGTTTGCCCGTCAGGTTGTTTGCGGTCGCGTAGACGAGGTCGATGTCGACACCATGGGTGTCGCGGGTGATGGGAATCAGTTTCGAGTTAAAGCGGGTCGGTGCGGTCATGAGCTATGCATCTGACAAGGTCAAAAAACACAGCGCTAGCTTAAAAAATCAATTGGCATTGGTCGAGCAATAGTTTTTGAGGGAAAACGCCAGGTCGCGCCGCGTCGCGCCCTTGCGCGCATGCCCGCGCGCAAGGGCAGGACGCGCGACATCGCCCTGCGTCGGCCGACGAACCGGCATGCGTGCATCGGCACCGCGGTTCCAACGGCAAAAGCAGAAGCTTCGCCGCCGCGAAGGGGCGGGCACCCGGGGGCAGCGAAACTGTTTCAGTTCGGCCGAGCGAAGCCACAGCAGCCCGGCCGCGCGCAGTCATGCCGCAGTCGTGCCGCAGTCGTGCTACTGGCCCGGCTGCTTGCCGGGTTCCGGCTGCGTCCGGTCCGGTTCAGGTTCGGGAATGCCGACGTCGGGCACGTCGGCGGGCCTGCCGGGACTCGGTGCGTCCGGAATAGCCGGCTGATCGGGAATCGGCGGGTCCGCGGCGGGATCGGATGCGCGCAGGGGGGCGGGCGAGTCTGAGTGATTCGGCAGCATGAGAGCCTCCTTGTTGCGGCGCCCTGATGCCGCCGCTTCACGCTGGTCGAGCATGGGGCGTTCCCGCATCGTCCGCGCGCCGCTGCAACGCCGTTCGCGCCGCCTTCAGGCGCGCTGCCTTTGATCCTTGAGCTCGTCGCGAATCTCGCGCAGCAGCAGGACGTCCTCGGGCGGCGCGGCCGGCGCCGCCGGCGTTTCGGCTTCGGTCCTTTCGAGCTCGCGCAGCTTGTTGATGAACTTGACGAGCAGAAAGACGATAAACGCGAGAATCAGGAAGTTGAGCACGACGGTAATGAACGAGCCGTAGCCGACCACGGCGACGCCTGCCGTCTGCAGGTCCTTGTACGAATCCGGGTTGCCCTTGAAGGTCGCCGGTATCGCGCCGAGCCGCAGGAACTTGTTCGAGAAGTCGATGTTTCCGGTCACGATGCCGACGATCGGCATGATCAGATCCTTCACGATCGAATTGACGATCGTCGAAAACGCGCCGCCGATGATCACACCGACCGCGAGATCCATCACGTTACCCTTGACCGCGAACTGCTTGAATTCCTGAAACACGCTTGCCATGGTGGTTCCTCCGTATCTATCGACGCAGAGACGTTAGCGAATTGCATTCCCGGCCTACGCAGGTGCGATTCCGCGCACTAAGATGCAGGAAGGCGCGACTGCGCAGCCGGACCGAAAATCGGGCGCTGCGCGGCGACGACGGACGGTGGCACGGATCCCGGCCGTGCTCGCTGATCGCCGCGCCTGCTTTCATTCGGATCCGCGCCTGTGCGTTTTACCTGATGTCCGCTCACCGCGACCTCTGCCGCCGGTCAGAGGCGCCCGGTGGGCCGTGGCGACCGATATAACCATCGTCAAGAACCGCTTCGTAGCGTGCCATGGTCAAGCGTAGAACCTTCCTTGTCGGCGGTGCCTCGACGCTCGGTGCGCTCGTGGTCGGCTGGTCCGCACTGCCGCCGCGGCAGCGGCTGAAGCCGGCGGAGCCGCTTGTGATGCACCCCGCGCAGACGGCGATGAACGGCTGGGTCAAGATCGACGCCGACAACCGCGTGACCGTGATGGTTTGCCGCGCGGAGATGGGGCAGGGCGTGCACACGGGCCTCGCGATGCTGGTCGCCGAGGAACTCGACGCGGACTGGGCTACGGTCGGCGTCGAGGACGCGCCGGTCGACAGGATTTACAACAACGTGGAAAGCGTCGCCGGCAACCTGCCGTTTCGTCCCGACGACGACAGCGTGGTCAAGGGGCTCTTCACGTGGCTTGCGCGCAAGGGCGCGCGCGAAGCAGGCTCGATGATGACGGGCGGCTCGACGTCGCTCAACGATGCGTGGCTGCCGATGCGCGAGGCCGGCGCCGCGGCGCGCGCCATGCTGATCGAGGCGGCCGCGACGCAGTGGGGCGTGCCTGTCGAGCAGTGCCATACGAAAGCAGGCCGCGTCTACGACGGGCCGATCGACGCGCCCGCCGACGGCATGACCTCGGCAAGGCGCAGCGCAACGTACGGCGAGCTTGCGCCGCTTGCGGCGCGCCAGGCGCTGCCACGCAAGGTCGCACTGAAAGATCCGGCCGCATTCAGGCTGATCGGCAAACCGCTCGCGCGTATCGAGGCGTCGTCGAAGCTCGACGGCTCGGCGCGCTTCGGCATCGATGCGACGCCCGACGGTCTGCTCTACGCAAGTGTCGCGATGTGCCCGGTGCTGGGCGGCGCTGTCGCGCATTTCGACGGCGCCGCCGCGGCCATGCAGCGTGGCGTCGTCAGCGTATTCGCGGTACCGCCGTTTCACGGCGGCACGGGGGGCGTTGCCGTGATTGCCGACAACGCGTACGCGGCAATGCACGCGCTCGACGCAGTGAAGTGCGAATGGCGGATCGACGACGATACGCGCGTGTCGAGCATGGATGCCATGCAGCGCCTTTCCGCGGCGCTCGACGAAAGCGCGGGCCACACGTGGTACGCACGCGGCGATGCCGATGCCGCACTCGGCATTGCCGCACGCACGGTCAGCGCCGAATACCATGCGCCGTATCTCGCGCATGCGGCGCTCGAACCGATCAATTGCACGGCACAGGTCGGAAACGACGGTTCGGCGATCGTTTGGGCCGCGACGCAGGTGCCCGACGTCGCGCGCCGCTATACGGCGCAGATGCTCGGCGTAGCCGAAGAGAAAGTCGACTTGCGCCCGCAACTGATCGGCGGCGCCTTCGGCAGGCGGCTCGAGATGGATTACATCGCGCAAGCGGTTGCGATCGCGAACCGCGTGCGCGGCACACCCGTGCAGACGATCTGGACGCGCCCGCAGGACACGACGCACGACTTCTATCGGCCGGCCTGCGTATCGCGCTTCACCGCGGGTCTCGACGATGCGGGCACGGTGACCGCATGGCGCAACACGTCGGCAAGCCAGTCGATCGTGACGAGCTGGCTCGCGCGCAACTACGGGGTGCCGGGTTTCGTTGCAGCGCTTGGCCGCACCCTCGACAAGACCAGCGACGAAGGCGCGTTCGACCAGCCGTACGAATGGCCGAATGTGCGCATCGGCCACAAGCCGGTCGCGCTGCCGGTGCCGGTCGGCTTCTGGCGTTCGGTCGGGCATTCGCATCAGGCGTTCTTCGTCGAGAGCTTTGTCGACGAACTGGCGGCCGCCGCGCGCAAAGACCCCGTTGCGTTCCGCGCCGCGATGCTTGCCCATCACCCGCGTCATCTCGCGGTACTACGCCGGGTTGCGCAGCTCGCGGGCTGGCGCACGCCGCTCGAAGCCGATGAACGCGGCCTTGCGCAGGCGCGTGGCATCGCGCTGCACCAGGCGTTCGGCAGCATCGTCGGTCAGGTTGCCGAAGTATCGGTGGAGGCGGATAAGGAGAGGACGATCCATGTGAACCGCGTGGTCTGCGTGATCGATTGCGGCTTGCCCGTGAATCCGAATCTGATCGCGCAGCAGCTCGAAGGGGCGATCGTGTTCGGATTATCCGCGGCGCTTTACGAATCGATCACGCTCGAGGGCGGAGCCGTGAAGCAGCAGTATTACAGCGACTATCCGGTCGTGCGAATGGAGCAATGCCCGCGGATCAAAACTGAAATCATGTCGAGCCGCGAGCATCCGCAGGGCGTCGGCGAGGCGGCGACGCCACCCGTCGCGCCGGCGGTCGCGAACGCGATATTCGCGCTGACGGGGCAGAGGCTGCGCTCGCTGCCGCTCAAGCTCGCGTAAGTTCGAGTTTGCCCGCCATGCCGGGCGATGGAGACGACGATGCTGTCTCTGAACATCAATGGACACGACACGGCGATCCGCTCCGATCCGGCGACGCCGCTGCTGTGGGTGCTGCGTTGCGAGCTGAAACTGACCGGCACGAAGTTCGGCTGCGGCGTCGGCGTATGCGGCGCGTGCACGCTGCATATCGACGGCGCCGCGCAGACCTGCTGCACGAAGCCGGTCGCGCAACTGCACGGCGCGAAGATCACGACGATCGAAGGGCTCGGCGGAGCGCAGGCGCGCGCACTGAAGGCCGCATGGCTGCGCATCGACGTCGTGCAGTGCGGTTACTGCCAGAGCGCGCAACTGATGGCGGCCAGCGCGCTGCTGATGCGCAACCACAAGCCCGGCCCCGCGGATATCGATCAGGCGATGACGCCGGTGATCTGCCGCTGCGGCACGTATCCGCGCATCCGGCAGGCGATCTACGCGGCGAGCGGCCAGACTCGCACATAGCGTGGCGGGCTTCGTCGAACTGATCGCGCGGCTCGCGGCCGGCCGCAGTGCCGACGCCCGGGCCGACGGCGCGCGTGTCGCGGTTCTGTTTGCGGCACGGCCGAGCGTGCCCCACACACGGCCTATCGCCGGATCATTCGCGTCAAGGCCGAGATCTCGGCTGCGCAGGCTGCATACGCCTCGGTTTCGATGCCGCGATACAGCCGGATGATTTCCTCGCCGACGGATGTCAGCGCGCAGCCTCCGCCGCTTTGCCCGCCATGCTCGGCGACCGTCGCCGGCGACTTCAGCGACCGGTTCAGTTCATCCATCAGCAGCCACGCCCGCCGGTACGACATGTTGAGGCTGCGCGCCGCGGCCGAGATCGAGCCGTGCTCCCTGACCGCTTCGAGCAACGCGACCTTTCCGGGACCGAGCGCGATCGTATCGGCCTGCTGGATGCGCATGCGGAACCTGACCTCGGGTTTCACGGTTGTCGAAGTTTTCATCGTTGTAGGCCGCGATGGGGACGCGTTGTTCTGACGGTTCGAATCTGCGAAAGGATACACGACAGGCGCTGCGCGTGGCGTACGGTGTCGCCGTGCCATGAACGCGTATTGCACAGTCGTTTCCGGAAGCGGCATGCGTGCTGTCTGCAAAACGATACAGATCGCCTGCCGGCCCTTTATCGAGATATAACTGCGCGCTACATTGCCGGACACAATGCTTCGCGCGGGCTCCCATACCCTGGGTAAGGCGCGGGCCGCCCGACACGGGCGACAAAGACCGTTAAACATTCCCTCGAACCGAATCGCCATCGTGCCGTGCCCGGCTAGCCGCCGCGCGTGGTGCGCGCGGCTGTCTGCGCGCGCTTTTGCGTCGCGACTCGTGGCGGCCTGCGAAGCGGCATTTTCCGAATCGAACAAACCACGCTGCGTTTGCGCCCGTCGCGGACGCGTGAAATCTTTAAAAAGGATGTCTAAATGAAAAAAATCTTCAATGCAGCCGCAGTAGCCGGCGGTCTCGGTGCAATTGCCGCGGCCACGAGCAGCGCGCATGCGCAAAGCAGCGTCACGCTCTACGGCATCATCGATGCCGGCATCAGCTATGTCTCGAACTCGGCCACGCCGACGGGCCATGCGAGCCTCGTCAAATACGCGGACGGCGTCGCGTCCGGCAGCCGCTGGGGCGTGCGCGGCACGGAAGATCTGGGCGGCGGGCTGAAGGCGCTGTTCGTGCTCGAAAACGGCTTTAGCAGCGCCGACGGTTCGATCGGGCAGGGCGGCGCGCTGTTCGGGCGGCAGGCATACGTCGGCGTTTCGAAGAACGGCATCGGCACGCTGGCGTTCGGCCGCCAGTATTCGTTCTCGACCGACTACCTCGGCGCGAATTACACGACCGGCAGCCAGACGCCCGCCGGCAACTACGGCTGGCATATCAACGATGTCGACCAGTTGAGCGCGAGCCGCATCAACAACGCGGTGAAGTTCAGCAGCGCGAATATCTCGGGCCTGACGTTCGGCGCGATGTACGGGTTTTCGAATCGGGCCGGCGCGTTCGCCGGCACGCCGACCGTCACGGCCGGCGGCGCCTCGCAACAGGGCGCGTCGAGCGCGTACAGTTTCGGCGCGAACTACGCACAGGGGCCATTCGGCATCGGCGCCGCGTACACGAACATCCGCTATCCGAACGGCGCGACGCCACCGTTCAGCGTCAGCATCGCGAACGTGAACACGGGCGGCCTGCGCGACCTCGAGACCTATGGCATCGGTGCGCGCGTCGCGATCGGCGCGGGCCTCGTGTGGGGCAACTGGACGCATACGACCTTCGAACCGCTCACGGGCGCTTCGTCGCGGCTGAACAACTATGAAATCGGCGGCCGCTACGGCTTCACGCCCGCGCTTGCGGCGGGGCTCGGCTATACGTTCTCGGATCTCGACGACCGCTTCAGCGGAAAATGGCATCAAGTCACCGGCGCGCTCGACTACGCGCTGTCCAAGCGTACCGACGTCTACCTGCTCGCCGTCTATCAGATTGCATCGGGCAGCAATACGGTCGCGGGGCGCGACGTGCCGGTGCAGGCGCAGATCGGCACAGTGCCGGCGATGCTCGGCACCTCGGGCGCCGGCGCGAACAACCAGGTCGCGACGCGCGTCGGCTTGCGGCACCGCTTCTAGCTGGCTCGCGCGATGGCCGCTGTGCTGGCGGCCTTGATCGCGGCTCGATAGCGGCTTGACCGGTCAGGGCGCCACCACGCGCGCGACAATGCCCGCGAGGCGCTTGACGTGGCGCGGCGCGGGCAGGATATCGCCCGCGGAAAACAGCAGTGGCGCCCCGTCTTCGATCGCAAGCGGCGCGCCGCCGCGCTCGAACGCGACAAGCACGCGTTCGCCGACCGGCGTGTTGAACAGCTCGTGCCACGAGAACGTGACCGCATAGCCGTCGTGGGCAACGGCGATAAAGATGGTCCGCTTGAAATCGCCCGGCCGGTCGTTGCGCAGGCCGGCCACTTCGATGAGATCTTTCAGCAATACGCCGCGGTAGCTGTCCACTTTGCGGATGAAACGGTTGGTCGTGAAGCAGCGCAGGTCGAACGGGTCGGCGCGCGCGTTTGCGCGATCGCGCAGCTGGTCGAGCGTCAGCGTGAGCGGACGTTGAAAGTCGCCTGTTAGCGAAAGCATGGCGTTTTGCGCCGATGCTTCGCGCTCTGTCTGGTTTGCGCCGTTCGTCTGGTGCGTTGCTGTCATGCTCGAATGCTCCATTTCCGGTGCCATGCCGCGTTACTCGAAACTAGCGCTTGCCTGTCGATATATCGGTAGGTATATTACGCTGCGTGTAGCGCAAGCGCTGGGGAAAATTCGATCGACACCGGTCATATCGTTGCGGTAAGCCGCGCGAGCTGCTTGCGGCGCCTGGCCTCACGTGCCCGATGAAATGCGCGACGCGCTTGATGCAATCGGCCGGGCAAGGGTGTCGAACGACGGAACGAGACGAAAGATACGACGGACACGAAGGTCACGAAGCGGGCAAGAGGCGGGCAAGAAGGCAAGAAGCAGGCAAAAAGCGGCAGCACGAGCGTAACCGGCGTGCGGCCGCTGCGTTGAGATGCCCATCGTCATGCGAGGCAGTGGCCCGCAAGGCATCGATCAGACGACAGCCGGCGCGATCAATCCACGCCGACGATCACGCTCGACGCCTTGAAGATTGCCGCTGCCGCCTTGCCGTTCGCAAGGCCCAGGCGATCGACGCTGTCGTTGGTAATGATCGCGGCGATCTTCGCCCCGCCTTGCGCGGCGATCACGACCTCCGCGTTGACGGCGCCCTTCGTGACCGACGCAACGATGCCCGCGATGCAGTTGCGCGCGGACACCTTGCTCGCGTCCGCGTCGACCATCACGAGCACCGACGATGCCTTGATCAGCGCGAACGCCGGCTTGCCCGCTGCGAGGCCCAGCGAAGCCGCGCTGCCGTGCGTGATGATCGCGACGATTTCGAGGCCGTCCTGCGTGCGCAGCGTGATCTCGTCGTTGACGGCACCGGTCTTCACGTCGGCAACGATGCCGGGAAACTGGTTACGGGCGCTGGTGCGCATAGTGTTCTCCTTGAGCATGAGTGAAAGCGGGGAAGTTCGATGCAGCGTTGCGCGCATCGTAATATAGTCGACTTAATAACGGTACGGGGAATGACATGGTTCGTAAGCTGGTTGCGTCGGTTATCGTCGTGGCGGCCGCGGCGTTCGGTGCACAGGGTGCGTCGGCGCAGGACGGCACGGTCGATGTGCTGTACGCGGGTTCGCTCGTGAATCTGATGGAGCGCAGCGTCGGTCCGGCCTTCGAAAAGGAGACCGGCGTTCACTTCCAGGGCTACGCCGCCGGTTCGAACAAGATCGCCAATGAAATCAAAGGCAAGCTGCGCCGCGGCGACGTTTTCATCAGCGCGAGCCCAAAGGTCAACACGAGCCTGATGGGCGAGGCCAACGGCAATCATGTGACGTGGTATGTGAGTTTCGCGGAATCGCCGCTCATGATCGGCTACAACCCGCAAAGCCGATTCGCCGCGCAGTTCAAATCGAAGCGCTGGGACGAGGTATTGCAGGAACCGGGTATCCGCATCGGCCGCACGGACCCGAAGCTCGACCCGAAGGGCGCGTTCACGGTCGAGATGGTGACGAAGGCGGCAGCGCTCTATAAACAGCCGGACCTCGTGCAAAAGACGCTCGGCGCGCCGGAAAATCCGGACCAGGTGCTGCCGGAAGAGACGCTCGTCGGCCGTCTGCAGTCGGGCCAGCTCGACGCAGGCTTCTTCTACTCGACCGAGACCTCGGACCTGAAAATCCCGGCCATTCGTCCCGCGCCGGAACTGCAGGCGAAGGCGAGCTACACGATCACGATTCTCGGCGACGCGCCGAATGCAAAGGGCGCCGCGCGCTTCGTCGACTTCCTGATGAGCGCGAAAGGGCGCCAGTTGCTTGAGGAGCATGGCGTCGACGTCGTGAAGCCGACCGTGGTCGGTAACGTGCAGGCGATTCCGCCGTCGGTGCAGGCGGTGATCGACGCCGCGCAATGAGCATGAGGACAAGCCTGCCATGACGCGCCACGCCGCGCGACCGCTGCTGTGGCTCGGCGGCCTGCTTGCCATTTATCTGTGCGCGCCGTTTATCGCGGCGCTGCCGCAGATCGATCACGCGGACTGGGCCCATGTCGACTGGCACACGATGGGTTCCGCCGTCGGCGTGTCGGTCGCGAGCGCAAGTGTGGCCGCGCTTCTAATCCTCGTGGGCGGAGTGCCGCTCGGTTATGCGCTCGCGCGCTCGTCGTCGCGCGCGATGGCCGCGCTTGGTTTCATCGTGCAGTTGCCGCTTGCGCTGCCGCCGCTCACAAGCGGCATTCTGCTGCTATTCCTGTTAGGACCGTATAGCCCGCTTGGGCGTCTTTTCGGCGGCGTGCTGACCGATTCGTTCGCGGGCATCGTGCTCGCGGAGACCTTCGTCGCCGCGCCGTTTCTGATCATCGCCGCGCGCTCGGCGTTCGCGGCGGTCGACCCGGTCTTCGACGACGTCGCTGCGACGCTCGGTCATCATGCGGGCAGCCGCTTCTTCCGCGTCACGCTGCCGATCGCGTGGCCGGCGATTCGCGCGGGTCTCGCGCTCGCCTGGCTGCGCGCATTCGGCGAGTTCGGCGCGACCGTGATGGTCGCTTATCACCCGTACTCGCTGCCCGTCTATACGTACGTCGTGTTCGGCGGCCAGGGCTTGCCCGCGATGATGCCGTTGCTGCTGCCGACGCTTGCGATCGCGGTGATCTGCGCGGTGCTCTCCGTGGCGGGCCGCCGCGCGGCGCCGCACGCCGATGTGCCGCAGGAAAACGGCGACGAACCTGCCGCCGTAGCGACAGCTGCCACTGTTCCGCTGCCGGCGCAACCCGATGCGCGCCTCGCGTTCCAGTTGCGCCGCGACCTCGGCGCGTTCGATCTCGATATCGAATGGGCGCCCACGACGCGGCGCCTCGCGATCATCGGGCCGTCCGGATCGGGCAAGTCGCTCGCGTTGCGGATGATTGCCGGCCTCGAACGCAACGACGGGTCCGTGGTGACGCTCGGTGCACGCGAACTCGCGCCGCTTGCGCCGGAGCAGCGGCAGATCGGCTACATGCCGCAGGATTACGGGCTTTTTCCGCACATGACGGTCGCGCAGCAGTTGTCGTTTCCGCGCGATGCGGATGCCGCGAGCGCGCGCTACTGGATCGAGCACCTGGGTCTCGCGTCATTGACGGCGCGCTTGCCGCGCGCATTGTCGTTCGGGCAGCGTCAGCGCGTGGCGCTCGCGCGTGCGTTGACACGGCACAGCCAGTTGCTATTGTTCGACGAACCGTTCTCGGCGCTCGATACGCCGCGCCGCCGGCGCCTGCAGCAATCGCTGCGCGAGCTGCAGCGCGAGATCGCGGCGGTGACGGTGCTCGTCACGCACGATCCCGACGAAGCCGCGCTGCTCGCCGACGAACTGCTGGTGATCGAGCACGGCCGCGTGCTGCAGACGGGCTCGATCGCCGATGTGTTCGAGCGGCCGGCGAGCCTGCGGGTCGCCGAATTGCTGGGCCTGCATAACGTCGGCGAGGGCATGATGCGCGGCGATGGGCGTATCGAGACGCCGCTTGGTCTCGTCATCGAAGCCATTGCGACACCTTCGCTCGCGGCCGGCCAGGCGGTGATGTGGCGCGTGTCGCCGCGAGCGATCTCGGTGCTCGACGATGAAACGGCCGCCGAGCATGCGAGCACGAACGACATGAACGGCGCGAACGGCACAAACGGCGCGAACGGCACAAACGGCGCGAACGGCACAAACGGCGCGAACGGCACAAACGGCGCGAACACCGAACGCAGCCTGTATCGCGGCACGCTCGAACGCATCGAACTGCGCCACGGGGACCGCTATGCGGTGCTCGACGTCGGCGGTCATCGCTTCGACGTCGGCGATGAATCTGCGCTTGCCGACGCAGGCCGCAATCGAGCCGTGCGGATCGATTCGCGCGGTGTATCGGTGTGGCCGCTTGCGCGACCGCTCAACGCTTCGACGTGACCTCCATGCGCTTGCCGCGCGCAATCTCGTCGCCGGCATTCGGCGCGAGGCGCCGCGTGACCGCAATCGACGCGAACGAGCACAGCCCCACCGTCAGGAACGCCGGCCAGAAATCGGACCATTCGATCTGCGTATGACCATGCAGCGACCGCGTGAGCTGCACGACGATGCCGGCAATGGTCACGCCGAGGCCCAGCGACATCTGCTGAACCACGCTGCCGAGGCTCGTCGCGCGTCCGACGTCGCGTGTTTCGATTTCGGCGTAGGTCATCGAATTGAGGCTCGTGAACTGCAAGGCCGGGAAGAAGCCGCCAAGCAGCACGACGCCCCAGATCAGCCATGTCGGCGTGCCGGGGAAAAACAGGCCGCACGCGGCAATCGCGATACCCGAGAACGCGGCGTTGTACATCAGCACGGTGCGAAAGCCCCAGCGATGCAGCGTGCGCGATGCGAGCGTGCGCATGAAGAGGCCGCCGATCGCCGACGCGCACGTAATGAGGCCCGACTCGAACGCGCTCATGCCGAGACCTTCCTGCAGCACGAGCGGCAATAGAAACGGCACCGCGCCGAGCCCGATGCGAAACAGCGATCCGCCCATCACGCTCGCCTGAAACGTCGGCACGCGGAAAAAGCGCAGATCGAGCAGCGGCCGCGTCGCATAGCGCGCATAGAGCACATAGAAAGCCAATGCGATCGCGCCCGCGAAGGTCATCGTCCACGCAGTCGAATCGGCGATCAGCTCGCTGCCGACCAGAGCGAGGCCGAGCATGAACGCCGAGGCGCCGCCTGCGGACAGCAGAAACCCGAACCAGTCGAGCGGCCCTGGATGCGGCTCGCGCGTATTCGCGATGAATCGGTTGGTCAGATGGATGCCGACGATGCCGACCGGAATGTTGATAAAGAAGATCAGCCGCCAGTGCAGATACGTCGTGATGAAGCCGCCCAGCAGCGGCCCGGCGGCCGGGCCCAGCAGCGACGTGAGGCTCAGGTAGTTCATTGCGCGAATGAAGTCCGAACGCTCGACACTGCGAAAGATGATGATGCGGCCGACGGGCACCATCATCGCGCCGCCGATGCCCTGCACGAAGCGCGCGACGGTGAACATGCCGAGCGATGTGGAGGCCGCGCATGCCAGCGAACCGGCGACGAAGATGCCGATTGCGGTGCGAAATACGGTACGTGCGCCGTAGCGGTCCGCCAGCCAGCCGCAAACGGGAATAAACACGCCGAGACCGAGCACGTAGCTCGTGACCGCGATCTTCAGCGTGACCGGGTCTACAGCAAAGGTGCGCGCCATCTGGGGCAGCGCCGTGACGATCACGTTCGCGTCGACCGTCTCCATGAACATCGCGAACGCGACGATGACAGGAGCGATGAGACCCTTCTGGTCGGACGACATGAGCAGGCTGATGCGGCGATGAGCGGCGCTAGGCGACAGGGACAAGCCGCGATTATTGCATAGCCGCTTTCACTTTTAAGCATTCGCTGCGGGTTTTTGTGTGCCGTCGGCATCGCTGACGGCACGAGTGAGGTTGCTTGATGCGTGCTTCAAGCCCGCTTCAAGCCCGCTTCATGCCCGCTTCAAGCCCGCTTCATGCCAGATTCGGGCCGGGTTCACGCCGGGTTCAGACTCTCGGCGGCACCTTCGCAAACAGCAGGTTCAACCCTTCGCCGATGGTCGGATGGCTCAGGATCGCATCGCGCACCGCCGTGTACGGCAGCTTGCCGAGCATCGCCATCTGCACCGCGGACACCACTTCGCCAGCCTGCGTGCCGACCATCGTGAAGCCCACGATCTCGTCCGAATCGGCCGCCACGAGCGCCTTCATGAAACCGGCCGTTTCTTGGTTCGTGCGCGCGCGCGGCACCGCGGCCATCGGCAGCGTCGCGACCCGCACCTTGATGCCTTTCCCCGCGGCTTCCGTTTCGTTGAGGCCGATGCGCGCGAGTTCCGGTTCGATGAAAAGCGCATACGGTATCGTGCGATTCGCCGTCGTGTACGTGCCGCCCGCGAGGCTCGACTTCAGCACACGGTAGTCGTCGAACGATGCGTGCGTGAACATCGGCGTGCCGGCCACTTCGCCGATCGCCCACGTATTGGGCGCGCTCGTCGCGAGCCGTTCGTCGGTGACGATAAAGCCGCGCTCGTCGAGTTTGACGCCGGCTTCCTCGAGGCCGATGTCGCGCGTATTCGGCGTGCGGCCCGCCGCGACGAGAATATGCGTGCCGTCGAGCGTGCTGCCGTCGGTCAGCGTGACACGCACGCTTTTGCCCGAGTGGCCTTCCACCTTGACCGCCCGCGTATTCACGCGCACATCGATGCCGTCCTGCACGAGCGCGGCCGTGATCGCCGCGGCGACGTCCGCGTCTTCGCGCATCGCGACGCGCGGGGCTTCCTGCAGCAGCGTCACGCGGCTGCCGAGACGCCGGAACGCCTGCGCCATTTCGAGACCGATATAGCCGCCGCCGAACACGATCAGATGCTCGGGCAGCGTGTCGAGTTCGAGCGCTTCGACGTGCGTGAGCGGCGCGGCATAACGCAGGCCGTCGATATCGGGAACCGCGGCGGTCGTGCCCGTGTTGATGAAGGCGTGATCGCCGAACACGACGCGCTGGTCGCCGTTCGCGAGCGTCACTTCGATCGTGCGCGGCGCAATGAAGCGGCCATCGCCGATGATCAGGTCGAGCCCGGACGTCTGGAACGCGCTCATATTGATGTCGACCATTCCGTCCACGATCGAGCGCACGCGCTGATAGACGCGCTTCATATCGAGCCCGCCTGCTTGCGGCGCGGCGCCGAGCTTTTCGGCCTCGCGGGCCGCGTGCATGAGCCGCGCAGTCTGAATCAGCGATTTCGTCGGAATACACGCGACATTGATACAGGAGCCGCCGATCATGCCGCGCTCTACCACGGCGACTTTCCGGCCGGCTTTCGCCAGTTCGACCGCGAGCGTCTTGCCGCCTTTGCCGCCGCCGAGAAACACATACTCAAACCGTTCGACTGGTGCCATTGCCTTAACCTCCGGGATCCGTTCGCTGCCGGACTGCGCTGTTGCGCCCGGCCTGAAAAGAATCGTAGGGCAGGGGGTTAAGCGCCGATATGATCCATCGTCGCAAAGGCATGCTCGCACGGATCAAATCGTTCAGCAGCGAGGCGAAGACAAGGTTTTGCCGCTGCCGGCAGATAGCGGCAGATAAGCGGCAGTTGCGGGCCGCAAGGCGCGGCTAACGCTTACCGGTTTGCGCTGATCGGCCCGAGCCCGTGGGTCGCGCTCGGGTCGCCTGCGTACTCGACGGGCGGCGCTGCGCTCGCCTCGTCGATCGCGCTGTCGGCATCGTGAGTTGCGCCGCTGCCGGCGCGGCTGCCGTCGTCGAGCATGCCCTTCGCGAGTTCGACTGCCTGACGCGTGAAAAGCCGGCGGTACAGGCCGTTTTCGCGCTCGATCAGCCGTTCGTGCGGGCCTTCCTCGACGATGCGGCCTTTGTCGAGCACGAGCAGCCGGTCGAGCGAGCGCACGGTGGACAGCCGGTGCGCGACGACGAGCGTCGTGCGTCCCGCCATCAGCCGCTCCATCGATTGCTGGATCAGCACCTCGCTTTCGCTGTCGAGGCTCGACGTCGCTTCGTCGAAAATCAGCACGGGCGCGTCGGCGAGAAACGCGCGCGCGATCGCGATGCGCTGCCGCTCGCCGCCCGAGAGCTTGACGCCGCGCTCGCCGACGAGCGTGTCGTAGCCTTGCGGCAACGCGTCGATAAATTCATGCGCGCTGGCCAGACGCGCGGCGCGCTCGATTTCCGCGAGCGTCGCATCAGGGCGCGCGTACGCGATGTTCTCGGCGAGCGAACGGTGAAACAGCACCGGTTCCTGCTGGACGATCGCGATCTGCCGGCGCAGCGACGCCTGCTGTACCTGCGCGATATCCTGGCCGTCGATCGTGATGCGGCCCGCGTCGATGTCGTAGAGCCGCTGGATCAGCTTGACGAAGGTCGTCTTGCCCGAGCCCGAGTGGCCTACGAGCCCGATGCGCTCGCCCGGCGCAATGCGGATCGACAGATCTTCGTAGAGCGGCGCCTGCGCCGCGCCATAGCGGAACGTCACGTGTTCGAAGCGGATTTCGCCGCGCACGATGTCGATCGGACGCGCGCCCGGCCTGTCTTCGATGCCGAGCGGTTCGTGCTCGAGCGCGACGAGCTCTTCCATATCGTTGATCGAGCGCTGCAGGTTGCGCACGTGCTGGCCGATGTCGCGCAGATAGCCTTGCAGCATGAAGAAGGTGGTCAGGGCGAACGTGATGTCGCCGACGCTCGCCTTGTCGTGCGTCCACAGCCAGAGCGCCGTGCCGACGATCGCCGCCTGCATCAGCACGAGCATCGCGCTTTGCAGGCCGCCGTTGGTCGTGCCGCGGCTCCACGTGCGGCGCGTGCGCTTGCTCCATTTCGCGATGACACGCGCGAGCCGGGCTTCCTCGCGATGTTCGGCGCCGAACGCCTTGACCACCGCGTTGCAACTGACGGCATCCGCGAGCGAGCCGCCAAGACGCGTGTCCCACATATTGGCGAGCCGTGCCGACGGCGCGACATAGCGCAGCGACAGCGTGGCCGTCACGCCGATATAGAGCAGCGAGCCGACGCCGACGATCGCACCCATCACTGGCCAGCGCGTGCCGAGCACGATTGTCGTGCCGATCAGCATCACGCAGGAGGGCATCAGCGTAATCAGCAAGGTGTCGTTGAGCAGATCGAGCGCCCAGATGCCGCGCGTGATCTTTCGCACGGTCGAGCCCGCGAAGCTGTTCGCATGCCAGTCGGTCGCAAAGCGCTGCACGCGGTGAAAGCCGCTCGCGGCGATCTCGCTCATCATGCGCAGCGTCATCGTGATGATGTTGCGATAGACGAGCTGGCGCAGCACCATGCCCGTGAAGCCGAGCGCAATCAATGCGCCGAACGCGTGCGACGCGGCGTCCCACGCCTGCGCCTTCGCGGCCACGCTGGCGGCGCCGGCGGACAGCGCATCGACGAGCCGTCCGGCGAACAGCGGCGTCATCACGTCGGCGAGCGCGCCGCACAGCGCGAACGCCGCGACCGTGGCGACGCGCGCCGGCTGCCGCCACCAGTGTGCGAATACAAAAGCGAGGACGCTGCGAAATGCCTGCGTGCCTTGAGCGGTTTTCCTGTCGGCCATGTGCGACGACGCGCGGGCCAATGGGCCGCGCGCTTACCTCGTGTGTTTGAAGAAGCGAAGAACGAAGGGCTGCGCGAGCGGGCGCAATCAATAACGATGCGGTGGCCGGCCTGCCGCCCGAAATGCGACGGCCAGACAATTCCGGTTGGGATGATCGTGCAACCGAAGCGCACTGCCCGGTACGCTACTGGATGCACGGCTGGGTGCACTGCGGGCTATCGCCAGCGCATCATCGTCGATGGACTCGTTCGTTAGACGAAACCGCAATTGTACCGCCCGAGCGAGGCGCGCGTGCGACGCGTGTCCGCCGCCGCGAGCGCCGGTCGATACGCGCGGTGAGATGCGTGCGCATCGTCTGAAGATTGCATTCGTCAGCCTGGCAAACGATACTGAGTGGGTCGCTTCGTTATCCGTCGCGACCGTCGCCCATGCCCGTCGATGCGGCACGTCAAACAGAAAATCGACGAGTACATCGACAACACATCGGCGAGGCACGCCGATCAGCCACCTTCCGCATTCGGGAATCGAACCGCGATGAGCCACGAAAACCCCATACCGCACGATCCGCATGAAGCCGGGCATGAACACGGCCATGACCATGCCCACGAGGGCAGCGCCTTATCGGAAATGGAGCTGCGCGTGCGCGCGCTCGAGTCGCTGCTGGTCGAGAAGGGCTACGTCGACCCGCAGGCGCTCGACGTGCTGATCGAAACTTACGAGCATCAGATCGGACCGCGCAACGGCGCGCGCGTGGTCGCGCGCGCGTGGAGCGATCCGCAATACCGCGCGTGGCTGCTCGACGACGCGACCGCCGCGATCGCGTCGCTCGGCTATTCGGGCCGCGGCGGCGAACATATGGTCGTGCTCGAGAACACGCCGCGCGTGCACAACATGGTCGTCTGCACGCTGTGTTCGTGCTATCCATGGCCGGTGCTCGGCTTGCCGCCGGTCTGGTACAAGTCGGCGCCATACCGCTCGCGCGTCGTGATCGATCCGCGCGGCGTGCTGAAAGAGTTCGGCTACGAGTTGCCCGAAGACGTCGAATTCCGCGTCTGGGATTCGACGTCCGAATTGCGCTATCTCGTGCTGCCGATGCGTCCCGAAGGAACCGATGGCTTCAGCGAAGAGGCGCTCGCGGAACTCGTCACGCGCGACTCGATGATCGGCACGGGCTTGCCGCATGCGTCCCGAGACGCGCAAGGAGTACGCGCATGAACGGCGCACACGATATGGGCGGCATGCAGAGCTTCGGCCCCGTGCAGCCCGAGCGCGACGAGCCGATCTTCCACGCGGACTGGGAGCCGCGCGTCCTTGCGCTGACGCTCGCGATGGGCGCGACAGGCACGTGGAATATCGACATGTCGCGCGCAGCGCGCGAAAGTCTGCCTCCCGCGCGGTACCTCGCCGATACGTACTACGAGATCTGGTTCGACGGCCTTTGCAAGCTGCTGATCGAACACGGCCTCGCCACTGCGGAAGAAATCGAAGCGGGCAGGCCGGCGGGGCCGGCCGCGCGCCTCAAGCGCGTGCTTGAGGCAGCGCAAGTGCGCCCGACGTTGTCACGCGGCTTTCCATACGACAGGCCGATGGCCGATCCGGCGCGCTTTGTCGCCGGCGACGCGGTGCGCGCGCGCGAAATGAATCCGGCGACGCACACGCGCTTGCCGCGCTATTGTCGCGGCAAGCGCGGCGAAATCGTCGCGGTGCGCGGTGCGCATGTGTTTCCCGATGCACATGCGATCGGGCAGGGCGAGCAGCCGCGCTGGCTTTATACCGTGCGCTTCGCGGCGGCGGAGCTGTGGGGCGACGATACGAGCGCCGCATCGGTATGCGTCGACTGCTGGGAACCGTACCTCGAACCCGCGGGCGAGCATGGACAGGAACACTGAGCGCGCCGGAACAGGCGCGAAAGCTATGACAACCATGACAACGACAGTCGCTGCGCATGCAGGGTTGGGCGAATCGTCGGACCTGCTTGCGCACCTGCCGGAATTGCCGCGCGACGGCAACGCCCCCGTCTTCAACGCGCCGTGGGAAGCGGCCGCGTTTGCGATGACGCTCGCGCTCTATCGCCGCGGCGTTTTCACATGGGCCGAGTGGGCCGCGTATCTGCACGACGCGATTCGCGACGCGCAATCGGCCGGCGACCCCGATCGCGGCGACACGTATTACCGGCACTGGCTGACCGCGCTCGAGCGCATCGCCGCGGCGAAAGGCTGCGTGACGCCCGCGGGATTGCTGGAGCGGCGCGAGGCATGGGATCGGGCCGCGCGCCGCACGCCGCATGGCCAGCCCATCGAGCTATGAACGTTTGATTCTCTGCGTGACGAGACGCGGCACGCGCGGATACCGGTTCAAGGCGAAAACGCTGCGACGCAAGCGCATGAGTCGCAGCACCGACGTACCCGACGTACCGCCGTCCCCCGCAAGGTACCGCGGCCAACCCGCGTCCTGCACCGCAGATCCGGCATTACTGATTGGAAACCGACGTTCCCGAATGAACCTGTTGTACGCGAGGCGCCGCTGCCTGCGTGACGGCGCGCATCACGCCGCCGTGATATATGGCGACGACGTTGCCGTTCGCATCCTTTTCGACGGCGTCCCACGGCGCGTTGTGACGGAAGGTGCCTGTCAGCGAGCCGCCGTCCGAGCGATGAATAACGGCATCGCCTTCGAGCAGGCCGGCGGTGAAATCGCCGGCAACCCAGTCGCCGGTCGGCCAGCGTTTGACGCCTTTGCCGTCCGGCATGCCGTCGCGCAAGCTGCCTTGATAGACGAAACCGTCGCCGAGAATCACCTGACCGGGAATGTCCGGCGGATTCGGGTCGGCCGGATTGATTGTCGAAGCGGCGGCGGCCGACGTGGCCGACGGAGCGGCCGCAGTACTGGACGACGAATCGCCCGAGCCGGACGCATTCGCGTTGACCGCATTGGCAACGGGCGGAATGGCGCCGATCGCGTTCGCGTTCGTTTGAGTGCTGCGTGCAGCAGCGCCACTATCGTCGGCTGATGCAATGGCCGGCACAATCAGGGAAATTGTTGCGACGGCAACCGTCAAGGCGACAATCGGCGGGCGGGGTGACTTGTTTGCGGACAGCACGGTGATCTCCTTGAAGTCGACTTGATGAAGGAAGCCGTGTCAGCGAAGAAAACTAGCTCGGATACCGTGCGAACACAATGGTGTCATGCATCGATGTGTGCGTTGATGCACAGTCGCAGATCACATGATAAGAAGAACGTGCTATAGGCGCATGGCTTCGTCATTTCATATGCGCTGAGCTCGCGCGCCATGCATGCGCGGCGAAACGCATGCATGGCATGGCCGCCGCGCGAACGCATTGCATCTTTCGTCGCGCGTTATCGAAGCGCACTCAGGTCAGCACGCTCCATAACGCGAGCGTCAGCACGAGACCGACGACCGATACGATGGTCTGCAAAATCGACCAGACGAAAACCGTCTGCTTTAACTGGAGTCCGAAATACTCGCGGACCATCCAGAATCCCGCGTCGTTGACATGACAGAAGAATACCGACCCCGCGCCGATCGCAAGCGCGAGCAGCGAGTTGTGCGTGACTGACAGGCCCGTCACCACGGGCGCAACGATGCCCGCGGTCGTCGTGGTTGCGACCGTGGCGGACCCCGTGGCCTGGCGTAATGCGACAGCGATGAGCCAGGCGAGCACGAGCAGCGGCAGATGAGCGCCGACCGCGATCTTGCCGATCGTCGTACTGATGCCCGCGACGACGAGCGTCTGTTTCAGGCCGCCGCCCGCACCGATCGTGAGCAGCAGCGCGGCGATCGGCGGCAGGCTTTTGCGCAGAATGCCGCCCACGCGCTCGCGCGGCATGCCGCGCGACCACCCGAGCGCCACGATCGCGAAGAGCACGGTGAGGCCGAGTGCGACGAGCGGCTCGCCGAGGAAATCGAGCGCGTCGTGGGCCAGCGTGTTCGGCTCGAGCGCAAGCTTTGCCACGGTGCGTCCAAGCATCAGCACGACGGGCAACAAAATCGTGCTGAGCGAGATCGCAAAGCCGGGCAACGCGGACGACGCCGTTTCGGAGCGGAACAGCTTGCCCATCTCGTCGGGCTCGGCGATCTGCATGCGTTTCGCGAGCCAGCCGCCGTAGACGGGTCCCGCGAGAATCACAGCCGGAATCGCGACGATCAGGCCGAGGCCTAACGTCAGGCCGAGATCCGCATGCAGCGCGCTGACCGCGATCAGCGGTCCCGGATGCGGCGGCAGCAGTGCATGCAGCGTCGTCATGCCGGCGAGCGCGGGAATCGCGATGCGCAGGATCGGCTGCTGCGCGCGGCGCGCCATCACGAAGATGATCGGCACCATCATCACGAGGCCTACTTCGAAGAACAGCGGCAAGCCGATGATGATCGCGACGAGCGCCATCATCCACGGCAGCCGACGTGGCGTCGACAGATCGAGGATCGTGGTGACGAGGCGGTCGGCCGCGCCCGAATCGGCCATCAGCGCACCGAGCATCGCACCGAGCGCGATGATGATGCCGATGTCGCCGAGCAGCGCGCCTGCGCCTTTACTGAATGCGCTCGCAACCGCTTCGAGCGGCAAGCCCGCGCTAAAGCCGGCCGCGAACGTGCCGACGAGAATCGACAGGAATGGCGCGAGTTTTAGCGCACTGATAGAAACGATGATGATCGAGAGGCCCAATGCGCACGAGAAAATCAGGCGCGTATCGTGCGCGGACCAAGGGGTAAAGGTGGCTGTAAGGTGCACTATGTCTCCGCATGCGTGTCAGGACAGCCGGGACGGTGCGTGCGATGTCACGCCGGCCGCCCGCGGGCCAGCGAGATTTTAGCGGTTGCCGAAGATGGGATGCGAGAGGACGTGAGCCGTTTCTTGCATGCGGAGCGCGGACCGATGCGCTCCGCTCATGCGCGGTTCGGTTCGGTTCGGATCAACCGGCGATTCGATGCGCGGACAACGTTTCGATTGCCTGGCACAGCGCCGAGTGGTCGAGGTCGCCGAAGCCGAGCGCCATGCATGCGTTCATCAGCTGCTGCATCGCGCCGGTATTGGGCAGCGAAACGCCGAGCGCTTTCGCGCCTTCGTTCGCGAGGCCGATGTCCTTCTGATGCAGATTGATGCGGAAGCCCGGGTTGAACGTGCGCTTGATCATGCGTTCGCCGTGTACCTCGAGCACGCGCGACGACGCGAAACCGCCCATCAGCGCTTCGCGCACCTTCGCCGGATCGGCGCCGGCCTTCGAGGCGAACAGCAGCGCTTCGGCCACGGCCTGAATGTTCAGCGCCACGATGATCTGATTCGCGACCTTCGCGGTCTGGCCGTCGCCGTTGTTGCCGACGAGCGTGATGTTCTTGCCCATCAGCTCGAAGAGCGGCTTGACCTTGTCGAACACCGGCTGCGGGCCGCCGATCATGATCGTCAGCGACGCGGCTTTCGCGCCGACTTCGCCGCCCGAGACAGGCGCGTCGAGATAGTCGCTGCCGAGGTCGTTGATACGCTTTGCGAAGCCTTTGGTGGCGATCGGCGAAATCGAGCTCATGTCGACGACGGTCTTGCCTTTGCCGAGCGTCGACGTGACGCCGTTGTCGCCGAACAGCACCGCCTCGACATGCGGCGTATCGGGCACCATCAGGAACACGATGTCCGCTTCGCGTGCGACTTCGGCGGGCGATGCGCACGCCTTGCCGCCTTGCTTGACGAGTTCGTCGGGCACGCCTGAGCGGCTGTGCAGAAAGAGCGTGTGGCCGCCTTTGATCAGGTTGGCCGCCATCGGCGTGCCCATGATGCCCAGTCCAATAAAGCCAGCTTTTGCCATGGTGTCCTCTTGAGTCCTCTGATGGGTGATGGGGGAGTGGGGTCCGCTGGGGATGGCGGATTCCGCGATGGTACCCGGAGTCGCGAGCTAGGGTCGGCCGAATGCGATCGACATAGATGAAAGGTACATTACGGCGCGAACCATTTCATGACGCATCGAAACTGATATTCCCGCGAGAATTGCAATGCGAAACATCAGGACTGTGAAATCCTTTCCCGCAGCAGCGGCGCTGTCTCCAATGGAGTTCCGCCTGATCTTGCCTTGTTAAAGAATTCGCCTCTGCAGCCGTAATCAGGAATGCCGTGCCAAGGCGCTCCGTGTCGAGGTCCTGGCCGAGCATCAGTCGACTATCAAACAGAATCCACGGGGACACTGGATGAAAACACTCTATCGGACGCTCCTTTTTTCGGCCGGCGTCGCATTGGTTGCAACAGGCTGCGCATCCGGGCCACAGTACAAGGAAATTGCGTCTTCGATACCGACGCTCGCTTCCGACCATGGCCGCATCTATTTCTTCCGTGCGGATGCGTTCGGCGGAGCGATGATTCAACCGGAGATCAAGCTTAACGATCAAGTCGTCGGTCGTTCAGTAGCGGGGGGATTTTTCTACGTTGACGAAGCTCCGGGCGATTACACCGTCTCCACCGCAACGGAAGTGAAAAGAGAAGTTACGTTCACGTTGCACGCCGGCGATACGAAATACGTCCGCACGTCGATCAGCATGGGAATTCTGGTCGGGCATATCACGCCGACGCTGGACGATCCGGACACCGCGCCAAAGGAAATCGAGAATCTCAAATACACGGGCGTGAAAACCGGCACGGTCACGCAATAGCGCTTGAGCACCATGGCTTGCGAGGTGGACGACGTACCGTCCACCCTCGGATCGCTTGCGCGCGAGCCGGACAGACACCGTGCGAGCGCCGCAGCTGTAACCCGAAAGCGCGCGCCTGACCCGCAACCGGCGACCGGACGCCAGTTCGAACATCGCCGTTCATCCAACCGACCTTGGCGCGCCACTTGCATCATGCCCAGGCGTGCGCTTCGTCGGCACATCGCGCGCGAGAAACGCAGCGAGCGCTGCGATCACCGAAATCACGCCAAGTCCGTAGAGTCCGCCCGTAATCGACCCCGTGTGCTCCTGCAGGTAGCCGAACGTGGCTGGCGCAAAGAAACCACCTAGATTGCCGAGCGAATTGATCAGCGCGATCATCCCGGCCGCGATCTTCGCATCGAGATAATCCTGCGGAATCGGCCAGAACAGCGATGCTGCCGCCTTGAAGCCGAGCGCCGAAATACAGATGCCGACGAACGCGAATACCGGACCGCCTTTCGTCGATGCGAACAGGCCGACCGCTGCGACGATCAGCGCAGTCGCAAGCCATGCCTGCTGATGACGCCAGCGGCGCGACAACAGCGCAAAGCCATACATGCTGCCGATTGCGAGCAGCCATGGAATCGCATTGAGCAGGCCCACCTGAAAGTCGCTGAGGCCGCCCATCTTGCGGATGATCGTCGGCAGCCAGAACGTTGCCGCATAAATCGTCAGCTGGATCGCGAAGTAGAGCAGGCAGAACAGAATCAGTTGCGGGTCGCGCAGCAGTGCACCGATCGGCAGCTTGCCGCCGCGCGCAGCTTCCCGTTCGTCCTGCTCGGCGGCGATGGTCGTTTCGAGGGCCTGCTGTTCGTCGCGCGTGAGCCACCTCGCTTCCGACGGGTGCGACTTCAGGAGCACCCAGCAAAGGCCGCACAGCGCGACCGAAAAGAGTCCTTCGATAAGGAACATCCATTGCCAGCCCGCGAGGCCGAGACCGCGCACCGACAGCAACGCGCCCGTAATCGGCCCCGACAACACCGATGCAAAAGCGGAGCCGCCAAGAAACACCGCGACCGCCTCGCCACGTTCGCGACGCGGAAACCACTGCGTGAAGTAAAAGACCACGCCCGGGAAGAAACCCGCTTCCGCGATGCCGAGCAGAAAGCGCAGCGTATAAAACGAGGCCGGCCCCTGAATGAACGCCATTGCCGCGGCAACGATGCCCCAGGTGAACATGATCCGCGTGAGCCAGGCGCGTGCGCCGAACTTCTGCATCAGCACGTTCGACGGCACCTCGAAAATCGCATAGCCGACAAAAAACAGACCGCTGCCGAGGCCAAACGCGGCCGCGCCGATGCCGAGATCCACTTTCAGATGCGAGGCGACGAAACCGAGATTGACGCGATCGATGTAGTTCGCGATGAACATCACGAGCAGCAGCGGAAACAGGCGCCGCTTTGCCTTGCTGACGGCGCGCGCGAGCGTCGCGGGATCGGAAAAGGGGGAAGCGAGAGGCACAGCGAATCTCCGGAAGCGAGGCAACGCAGAAACGCTCGCGGGCGGTGTCTGGCATCCGTGGAAACAACAGGTGGACGAACTACCGTGCGAGCAATGGGGCGCTGCTAGTTATATGTCATCGTACATCAGTGTGCGGGGCTCGCTCGCGCGGACCAATCCGGAGTAACCCTGGCAAGCCTGTGCCGGAACGCGGAACCAGCACCTTTGCAGCCGCGCGGTTGCAGTCGGTACGGCGATTGTCGAAGTACGCTGCGCCTGTGTCAGCCGATCGAGGTCATCGTACAAGGCCTGCTTCGCCTCTATAATGGGGTTCCGTTACCGCTCGCCACCTTGGCGCCCGCCATGCCTCAAGCTCCCGAAGCGCGCCCGCTGCGCCGCTCCCGCAATCTGACCGAGGAAGTCGTCGCCGAGCTGTCCGGGCGTATCCGCGGCGGTGCGCTGCGCCCCGGCGACAAGATGCCGACCGAGTCCGAGATCATGAATCAGCTCGGCGTGAGCCGCACCGTGGTGCGCGAGGCCATCTCGCGCCTGCAGGCCGCGCGCCTCGTGCAGACGCGCCACGGCATCGGCACCTTCGTGCTCGAGCCGCAGGAGCAGGAGAGCTTGCTCGGCGGCGTGCCGAGCGAGCTGACGGTACGCGACGTGATGGCCATACTGGAACTGCGCATCAGCCTTGAGGCCGAGGCGGCCGGGCTCGCCGCACTGCGCCGCACGGACGGGAACCTGAAGGAAATGCGCCGCGCGCTGGACGAATTCCAGCAACACGTCGCCGAGCGAACCGGCAATGCGGTTGCCGCCGACGTGGCGTTCCACCTCGAGCTCGCAAAGGCGACCGGCAACCGCTATTTCCACAGCATCCTGAGCCAGCTGGGCAACACGATCATCCCGCGCACGCGCGTGAATTCGGCGGCGCTTGCGCACAACGACCCCGAGACATATCTCGACCGCGTCAATCGCGAGCACGAGGACATCTACGATGCGATCGAGCGGCGCGACTCCGAATCGGCGCGCGCGGCGATGCGCATGCATCTGTCGAACAGCCGCGAACGGCTGCGCCGCGCTCAGGAAGCGGGAACCGGGCAGGGCGCCGGCAAGACGGCGCAATCGGCTTGAGCCGGCCGGCCGCGCCGATCGGCGGATCCGGTCGGCCCGGTCGCATATGTGCGGTTGCGTTTTGTCCACTTGATCCGCTTCGACGTACGTTGTACGATGACATATAACACGCACGGACTCATCGGAATTGCCTCGTCCGTCATCCTGCAAATTTCGTCGCGCGCGCCCGATGCGCACCCATAGGACAGTCTCCATCATGACCGCACCGCAAGAATTGAAGCAGATCGTCTCCGAAGGCCTGCTGTCGTTCCCCGTCACCGATTTCGACCGGGACGGAAACTTCAACGCGAAGACGTACGCGCAACGTCTCGAATGGCTCGCACCGTATGGCGCGACCGCATTGTTCGCCGCGGGCGGCACCGGCGAGTTTTTCTCGCTGACGCCCGCCGAGTACACGGACGTCGTGCGTACCGCGGTCGAGACCTGCGCAGGCAAGGTGCCGATTCTCGCGGGCGCGGGCGGCCCGACACGTACGGCGATCGCGTATGCAAAAGAAGCGCAGCGTGTCGGTGCAAAGGGCCTGCTGTTGATGCCGCATTACCTGACCGAAGCGAGCCAGGACGGCATCGCGGCGCACGTCGAGCAGGTCTGCAAGGCCATCGATATCGGCGTGATCGTTTATAACCGCGCGAATTCGAAGCTCGGCGCCGATGCGCTCGCGCGCCTCGCCGACCGCTGCCCGAATCTGATCGGCTTCAAGGACGGTGTCGGCGACATCGAATTGATGGTGCAGATTCGCCGCAAGCTCGGCGACCGCTTTTCGTATCTCGGCGGCCTGCCGACCGCAGAAGTGTATGCCGCCGCGTATAAGGCGCTGGGCGTGCCCGTCTATTCGTCGGCGGTGTTCAACTTCATTCCGAAAACGGCGATGCAGTTCTACCGCGCACTTGCCGCCGACGATCACGCGACGATCGGCGAACTGCTCGATACGTTCTTCCTGCCGTACCTCGAAATCCGCAACCGCCGCGCGGGCTACGCGGTCAGCATCGTGAAGGCGGGTGCGAAGCTCGTCGGCCGCGATGCGGGTCCGGTGCGCGCGCCGCTCACCGATCTCACGGACGCCGAGTTCGGCATGCTCGACACGCTGATCAAGAAAGCCGGCGCGCAGTAAACGGAGCGCCATTGCGATGAATCTGCACTCCCAATCTGCCAATACCGGTGTCGGCGCACCCGCCGGCACACCTGTCGTCGCCGAACTGACCGTCAAGTCGGAGGCCAAGCGGTCTTAGGAAGACAAAACATTCTACCAACTCCTTGGCTCACAGAACGACATGGCTA
>NZ_JAVHZD010000087.1:0-2019 GCF_031119615.1 Paraburkholderia sp. SARCC-3016 | reverse complement strand
AATCTGGCGCAACGCGTGCGCTTCCTCGTGCGCAACAGCCTGCTCATCGTCGACTTATGTGCAGCACGCAGTTATGTGGAGTTTCCTCTGGGCGGTGCTTCGGCGCTCGGTTGCGGCAGGAGTTCGTCAACATAACTTCGTCGTGGGAGTAGCGTAGTTCCTCCGATCACCGTATTCGGAGAACACCATGCTTCAGGAACTGTTTCCGAAGGTACATCGCCGCTATGAGGGGTCCCGGTTCGCCGCCGATCTTGAGGGCTTCGCTATCTGGCTGCGTCGGAGTGGATATTCTCGCACCAGTACCTGCGATCATTTGTTTCGGGCAAAGCAAACACTTGAACGGATGGATGGCGCCGAGCCCGGCGGGGAGTTTGCCACCGAACATCTATACACGGCATTTACGTCATCACGCTTCCAGGCACTATATCGAGGCACACAGCGGGCATTCGAGCGCTTTCTGGCTTCACGAGGCAGGTTGATTCGGGCTGAGCCGGACGATCCGTTCGGAGTCCTGTTCGGTCACTATCTCCAGCACCTTCGCGAACTACGTGGGTTCGCCGTCTCGACCGCCGCCCAGCATGACTCGACTCTCAGGGACTTCCTGGGTCGGGCGGCGTTACCCGATCGAACGCTGCGGACATTGAGCTCTACGGACGTGGAGAACTACATCCGGCTCAAGAGCCGGGAGGTTACCCGTCAGACGCTGCAGCACGTCATTGCGCATCTGAGGGCATTCTTGCGCTATTGCGAAGACCGTGGCGATATCACGCCCGGACTGCATTGCATTGACACGCCACGGACTTATCGTGCCGAGTTGCCCCCGCGTGCACTCGAATGGAAGCTGGTGCCGAAGCTGGTTAATTCGGTGGACCGTCACAGCCGCGCCGGCTGGCGGGACCACGCAGTCCTCCATTTGATGGCGTACTACGGTCTACGAGCATCAGAAGTTGCCGCACTCACGCTGAGTTCCATCAACTGGGAATCGCGGACGCTTCACGTTCAGCAGCGCAAGACCCGCTCGGTCCTGGTATTGCCATTGGCGGACAGGACCATAAATCTGCTACGGCGCTATCTCCGGTGTGGCCGCTCCGGAAGTGATTGCCCCGCTCTGTTCCTACGGGCACGAAGCCCGGCTGGACCGCTGACTCACTATGGCGTGGTCGAGATCTTTTACAAGCGCGCCAGGCTGAGTGGCTTGCCAATCACGAACAGCTCCTCATATGCGTTGCGGCACGCGTTTGCGATGCGTCTTCTGGATCGAGGCGTGGGTACGAAGGCTATTGGCGATATCCTGGGACATCGCAGCCTCGAGAGCACGTGCGTCTACCTGCGACTGGACATTGCCATGTTACGTTGCGTCGCGTTGCAGGTTCCCACGCTCCCGAATTCGCGGAGGCTGCCATGAGCATCGCCACGTCAATGTTTACCATGGAGTCTGCGGTCGCAGACTACGTCGCCCATCAACGCGCCCTCGGTCGTGGCTACCGCAACGAAGAACGAATCCTGCTGTCGATGTGTCACTGCCTCGCGCAGTCCTCAGTTCGGGAGCTTGATCAAGCCAGCTTCGATCGATGGTGCGATACCATGCACCATCTGGGACCGAATACGCGTCGCGCCAGACAGTTGATGGTGCACAAGTTCTGCCTGTTCAGACAGCGTGCCGAGCACGGGTGTTTCGTGCCCAGTCCGCTGTACTTCGCGCGACCCTGTCCGTACATCCACCCAGTCATTGTGCAGCCGGATCAGGTGGCACGAATGCTGGTCGCGGCCACGCACCTGGCGCCGACGCTGGGCTCACCGCTACTACCCGCCGTGACGCGCATCGCCATCGTGTTTCTGTATACCGCCGGGTTGCGGCGCGGCGAACTGCTGCGCCTGACGCTACGAGATGTTGAACCCACGTCGGGGGTATTGCAGATTCGAGAGTCGAAGTTCCACAAGAGAAGTCGGATCGTAGCCATGTCGTTCTGTGAGCCAAGGAGTTGGTAGAATGTTTTGTCTTCCTAAGACCGCTTGGCC
>NZ_JAVHZD010000086.1:0-2159 GCF_031119615.1 Paraburkholderia sp. SARCC-3016 | reverse complement strand
CGTAGCCATGTCGTTCTGTGAGCCAAGGAGTTGGTAGAATGTTTTGTCTTCCTAAGACCGCTTGGCCTCCGACTTCAGACGGCTCACTTCATTGGCGCCGCAAATCGGGCATTCGACAAGGTGCTTGCCCGCCTGCGCTTCGAAGTCTTCAGCGGAGGCGAACCAGCCTTCGAACCGATGGCCGTGCGGGCACTGTAAATCGAGGACCTTCATCTGGAATCAGGGCTTGCCTGCGAGTTTAGCGTAAAACAGTGGTTTGTGAACGATCGTTCTAAAACGTGATTGCCTTGGTGTCGGCATCTCAATGTGGGGATCGTTCCGGCAGGCACAATGGTACTCCCGCGTCGACCGCTCTGGCCGCACGTACACCGGCATCTTCGCGCCTGGCGTCGCGCTCGAGCGCGAGCTCGACAATATGCAGCCGCGTTGCAGCCGGATTGCAGCCGAATTTGCCGCCCTACGTTCCTGACCTCGGCTTTCCGGGCCTCGTCTTCAGCCCTCGACGGGCGCCGGAACGGACCACTCGCCGGACAGGAACTTCTCCAGCCAGAACGTGCCGATGATCGTCTTCACATCGCTCAGCTCGCCGTTGCGGATCCACTCCGACACTTCAGGCACCGTCGCGGTGAACGTCTCGATGAATTCGCCCTCGTCGAGCCTCGGCTCGCCCGCAGTCAGACCGCGCGCGAGGTAGATGTCGATGAACTCGGTCGAATACGAAATGATCGGATGGATGCGCGTGAGATAGATATACTCGCGCGCCGTATAGCCGGTTTCCTCTTCGAGCTCGCGCTTCGCGCACGTGAGTTCGTCCTCGTTCGGATCGAGCTTGCCGGCCGGGTATTCGATCATCACCTTGCCGGTCGCATAGCGATACTGCCGCTCGAGCAGCACGCGGCCGTCGTCGAGCAGCGGAATCACCATCACGGCGCCCGCATGCACGACGTATTCGCGCGTCGCTTCCTTGCCGTCGGGCAAGCGCACGACGTCGAGGTTGACCGTCATGAACGGCCCCTTGTACACCTGTTTGCTCGACACGCGCGTTTCGTTCAGTGCGGCGTGATGTTCCAAGTGATGCTGTTCCGGATGACCGGTAGGCTCAGCCATATGCGACCTCTGGAAGACCAGGCGCCCCGGCTGGTACCGTCAGCGCCGTTTGACGAGATATTGAAACGCGAAACCAGGAAACGAGAATACGACGAACAGGCTGAAAGTAATTGCGTAAAATTGCCAGCCCTGCTCGAAACGGTTGCCGGCGCGCGCTTCGAGCATGAAGCCGAACGCGCCGACCACGAAATACAGCACGATCATCTCGCCGATTCGGATCCACGCGCTTTTCTTCGCGGCCCTCATCGGCACGACCGCGAAGAGACGCTGGTTCACAAATGGCAGGTTGGCGCCGACGAGCGCCAACAGCACGATAAACCACCCTGCTGCCGACATCGGTTAGAGCGGCAACGTGTGCGAGATAGCCTGCAGGCAGACCGTCATCAGCGGGCCCGGCACGATGCCGAGCAGCACCACCGCGATGCCGTTCAGCGCGAGCAGCAGGCGCTTGCTCGAATCGGCGGCGATCGCAGTCGTGTCCTGCGGCTCGTCGAAGTACATGAGCTTGACGATACGCAGGTAGTAGAACGCGCCAAACAGCGAGGTGATCACCGCGAGCACCGCGAGCCACGTGAGGCCGGCGTTCATCGTCGCTTCGAGCACCGCCAGCTTCGAATAGAAGCCGACCGTCGGCGGAATGCCGGCGAGCGAGAACATCATCACCATCATCACGAACGCGTACACCGGGTTGCGCTGATTGAGGCCTTTGAAATCGTCGAGCGTGTCCGCTTCGAAGTCGCGTCGGCCGAGCAGCATCACGACGCCGAACGAGCCGAGCGTCGTCACGAGGTAGACGATGCTGTAGAACATCGCCGAACCGTATGCGCTTGCCGCAGCCGTCGTTTTGCCGTCGACCACGCCTGCGAGCAGACCGAGCAGCACGAAGCCCATGTTCGAGATCGCCGAGTACGCGAGCATCCGCTTCACATTGCGCTGCACGATACCGGTGATATTGCCGACGATCAGCGACAGCGCCGCAAGTCGGATCGTAGCCATGTCGTTCTGTGAGCCAAGGAGTTGGTAGAATGTTTTGTCTTCCTAAGACCGCTTGG
>NZ_JAVHZD010000085.1:0-2500 GCF_031119615.1 Paraburkholderia sp. SARCC-3016 | reverse complement strand
GTAAGCACCTCACAACGGCCGTTCGCAATACGACGTGCGTGTGAGGCATGATGGGGGATGGGTTCTCGCCAGTTGGCGATCAGGCGGCTGAGGTAGGTAGACTGGAGTGCCGGGGAAGTTTCGCGACGACGTTCCAGGGTAGCAGTTCGTCGATACGGTTGATGGGATGGTCGGCGATATGGGTCAGGACGTATTCGAGATAGGCGCGCGGATTGATGTCATTGAGCTTGCACGTGCCGATCAGGCCGTACATCCCAGCCGCGCGTTCGCCCCCGCTGTCGGAGCCGGCAAACAGGAAGTTCTTGCGTCCGAGGCTGACGCAGCGCAAGGCGTTTTCGGCCAGCGCGTTGCTGATCTCGATGCGACCGTCCTGGCAATACAGCACGAGCGCATCCCACTGGTTGAGCGAGTAATTGATTGCTTTGGCCAGATCGGACTTCTTCGATAGCGACGCGAGTTTGTCCGTCATCCACGCCCTGATGGTCCCGAGCAGCGGCAAGCTTCTCTGCTGTCGTACGCGCAGCCGTTCAACAGCTGGTTTGCCGCGGATGTCGGCCTCGATACCGTAGAGTTCGCCGATCAGTTCGAGCACGTGCCTTGTTGCTTCAGTCGGCGTACGCACGTGGACTTCATAGAGATATCGTCTCGCGTGATCCCAGCATGCGGCCTCACGGATCTTGCCGCTTTCGTACAGTTCGTTGAAGCCGCCGTAGGCATCAGCCTGCAGGATGCCCTCGAATCCGGCGAGATGGGTCTGGGGATGGACGCCCTTGCGGTCCGGCGAGTACGCAAACCACACCGCAGCCGGATCCGTCGAACCCGAACGCCTGTCGTCGCGCACATATACCCAGAGTCGCCCGGTCTTCGTCTTCCTGTTGCCCGGCGCAAGCACAGGGATCGGCGTGTCGTCCACATGCAGCTTCCAGGTGGCCACCGTGTGGCGGCGCAACGCCTCGGTCAGCGGCTCGCAAAGGGCCTCGCACTGGCCAACCCAGCGCCCCATGCTGGCGGGGTCAAGCTTCACGCCGTCGCGCGCGGCAATCTGCGACTGCCGGTACAGCGGTTGATGATCAGCGAACTTCGAGACGAGGATGTCGGCCAGCAGGCTTGGATGGGCGATGCTGCGCTCAATCGGCAGGCCCGGCATCGGCGGCTGCGAGAATTGCTTGCAGCAGGTGCAGACCGCCTTGCGTCGGATCGTGCGGATCACCTTGAACATGGCAGCGACACGGGCGAGTTGCTCGGACACGTCTTCGCCCAGTGGCTGCATGGCGTTGCCGCAGCCAGGGCAGACCGAATCCGCTTCCAGCACGTGCTCTTCACGCGGAAGATGGGGTGGCAACGCCTCTTTCGAGGCTGTTGTGCCGGCCGGCGCATTCGTGCCCGATGCGCGGGCGCGGCGAACATCCGCGACACCGCGCCCGCCGGTCAGCTCCTCCAGTTCGGTCTCAAGCCGCTCGATCTGCCGGTCCAGCCGCTCGGACTTGCGGCCAAACTGCATCCGTTTGAGTTTGTCGATCTGGGCCTTAAGCTGTTCGATCTCGATATCGCGCTCGGCAAGCTGGGCGCGAGCCTCGAGCAGCAACGCCTTAAGCGCATCGACGTCATCGGGAAGACGGGCATCATCGGTCATGCGGCGGAGTTTACGTACCTCCCGAAGCGTTTACAAGACCGATAGCACTGCGGTTCGACGCGGCTGTCGCCAATCAATGCCCTCGAGTAGCATCGACAACTGTGCATGTGTGAGATGGACCTTGCCGCCGTCAGCCTGCGGCCAGATAAAATGGCCTTGCTCAAGCCGCTTTGCCAGGAGCCACAGCCCGTCCTCAGTGGCCCACAAAATCTTTATCAGGTCACCGCGCCGCCCCCTGAAAATGAAGACGTTGCCACCCATCGGATTCTCCTGGAGCATGGTCTGCACCTTCGCCGCCAGTCCCTGAAATCCGCAGCGCATGTCGGTGACGCCCGCGGCAATCCAGATGCGTGTTCCCGCCGGCAGCCCGATCACCGGGACAGCTCCCGAATCAGTAACCGCAGCATATCCGGCGGCACGTTGCCGCGAACGCGCAGGCGTGCCCGGTCAAATTCGATCTCGCAGACGTTCTCCGACACCTCCTCGCGCATGGGCTTCGAGTCCTGCGCTTCGGTGACAATGCTCACCGGAAGTAGCGGTGCAACGTCATCATCGGATTGCCGTCGTGCATGCGCCGGATGTGGCGCTCCAAATGCGCCCTCAAGATATTGGCGACGCCATTTGAACACCAGGTTGGTATTAATGTCGTTACGACGCGCGACCAGCGATACGGAAGCTCCCGGCTCGAAGGTCTGTTCAACCAGTTGCCGTTTGAATTCGCGCGGAAAGTTCGGGCGCTTACCCGACGGCATCCCGTTCTTGCCATCCAGAATCTCGACCACTTTGATTCCCACCAGAAATATTGGTGGGAACCAAATTACCTCCGTTCACTGCTCTCAGGAGAACGGCCGCCGTGAGGTGCTTACG
>NZ_JAVHZD010000084.1:0-2543 GCF_031119615.1 Paraburkholderia sp. SARCC-3016 | reverse complement strand
TCCAGTTCCTTCAGACGCGCCAGCTCCGAAGTTGTCGCGCCCGCTCGTTGCCCACGGTCGCGCTCAGCCTGAATGATCCAGTTGCGAAGCGTCTCTCGCGACATTCCCATCTTCGAGGCGATCGAGCGGATCGCCGCCCCCTGCGTTTGATACTCGTGCTGGTGCTCAAACACCATCCGGATCGCTCGCTCACGGACCTCATCCGAATATCGCGTCCCAGTGGGCTTCCTTGCCTTGCCTTCGCTTTCCATGCTTCAAATCTCCCGTTACAGCCAAGATCCAAAGTCTCCTACATTTCCGGGGCGGTTCATTTCGCCATTTAGCCGGCAATTTCGCTTTTCTGTCCCTTGTGCGCGCCTCTTCCGCAATACCCTCTTCTCGTCGGCAATCCGATCAATTTCTATCACGCATCGATACGCAACGTCACCTCACACGGAGAGAACACTTGTCTACGTCGATTCTGGGGCCGATGTGCCCTTGCACGAATTCTCAAGTGAATTTAAGCGGTCACCAAGGATTCAACCCGCAGCAGTCTTTGGAGGCGTTCATTGAGGAGTTGATTCAGCAACTTCAACAATTCGTTAGTCAGATCAATAGTGGTTTGGAGGACAGTGGCCACGGCGGTCTCGACGGAGAAGGTGGCTGCGCGGCAATGCCGCCTCGCTTTTCGCCCCCAATGCTCGAGCCGCCCATCGGCGGCAGTTGTGGTGAGCCATCGGGCGATGTTGCCGGCAGCGGACGTTCGGCTGCAGGTAGTGGAAATGGAAGCAGCGGCGGTAGCGTTCCGACCGTTTCAAGCAGCGAACCCGCTCACGCCATCGCACAGAATCTGGAGCAGACCTTCGGTCTGACTGCGGCGCAAGCGGCTGGGGTGCTCGGCAACCTCCAGCAAGAAAGCGGCCTCCGTGGTGACATCAATCAGGGTGGCGCAACAGGTGACCCATCGAGCAACTTTGCGGACGACAACAACAATGGATGGGGTCTCGCCCAGTGGGGAGGTGCACGCAAACAGGGCGAAATAGCGTACGCCCATCAAAACGGTCTGAATCCGGGCAGTCTCCAGGCAAATATGGGCTTCATGGATCAGGAACTCAATACGGACTACAGCCAGACCATGTCGGACATCAAGAGTACGACCACGACCGACCAGGCCGCATTGGTTTGGGATCGGGATTATGAGCAGGCAAGCGATCCAGAAATGAGCAACCGCAACCAATACGCGCAGCGGTTCCTCAGCGAAGGCCTTTGAGATCCCCCTCGCCTTAGACGATTGAGTTTTACCCACATCTCGCGCCCGGAATTGAAGATGCGGAACATTCCGGAGATGTCCTGCAGCACGAGGACTCTTCCCAGATGATGGTTGTGAGGTCGGTTGGAAGCCGTGGACGCCAACAGGTTAAGCAGCGAGCTGATTCAGATAGTATCGCTGCGTGAATACTACAGGTGGCGGGTAACCGAGACGAGCCTGTCGCCTGGCTTCACCGCGGGTGGCGAAGTGTCTCTTCGGTATCACGCAAGGGCGCGCCAGCGTAGGACCGGCCGTCGGCACAACCCATCTTGCGCTGCCAGTGACATTTCGCACCTTGGTCAAAGCATTCGCGTTCTTGCTCCGGCGGCCTGCGCGAAAACGTGACACTACACAACGCAAAAGCCTCACGGCCGAACCAGTACGAGTGATCCGGAAAGCCAACCGCGACGGCGCGGCGTCACCGCGCGTTTTTTTGATTGCTTGTCTCCACGCAAACGAGGATATTGTGACTCAAACAGGATGCAGGGATGACGTAGCCAACGGCCTTGCCAAAATGCTGTGGACTGCGTCGCAACTCGAAGAGGAATCGGATTTCGACGATCTTCTCGAAGCGATTCGCGTGCTGTCGCCGAAATGGTCCGGCGCGCGCACGGTTGCGGCGTGGCGCTACCTGCGTCGCCAGGCATGGGTGGATGCTCGGCGCGTACTCCAGGATGAAGAAGACGAGCAGAAGAAGCGCTCGGGCCTGCACGCCGCATTGATGGCAGTCTGTCTCTTCGGTCTAGGGGATCCGTTGTGGCATAGCTATGCGCGCTCCGCTGCTGACCAGCGCGAGAGTCCTGAAGCTGCAAAAATCGGCAATCGGTTGCTCGAGCAGGCGCTCAGACTGAAGAGCAACGACACGCACGTGGTGTCGGAGCAGTCGGCCGCGACGGCGTCGGGCTCACACGATACCCATGAAAGAACCGGGTTTATCACGTCGATGACATGGGTCCGTGCATAAATTGCATTGTGCGATTCACACACATCGTTTCACATCTTATAGCGCCGTTTCGGTCGTATGGTGGAACTCGCGGCTCCGGTAGGAGACGCGAGCTCCACCACGTGTCGGTGATGTTCGGCGAGGATCTTGTCGACGCGCCATTCGCGGTGCCGAAGTCGTTCTTTTCTTTCGTCGTAGGCACTTTCCACCTCCTCCGCGAGAGGTGTGATTTCGCTTATTGAGAGTTACGTAAATCATGACATCACCAAAGCTCGGCTTGCTTCCAGCAGGCAACGATGATCGATTTGCGTT
>NZ_JAVHZD010000083.1:0-2595 GCF_031119615.1 Paraburkholderia sp. SARCC-3016 | reverse complement strand
ATACAGGTTCGACGTCGACGCGTTCCGCAAGTATTGCCTGCTGAACGGCTTCGACGATATCGGCCTCACGCTGCGCCGGTCAGACAAGATCCGCCAGTTCGAAGCGGAACGGCTCGCGAAGCAGCCTTGGCTAAACAGCCGGTTGATGCGCTAAACCACTCGCATTGTGCAATGCCGGCTGCCCGGCCGGCTTCGAACCCGATCCGACAGCTGGCCAAGGGTACGCGAGACTGCTCGGCGGCGATGCAATGGGCCGCACATTGGAGACAGGCAGATGGGCTTGAACACGACGGTACCTGCAAAAGACATGGCAAAGAAGCGCTGGTTCATCATCCTGCCGGCGGTCTTCGTGATGTACATGATCTCGTTTTTCGACCGGGTCAATGTCGGCATGGCGCTGCCGTACATCGCAAAGGAATTCGCGCTAAGCCCTGTGCAAGCAGGCTGGGTTGGAGGCTCTTTCGCGTGGGGTTATATCGTGACGCAGATGCTGGCCGGGTATCTTGCGCTCCGGCTTGGTCCGCGACGGCTGATTGGATTCTGTCTGATCCTGTTCGGGACCTTCGCGATGCTCACAGGCCTTGCCCGCAATTTTGGAGAACTGCTTGCGATCCGCTTCGTTCTCGGGCTGGCGGAAGGTCCGATCTACGCGGCGTCATCGATGCTGCTGACGCAGTGGTTTATCAAATCGGAACGGGGACGCGCTTTCGGTATCTCGAACCTGAGCGTGGCTGCCGGCGGATTTTTGGCAGGACCGATTTCTGCCGCGGTGCTCGCCCATCATGACTGGCGCGTCATGATGATTGTCGAGGGGTTGCCCGCGTGGATATTTTGTCTGGTGTGGTTCTATGCGATCCCACGGCGGCTCGATGCTGCGCGCTGGTTGTCGAATGCCGATCGCGAAGCGATCGAACATCACATCGCCGAAGAGCAGGCTGCGCACAAGGACAAGAACGCCGACTCCTGGCTGACGATTTTCAAGGAACCGTTTGTCTGGATGCTGGTGATCGGTTTCGCGTGCAGCCAGATCATCCTGTACGGGCTGACGCTATGGCTTCCGACCATATTCAAGACGACCGATCAGATGAGCGGCATGATGGTCGGTGTACTGTCGGGCGCGCCTTTTGTTATGTCGATGCTTGGCATCTACTACATCACGAACCGCTCGGACAAGCGTAATCAGGAGCGCCGCTGGCACGCTGCCATTCCGATGCTCGTCTCAGGTGCGCTGCTGATCTGTCTCGCGCTCAGCCCGGTTCGTTTTCTATACCTGCAAATCGGCTTGATTCTGGCCGTCGGATTCATGTTGAAGATGCCGACGCCGCTTATCTCGTCTCACTTGACCGAGATTCTGCCGCTTAGGAAAGCGGTGCCGGCCGTCGGGGTCGTGATTGGCGGCGGAAGCTTTCTTGGTCAGTTGCTCGGCCCATTGCTGGTGGGATACGCAAAATCGATCTCGACAAGCTTCGGTCCTTCGTTTATCGCGCTCGGCGTGGCGGGCATTTGCGGCGGACTGGTTCTGCTCGCCGCTCGCAGTAGCGGAAAACCGGAGCCCTCGTTCTCGCCAGCTGAATTTGCAGAAGAGTAAGGGCCTCGAGGGAGCCTGCCGCGCAGTACTGCGCGGCAGTGTTTTGCTGCTTCGCACACAGCAAAAAGGGCGCTTCTTGCCGAGTTGCGGCGTTAGCCGGTGCTGCATGGTCTGCTGGAACTCAGTTGCGCCCACATCATGCAGGCGCCCGTCTTCTCGCCCAGTCGAATCTGTTCGCATCGATGTGCGATTGGGATCCGATGCGCTAGCACGAACTCCATCCAATCGGCATTGCGCAGCCCGTCTGCGTCTGCTGATAGCTGCGCAAACTGCAGCAAAACTTGACCTCGACGATGCACCCCGCTATACATCTTGGATGTAAGGCGAGCGTCGGTAATTAGAAAGCATGCGAGGCTCGGCCGAATGACCGCCTTACGCGGGAAAAGTGCACGGTAGTCCCTAATCCTAAGACAAGAAAGAGGAAGGACCATGTACCACCAAACCTATAACCCGTTCGGCAATGCGCTTCTTTCGACGATCGCCGCTGCCATTCCAATCCTGACGCTGCTCTATTTCATCGCATTGCACCGGCATCGCGATTCGCAGGGCAATGTGCACCTCGGCATCTCCGCGCCGTACGCGGCCTTCTTCGGCGTCATCGCTGCGTTCGTCATCTCATGTCTCGTGTTCCGGATGCCGTTGGTATCGGCCGTCTCGGCGTTTGCACTCGGCACCCTGTCGGGGTTTCTGGGCATCATCTGGATCGTGCTGGCCGCGATGTTCCTCTATACGATGAGCGTCGTGAGCGGCAAGTTCGAGATCGTGAAAGAGTCCATCGTTCATATCTCGTTCGACCGGCGCTTGCAGTGCGTGCTGATCGCGTTCTCGTTCGGCGCGATTATCGAAGGCACGTCGGGGTTCGGGACGCCGGTCGCGATCGCCGGGGCCGTGATGGTCGGCCTCGGCTTCAGGCCTTTCCAGGCTGCGGTGCTAAGTCGGAGGCCAAGCGGTCTTAGGAAGACAAAACATTCTACCAACTCCTTGGCTCACAGAACGACATGGCTACG
>NZ_JAVHZD010000082.1:0-2638 GCF_031119615.1 Paraburkholderia sp. SARCC-3016 | reverse complement strand
TACAAGTGCGTTTCATACTGCCCAACCTCGCTATGTTGTTGATAAATCTAGAGAGCCCTGTTGTGTCGTTGGTATCGTGGGGTGTCCGCGCCGTGCGCGAGCCCGTCCGACGAGTTCGGTAACTGCGTCCCCGGTCAGCGAATTGCGATTGAAGATCCATGGGCCGTTGGGCAACGGATGTTCGGCTGGGATTTCGTTGCGCTCGACTGCGAGCCTGAGCGTTCCGGGGCTCACACCGATGAACGCCGATGCCTCGGTCAACGTCATCCATCCTTCAGCGGCACGTCGCTCGCTCGAATAGACAGGGATCTGATGGTGGCTACGCAACGCGGTGACTCGCTCCTGGGTCCAGAAGTTACCCCGGCCGGTTCGCAGGTCATTGCGATTGAGCACGCCAGCAATCGCCAGATCCGGACAGATACGGACGAGCTGCCGCACGGCATCAATCGCTTCGCGTGACGTATGCGTGGTGTTCTCGCCGCGACGCCGCCGCGGCACGCGAATCTCGGTATGTACCCCGCCTTTCCAGTGAATGACGAGCACGATCTCGCTCGTTGCGTCATCAACGTCAACCACGACTTCGTAGATGAGGGTGCGCACAATACGCTTCTTCAGGCGGGCGTCCGCCTGCGGCCAGATCGATTCCAACGCGGTGGCAAGATCGGCAAACTCATCAGGCTGGGCAGGCGGTATCTGGCCGGATGTGCGCGACTGTTGCTCGATACGCGACTCCACTTCCTCCACGCGCAGCAGCGCATGATTCCAGCGCCGCTCCAGTTCGTCGGCGACAAGCCGGTTCTCGGGGTCAGCAGCATCGTACTGTTTCTGCGCGCGTTGCGCGGCGTAGCGTGCAGCCTGAAGATCGCGCTGCAACGCGGCCAGCACTTCGTCCTGCTTCAGGGTCTCTTCTTCGCGCGCCACGATTGCTGTCTCAATTGCCGCCGGTTGAACGACCTGCAAGACCGCCCCGGAGATGGCCGCGTCCGCGCGTGTGCCACCGAACGCAATACAACGCGGTTGTCCCTTGTCCATCCAGCCGCGATGACAGCTATAGCGCAAGGCGTCGTGCCTGTTACCCGTGTAGTGTAGCGTCAGCTTGCTCGCGCAGCGCCGACAGCGCAACAGTCCCGCCAGAAGGGCCTCGCCGCTCTTCGGTGCACCAGCGTGTCCGGCCAGACGCAGGTTGCCATTGATTGCGCGCTGGATCCGCTCGAATTCGTCCCACTGAACGTACCCGTCGTGGGCATCGGGAATGAGCGCAAGCCACTGATCCCGAGGTTTGCGGCGATCACGTTTGTGCTGTTTCCCGCCTTCGTAACTGATCGTGCATTCAGTCTTGCCATAGGCATACGCGCCACCGTAGATCGGGTTGGTCAGAATCCGGTACACCGTGCCATAGCTCGGGCGTTTCCATTGGATTTCGCCGCGCGGCGTGCATGCCGGCAACTGCAGGCTGTGCTCCAGGAACCATAACAACGTCTGACGTACCGATCCAATCGCGCCGAACTGGCGGAACACCGAGCGAATGGCGTCCTGCACGCGCAAATCCGGATCCTTCTCCAGGCGCTGGTCCCCGGTCTTGCAGTAACCCACCGGCGCCACGATGACGAGTTCACCGCGTCTGGCCTTCTCCCGCCGAGCTTCGAGCGAACGCTGACGCAGCAGATCCAGCTCGTATTCGTTCAGGCTACCCTTTAAGCCGAGCAGCAAACGATCGTTACTCTGCCGTGGCGCGTACACAGTCTCCTGATCAATCAGCACCGTGTCGACGATGCGGCACACCTCAACCAGTTGCTGCCACTCGCGGCTGTTGCGCGCAAATCGCGACACCTCGCGAGCCGCAACTGCGCCGACGTGCCCAAGACAGACCTCTGCCACCATTCGTTCGAAGCCCGTGCGCGTTTGCGTTCCGGCCGCAGAGCGCCCCAGATCCTCGTCGATCACTTCGATCTCGTTCCAGCCCAACTGGTGCAGACGATCCTGCATCGCATACTGCAGCTTCTGGCTCTCCAGATTGTGGCTGACCTGGTAGGCCGACGACTGGCGCACGTACAGCATGACCTTGCGCGTCAGATGCTGTGCCCGAATCTTGTCACTCATCGCGCACCTCCGGCTCGTGTACGACGGCGAACAGGCCGCGACGGTGTTGCCGCAGCAGTTGCGCCAGCAAACGCACCGTCTCCTGCCGGACCTCCTGCGGCAGGTGCGTCCACTGTGGCGTCTTCGGGAAAGGATGAAACAGGTCGAGTTGAGCCCCCGGTTGCGGGCTGGTCTGGCGTCGCATCAGCACCTCCTGTACGGAGCAAAGGATGGTGCCCGGCTTGTACCATATCGAGCTGCCCGGCAGCAGGCGCCTGCGCCAGCAGGTACTTCAGTTCCCTCAATGCTTCACAGCTGGCGGCGGGAGACGTTGCCCAAGTAATGCGACAGCAGGCAACGGGATCGAACATCCATTGCGGCACCTCCAGCAAGCCCGCCGTGTCCGACGGCTCTCGCGCACAGCGCAGCACTGACTCGCCGTTCTTCCTTTCTATCGTGGTGAAAATCCATACCGTGTGCCCGTACCACGGATGCCAACGATACAGAACTTCCCTTGACTCGCTGATATGGGCGTTGTGTTGACGGCTTGTACAATGCC
>NZ_JAVHZD010000081.1:0-3018 GCF_031119615.1 Paraburkholderia sp. SARCC-3016 | reverse complement strand
GTCGAGCTCGCCACGCTCGAATGGGTTCACTGGTATAACCACCATCGGTTGCTCGGCCCGCTCGGGTACGTATCGCCCGCGGAAGCAGAGGAGGTCTACAATCGGAATCTGGTGCGCTCCGCTCGCGCGGCGTAGCGCCAAACTCGGCGGTCTCCGACAAAGCCGGGGCGGTTCACTTGGCGCCGAATGATGCAGCGAGATCCCTGGTCCGCCGAGCTGTGATCCAGTCCCGAAGAAATGGTCCGGGATCAGATGCCGCTAGTCCTAGTCGTCATTTTGCGGAAGCCGGCGTCTGCCAGTCGAAGGCCCCCTGTCAAAGTTGCCGGTACTGCGCATGACACTTGTCCCGCTTGACGTGGTCCGAGCGGTACGCACTGAAGGTGTCGCGGGCGCATGGTCGTCGCCCCGTTCGAAGACGCCGGCGCTTCGCATGGACCCGGTTGCCGAAGCGTACGAAACAGCGTCGCCCCCGGGCCGGAGCATCTCCATGGCGTTGTGATCGTCAGGGTTTGTGACGACAATCGCAGGCGTTATTGCGCCTCTTTCTAGAGTCGATGGAGTCAAACGCGAGGGATTTTCTCGACGCGTTTGCTCTGGCGGAATCTCTTCGTTAATGTGAATAAACGCTGGATACATCAGGCCCAGTAAGATCGAACCCAGCACGTTGCTCAGGCGATTTTGCGTTGCCGTATCCAGTCCGGTGTGGGCCAGCGCGCTGCTGATCGCCCCGGATGCCAGTGTACCGGCCGTCGCGAGCGTTGCACGTGCCGGGAAGGTCGTTGTGAGCGTAGATAACCCCTGTTGCCACGAGGGAGTACGGCCGGACAATGTCAGTTTTAGCGGTTGATTCCCTGCGGCGTGGGCAGCCAGCGCACCGAGAGTAAGGTCGTCCGCCGTCTCGACGAGCTGGTTGGTAAAGCCGCGCAGCACGCTATTTCTGGCTGCCAGCGGCAGGCCGGCGGCACCCGCGCCGGATGGGGATTCACGGTTAGCCGTCAACTCGCCGGCGGCGATCTGGTACGCTGCGTACGCGGACGCTGACGTCGCAGATGTCCGTACCGGTATAAGGTCGTCGTTGCCCGGATCTGCGAGCCGGATAAAGCTTTGTGCGGAGTCGCGCATGCCGGCATAAAGCAAAAAGGCGAACACAGCGGGCGCCGCGCTCCCCAGCGTCCCGGTACCCGCCGCCGCGGCGACTGCGGCAATCGATGCCAACGCCAGTGTGTTGCGCGAAATATTGGCGTTGCGCGTGGGGCGGCCGGAATTGACCTGATGGCCGGCTATCAGCAACACAGGCGGGATCATTGCAACAATCAATGCAAACGCAATCTGACCGTTTTCGCTAAAACGCTCCTCCGAGTAGGTCGCGAATTCCTGAGCAATGATTTGCCGGAGCATGGTCGGCAACATTACGGATATCAGATTGCGCATGAGCGAGTTCGCTGCCGAGTTCGCGAGTCGTTCATGCTCAGATGGCGTGTCGTTAGCCCATATGGCCAGCATCGCGCGTATAACTGCGTTGCGGCGAGCGGTGGGCGTGTCGAGGTTTTCGGCCTGAGAGGCGCCACCACGTCTCGCGTGTGTGCGGCTGCTTGTGGCACGCACGACCTCCGAAGCGTGCGGCAGTTGCTGGAGCGCAGTCGGACCGGTTCTCGGAGGCTGCGGCGAAATGTCGGAGCTAGCGAGCTGAACGATTTGCGCTGCGTCCGGGCTGTGCGGCTCAGGCAAATCGCCGGTCCGAATGAATTCATCGATCTGAGATCTCGTCCCATCGATCTCAGGTCCTTGTTCTGGGAGCAGGCCTTGCAGCGCACTCACCTCCGCCGCCTGGACACCTTTGAGACCTTCGCGCAATATATGCCCTACGTTTGACGTGGATTTATGCCAGTTGACAGGCGCGTCGACTATTTGATGGGATATTTGGCGTCTGTTGATAGCATCGCTGATCGCATCAAGCAAACTGCCCGAGCGATCGTCATGGAAGGAACCAAACGACGGCGTCGGAGCAAGGCGGCCGGACGGTGCGTTCGTGTGCAAAGGCGCCGGCGGGAATTGGTGTTGCTGCGGCATGCTATGGGCCGACGGCGAGGTCCGGTTCGTACGAGGCGGCAGGGATGTGCTCGACATCGAAGGTAGAGGAGGGTACATGGGCAATGTCTCGGGCAGCGGAAGGGACGTGGTCGACAGACCATATATTGACGTGCCATTGCTTCGGGGAGTCGTAGACAGCGGAACGGAAGGGTGCGACGAATTCGGCGAATTGCTTGCTGGCGTATTCCAATGTTGACGCTGTTGCTGTAAGTGCCCCGGTGATGGAAGGGAAACGGTCGATCGATGATCCAGTGGCGTGCGCGGCGGTGCAGTCCTCGGTTCAGGAAGGGACATGTTCGATCGACGTGTTGACGTGTGTCCGAGGTTGCGCTGGTCCCAATTGTCTTGCTCCGTTGGCGTATAGTCCCGTTCATAATTTCCGGATCGGCCGGATCTTGACGTATACATAAGGATTCCTTTTATATAGACAGCCTCCAGATGAGGACTGTTGCGACCAATTTATAGGTCGAAATTTTGCACTTTCTCATCGGGAACGAAACCGGAGTCCGAAACGCGAAAGCCGATCCAGAATTCATGCGTCATGCTTTAACTTCGCATATCGATGTAAATATGCTGATCGGCTTTACATGGTGCCGCGGCGGGCTTAGCGCTGCACAGTGCAGTGCGGACGGAGAGCAACGAACAGATGATCGACCCGCTATGAGGGTTGGTCAGGACTCGCAAAAAATCTGCCACATCTCGACCTAAAATGCTGATTTTAATGTGAAATCTATGGTCGGATCGAGCGGTGGAACGGGGCGTTGAAGATCCAGCAGATAGTCCCCGAGCCGGTTGATGTGCTCGCGCCGATACGGCGACAGCACCTGAGCACCTCGGCGTCGACCGGGTGTGTTGGGCGCAAAGTAATAATGAGCCACTTCGCGCGAAGTAAAACTGAGCCACCTTTCAGTACAGTCGGTCTTTTGC
>NZ_JAVHZD010000080.1:0-3723 GCF_031119615.1 Paraburkholderia sp. SARCC-3016 | reverse complement strand
CGATACCAACGACACAACAGGGCTCTCTAGATTTATCAACAACATAGCGAGGTTGGGCAGTATGAAACGCACTTGTAAAAGCCGAGCCAGTCAATCACCTCGTCCATTGCAGCACGCCGCGTGGCGAAGTGTCGGCCATGCATGCGTGCTACCTTCAACGAACCCCACAGACTTTCCGTTGGCGCGTTATCCCAACAATCGCCACGTCGGCTCATCGATGAACGCATGCCGTAGGCCTTCAGCGTGTCCTGAAACAGGCCGCTGCAATACTGGCTGCCCCTGTCGCTATGCACGATTACGCTGGCTTGTGGACGGCGTCGGAACCATGCCATGCGCAGCGCGTCCGTGACCAGCTCCGCTTTCATGTGCGGCTGCATCGACCAACCCACCACCTGCCGGCTAAACAGGTCGATGATGACCGCGAGGTACACCCAGCCTTCGGCTGTCGCCAAATAAGTAATATCGCTCGTCCAGACCTGGTTCGGGGCGGTGGCGGTGAAGTTGCGCGCGAGCAGATTTGGCGCAACCGGCAAATCGTGGTTCGAGTTCGTTGTCGCGATGTACTTGCGCTTGTGGCGAGCCCGAATGCCATGCTGAGCCATCAGCTTGCGAACCCGCTCCTTGCCCACGCGCACGCCAAGTGCGAGCAGTTCCTTCCACATGCGCGGCCAGCCATATTCGCCTTTGACCTGCGCGTGAATCGCCTTGATGTTTGCCAGCAGTGCGTCGTCACTCACGCGGCCCCGGTGCGGCTTGGCCTGTGCGGTGCGTTGCCGGCGCTGATGATATCCGCTGGGACTGACTTCCAGCACTTCGCATAGCACCGAGACCGGCCAGTGGTGTCGATTGCGCTCGATGAACGCGTACTTCACATCGACTCCTTGGCGAAGTACGCGGCCGCTTTTTTTAAAATATCCCGCTCCATCTTCAGGCGAGCCACTTCGGCACAAATCTCATGTTTGGCCGGGTCACAGCCTCACAGATGGCAGCTGCGTCAGCCGCATCGTTCTTGCCCTGCTTGCCTGACATACGGTATGGGGCGACAAGTTTCGGCGCTATAAGCTTTATTGTGTGTCCGTACTGCTTGAACATTCGCGCCCAATGATGTGCACCAGAGCAGGCCTCCATGCCGATCAGGCAAGGCGGAAGTTGTGCGATGAGTATCACCAGTTGATCGCGCATAACGCGTGGCTTGATCAGGACGGCTTTGCCAGCCTCGTCCACGCCATGAACGGCAAAGACGTTCTTTGCAAGATCGATTCCTAAAGTTGCAATAGCCATGAACTTCCCCTGATGTCGACGCGGTTGGAGGATCGGGACCGAACAATCGTACGCCGATCCCGGGTCACGGCTTCCGCCGAACCCTCGGGATGGGGAAGTCCCTTTCATTCGTGTCGGGCCTGCAACGTCGAACCCTACGCATACCTGCTGCACGTGCTCACCGAATTGCCGCAGCGCGCGCCGGATGCCGACGTCACCGATCTCCTGCCGTTCAACTGCGCCAGGCTCATTGCCCGGACACGCAATCCCGCCTGATCACGCGCGGACCTGGTCAATTGCCGACGTACCAGAACCTCGCACTCCGCATGGGCGTATATCCAATTCCGTGTGCCAGATTTAGCGCTTACGATGTTTCGCATGCGGGACCAATTTCCGCCTGATTTTTTCGCAATGTAGCGGTTGTTGAAGAGCCGGTCCATGCGATCGGCTTTTTGTTACTGGTAACGGAAACGGCGTGATCGCCCTGGTACTGCAGGTGAAGAAACTGCAGGCCTGGCGTAAGTTGTCTGTACGCCAGCGCGAAGTCCCGGCGAACGGTGCAGAGCGCGATTCGTGTAATACGCACCGGGTTCGTGCCGGTGAGGCAGGACAAGCGTCTCACAGTGCAACGATAGCGTTCCTTCATTCATAGAAGTTGATTGATATGCCAAGTGTACGAAGTGAAAGCCCACGAGTCTCGGATGTTGGTTCGGATCATGGTTCCACCGACGCCTTGTTGCCAGAGCAGCATCTCGTTGCGCCCCTGAACGCCACGCCACAGCCGAACTTGGGATCTAAGTTGAGAGCGCTTTTTAATATTCGTCAGGACCGGCCGACACGCCCTTCCCTAACGACCCAGACTATCGACTCCAAACTCAGCAAAGACGTTCGCACACGTGTCAAAAGCGGGCACTCGGGTGACGCGAGAACGGTGTTGCGGCAAGCGCCGCTAATGGAACTTGTCGGACTATCCAAGAAAGGAAATTCGGTCTTCCACCATCTTGGAACTACGGCCGGACGAGAAGCTATAGGTGCAAAGGATGGAAACGCGAAGGAGACGGAAGATATGGCGCGCTCGTTGTTCACAAGGTTACAGGAGCAAAACTCTGCGGATCGCGCGAGAATTTTGAATGGTCGCAATGAAGATGGGAACACACCGCTGCATATGATCTGCAAGAGATATGGAGAATCTACAGGCGGAACTCGAAGTGAACGTGTGTTAAGAGATATTGCGCTTGAGATGGTGCACCTTGGTGCAGATCCCAGCCTGACGAACCAAGCGGGACGAACTCCATCCGAACTTAGCACCCACGGCGGGAGCGGCTTTGTGGGTACGTTACGGGGAGGGCCAGCGGCCAAGCAAGAACCAATTGACCTCGGCGCGCGTAGGTCGGACCGTTTTTCGCGTCCGCGACAATCTTAGGCTGTTTAGCCGTTCGGGTTGGATCGATCGACCGCGCACGTCGCCATCATCGCTGTCGCGCGCGAGCTGGCGGGTTTCATCTGGGACGTCGGTCGAATGGGGATGGCATTTGCTCTGCCTTCCAACGTACAAGTCGCATAAAGGAGTTCATCCCGCAGTCGGCGGTTTCGTGTTTCGCTCTCTAACTACGGTAGTAGCGCACCCTTGACATAGGACATTTGTAAAGCTGGCGGCATTCTCCGGCGACGCCCAGAACAGCAAGAGTTCTCGGTGACGAATTCGAAGTTTTTGCTGATAGGATTCAGAAATGGAAGAAGTGCCAATGTTCTACGAACTTAGCCAAAAATTTTTCTTTGAGGCAGCCCATACGCTCGACCGCGAACTGGATGCTGAAGGTAGCCGCAGGATCCATGGCCATACTTACCAAGCGCAGGTAACAGTGCGCGGCGCGCCGCATGCCCGCTCGGCCATGATACTCGACCTCGGCGATCTGAATGCTCACATAAATCGAGTGCGTAATCAGCTGGACCATCACTTTCTGGACGAGGTGCCTGGCCTCGGGCCGGCGACGCTCGAAAGCCTATGCGCGTTTATTTACCGCGAGCTCTTAGCCATGGTACCGAACGTCGTCCGGGTGAGAGTCGAGCGATCGGCAACTGGCGACCGCTGCGAACTGGTCAGCGCCGCTTGCATCCCAACACCGCTCAAGGTGCACTGACGGGTTCGCATATACAGGTCGCTCGACGGGAGCGCAATGGAACCAGCGACTGTCTCGACAGCTGTACCTCCGTTAAGGAAGGTGCAGGAATACACTTTAGAAGCATTAACAAGTGCGACGCGTGTCGCCGTCCGCCGGACGTAAATCGGCAACGTAGTGGATGGCAAAGCTCTTCTCTGCCTTGTCACATTCAACCACCTGAACATCGGAGAGTGAAGCCGTGACCTGCTGTACGACCAGCAGTTTGAGGCCGGTCGGAGAAAGTAGACGCCAACATTCCGTAGAATTTGGGAATGGAGGCAAACATGAACCGAATCCCCAA
>NZ_JAVHZD010000007.1:0-238459 GCF_031119615.1 Paraburkholderia sp. SARCC-3016 | reverse complement strand
GCCAAGCGGTCTTAGGAAGACAAAACATTCTACCAACTCCTTGGCTCACAGAACGACATGGCTACGATCCGACTTTGGGCTTCGTCCAGTTCGTGACGGTCTACGCGGCCGCGATGCTGCTCGGCATGATAGGACACACGCCAGGCGGCGTCGGCGTGTTCGAAGCGGCGATGGTCTATGCCTTGGGCTCGCGCGTGCCGACCTCGCAGATGCTCGCGGCGCTGCTCGCGTACCGCGCGATCTATTTTGGCGTGCCGCTCGTGCTGTCCGCGGGCGTGCTCGCGGTGTTCGAGGGACACGCACAGAAAAAGGCGCTCGCCTCCGAGCTCGCGCAGCGCGGCGCGCACAGCGTGTCGCAGCTCGCACCGCTGTTTCTGGCGATCTGCACGTTCGTGGTCGGCAGCATGCTCGTCATTTCCGGCGCGACGCCCGCATTCGCGAAGCGCATTGCGATCCTGCAGACGGTCTTGCCGCTCTGGGTGCTCGAAAGCTCGCAGATGCTCGCGAGTCTGTTCGGCGTGCTGCTGCTGTTCGTCGCGCGCGGCCTTTTGCGGCGGCTCGACGCCGCCTGGTGGCTCGCGCTGATCGTTGCCGCGCTGAACCTCGCGCTGTCGCTGGCGAAAGGACTGGCATTCGTCGAAACGGGCATGCTGTGCGTGCTGATTGCGCTATTGATCGCGACGCGCACGCGCTTTAACCGTCATTCGTCGCTGTTCGCCGAGCGCTTTACGCCAGGATGGCTTGCCTCGGTCGGCATCGTGATCGCGCTGGCGGTGTGGGTGCTGTTCTTCGCGTTTCGCGACGTCGAGTACTCGCGGCACCTGTGGTGGCAGTTTGCGTTCGACGAGCGCGCGCCGCGTGCGCTGCGCGCGACGCTCGCCGCGGGCCTGTTCGCCGCCACGCTCGCGTGCTGGCAGTTGCTGCGCCCCGCCGCCGGCCGTTTCGAAAAGCCCGCCGAAGCAGACCTCATCGAAGCAGCGGGCGTGGTGCGCGCGCAGGAGCGCAGCGACGCGGTGCTCGCGATGATGGGCGACAAGAGCTTCCTTTTTTCCGAGTCGCGCAACGCCTTCCTCATGTACGCGAAACGCGGCCGTACATGGGCCGCGCTGCACGATCCGGTCGGGCCGCGCAGCGAATGGCCCGCGCTGATCCAGCGTTTTGTCGCGCTCGCGCATGCGCATGGCGGCCGCGCCGCGTTCTATCAGGTACGCGCCGATGCATTGCCGCTTTATCTCGACGCGGGGCTCACGCTGATGAAGCTCGGCGAAGAAGCGCATATCGCGCTGCCCGCCTTCGAACTCAAGGGCTCGCATCGCGCGCATCTGCGCTATGCATTGAAGCGCGGCGAACGCGACGGCTTCTCGACCGACATGATCGAACCGGCTTGCGTGCCCGACGCGCTGCCGGTGCTGCGCGAGATCTCGGATGCATGGCTCGAAAGCCGCGTCGCGCGTGAAAAGAGCTTTTCGGTGGCGGCTTTCACGGCCGGTTACCTCGCGGCGCAGTCGGTCATGCTGCTGCGCCAGCACGGCAAGCCGCTCGCGTTTGTCACGTTCATGACCACCGACCTCAATACCGAAGCGACGGTCGGCGTCATGCGCCATCTGCCCGGCGCTTCGCCTTATGCAATGGAATATCTGTTCACGCAGCTCGCGCTGCATCTGAAAAGCGCGGGCTTCCGCTCGCTGAGTCTCGGCGTCGCGCCGCTGTCGGGCATGCGGCCGACTCCGCTTGCGTCGCCGTTGCATCGCGGCGCGGCGCTCGCGTGGCGCTTTGGCGGCCGGTTCTACAACTTCCGCGGGCTGCGCAGCTTCAAGGACAAGTTCCAGCCGCGCTGGGAGCCGCGTTATCTGGCGGCGTCGGGCTCGATGAGTGTGTTTTTGACGCTTGCGGATCTTTCGCGGCTGGCGGGAGGGGCAAGGTCATGAGGGGTGTCGGCTTGAAGCGTGCGAGGTTGAAATCGGCGGCCTATGCCGCGTGTGCTGCGCTTGGCGCATCGATCGCATTTGCGCCAGTCGGACCGCTGGTTCGCGCGGCGCGCGCCGACACGACGGTCACGGCCGTCGCGGGAGGCCGTTACGGCAACGTCGCCGTGACAAAACCTGCCGGCGACATGCGCGGCTTTGTCGTGCTGTTTTCGGAAGCGGGCGGCTGGACCGCGTCCGATCAGCAGACAGCCGATGCGCTTGCACACGAGGGGGCGTTTGTCGTCGGCGTCGATACGGCGCGCTATGCAGCCAGACTCGCCGCAGAGAAACAGGAAAGTTGCCACAAGCTGTATAGCGACGCCGAGGAAATCGGACATCAGCTTGAACGCCAGGTGCAATCGAGCCGCTATTTCTCGCCGATCATGGCAGGTACCGGCGAAGGCGCGCTGCTCGCCGAGCGCACGCTCGCGCAAGCTCCGGCCAATACGATTGCGGGTGCGGTTTCGCTCGATGCGGGCGGCGCGCTCGATCGGCGCTTTGCGCCGTGCCCCGCCGATCCGACGCTGAGTCGCGGCACGGGGCTGCCTGGCTTTCTCGCACAAGGCGTGACGGCCGCGGAGCCCGGCAACGCCGGTCGCAACGGCGCCGGCGCAGCGTCGGTTCCGGCTGCGCTTCCGGCTGCGGTTGCCGTTGCGCAGCCGAACAACGCAAAGTCCGTGCGCCGCACGTTCGCGCCCAGCATGACGAAGGCCGCGCGCCTCACCGCATTGACCGAACCGTATTTGCGCGCCGACGACACGACGCACGAAGAAGATGTTTCGGACCTGCCGCTGATCGAACTGCCTGCCGCGCATCGTTCGGACATGCTCGCCGTCGTGATCTCGGGGGACGGCGGATGGCGCGATCTCGACAAGACGATCGCCGAGTCGCTGCAACGACAAGGCGTGTCGGTCGTCGGCTGGGATTCGCTGCGTTACTTCTGGAGCGAAAAGACGCCCGCGCAAACGAGTCACGATCTTGCGCGCGTTCTGAAGACTTACGGCGCACGCTGGCACGCAAGCCAGATTGCGCTCGTCGGTTATTCGTTCGGTGCGGATGTGATGCCGTTCGCGTACAACCGGTTACCCGACGCGCTGCGCGCCAAGGTGTCGTTTGTGTCGCTGCTCGGTTTTGCACCCGATGCGGATTTCCAGATTCGCGTGACCGGGTGGCTCGGCATGCCCGCTAGCGACAAGGCGCTGCCGGTCGAGCCCGAACTCGCGAAAATGCCGCCGGCGATCATCGAGTGCGTGTATGGCGAGGGAGAGAAGGATACGTTGTGCCCATCGCTATCGAAGACCGGCATCGAGCTCGTGCGTACCGAGGGCGATCATCATTTTGGCGGACACTACGATGAACTCGCGAAGCACATCGTGCAGAGCTGGAAAAAGCAGATTGCAGCGCGGCAGTAATGCTGCACGGTAGCAGCGCGCCCGTGGTGAAACGTGTGTGCCGCCCGGCGATCTGCCGGTGACTTGTGACCAGTGACTTGTGACTTGTGCCACTTGCCGCTGGTTGGACGCGCCCGAATTACCCCGGGCGCGCCCCGTCACCCTGATTGATTATCCGAGCCACTTCCGCGCGTTCTGAAACACGCGCATCCACGGGCTGCCGTCCGTCTTCGCCGCTGCCCATTGCGCCGGCGCCCAGCTCATCTGCACCGTCCGGTGCACGCGCTCCGTGTGCGGCATCAGCACCGTAAAGCGGCCGTCGGGCGTCGTCACCGACGTAATGCCGTTCGGCGACCCGTTCGGATTGAACGGATACTGCTCCGTCGGCTGACCGCGATGGTCGACGAAGCGCATCGCAACTGCGACGCGCGACGCATCGCCTTGCTGCGAAAAGTCCGCGAACCCTTCGCCGTGCGCCACGGCCACCGGAATGCGCGAGCCTTCCATGCCGGCAAAGAAAATCGACGGCGACGCCTGCACTTCGACGAGCGACGTCCGCGCTTCGAATTTCTCCGACTTGTTGCGCGTAAACTTCGGCCACGCCTCGGCACCGGGGATCATCGACGCAAGGCTGCTCATCATCTGGCAGCCGTTGCAGATACCGAGCGCGAATGTGTCCTTGCGATCGAAGAACGCGGCGAACATATCGGCCAGTTGCGCATTGAAGCGGATCGTCTTGGCCCAGCCCTCGCCTGCGCCGAGCACGTCGCCGTACGAGAAGCCGCCACATGCGACGGCGCCCGTGAAGTCCGCGAGCGACGCGCGGCCCGCGAGCAGATCGCTCATATGCACGTCGTACGCATCGAAGCCCGCGCGGTCGAACGCGTACGCGGTTTCGAGATGCGAGTTGACGCCCTGCTCGCGCAGAATCGCGACGCGCGGCCGCGCGTTTTTGCCGACGTTTGCCGCAATGAACGGCGCGGCAACGTCTTCCGTATGGTCGAAGCCCAGTTGCGGCGCGAGGCCCGGATCGGCTGCGTCGAGCAATGCGTCGTACTCCGCATCCGCGCATGCCGGGTTGTCGCGCAGCCGCGAAATGCGCCAGCTCACCTCGCTCCAGGCGCGCTGCAATTCGACGCGCGGCGCTTCGTAGATCTTCTTCGCGTCGCGATAGATTTCGATCGTGTCGTTGCCGTTCGGCTTGCCGATCACATGCGCGCACGCGGACAGGCCAAATTCGCGCAGCGTCGCGAGCACCGCATCGCGCTCGCCGGCGCGCACCTGTACGACCGCGCCCAGTTCTTCGCTAAAGAGCGCGCGCAGCGTACGGTCTTCGCGGCGGCCGCTCGTCTGCTTCGCCCAGTCTTTCGCGTCGCCGTAGTCGAACTCGTGGTTTGGATCGAGCGTCAGCATATCGACGTTCAACGACACGCCGACGTGCCCCGCAAACGCCATTTCGCAGACCGTCGCCCACAGGCCGCCGTCCGAACGGTCGTGGTACGCAAGCAGCTTGCCGTCGCCATTGAGCGCCTGGATCGCTTCGAAGAAATGCTTGAGGTCTTCCGCACTATCGACGTCGGGCACCGTGTCGCCGACCTGCTGCGTGACCTGCGCGAGAATGCTGCCGCCCATGCGGTTCTTGCCGCGGCCGAGGTCGATCGCGATCAGCACGGTGTCGAGCGCCTGGCCCGCATCGTCGGTGCGGCGCAGTTGCGGCGTCAGATGCTTGCGCACATCGTCGACGGGCGCAAACGCCGAGATGATCAGCGAGACCGGCGCGACCACTTCCTTCGCCACGCCGTTCCCGTTCCCGCTGTTTTCGACCCATTTCGTGCGCATCGACAGCGAATCCTTGCCGACCGGAATGCCGATGCCAAGCGCCGGGCACAGTTCCATGCCGATCGCCTTCACTGTGTCGTACAGCGCCGCGTCTTCGCCAGGGCTGCCGCACGCAGCCATCCAGTTCGCCGACAGCTTCAGCTTGTCGAGTGACGCGATCGGCGCCGACGCGATATTGGTTACCGCTTCGCCGACCGCCATGCGGCCCGACGCCGGCGCATCGATCACGGCAAGCGGCGTGCGCTCGGCCATCGTCATCGCTTCGCCGTGGAAGCCCGCATAATCCATCGTCGTGATCGCGCAGTCGGCTACCGGCACCTGCCACGGGCCGACCATCTGGTCGCGCACCGTCGCGCCGCCGACCGAGCGGTCGCCGATCGTGACCAGAAACGATTTGCTGCCGACCGTCGGATGACGCAGCACGCTCGTCGCGACGTCGTTCAGCGACACATGCGTGAGGTCCACCGCCGGCAGCGCGACCGATTCGCGCCTGACGTCGCGATGCATACGCGGCGCCTTGCCGAGCAGCACTTCCATCGGCATATCGACGGGCTCGTGCATACCCGTTTCGCGCTTCTGCGCGTCTGCGTCGGTCAGCTTCAGCTGACGTTCCGCCGTCGCCGCGCCGACCACCGCGAACGGGCAACGCTCGCGCTCGCAGATCGCTTCGAACTTCGCGAGGTCCGCCGGCGCGATGGCGAGAACATAGCGTTCCTGCGCTTCGTTCGACCAGATCTCGCGCGGCGACAAACCGCTCTCTTCGAGCGGCACTTTGCGCAGCTCGAAATGCGCGCCCTTGTTCGCGCCATCGACGAGTTCCGGGAACGCGTTCGACAGGCCGCCCGCACCGACGTCGTGAATGCTCAGAATCGGATTGCGCTCGCCCATCTGCCAGCACGCGTTGATCACTTCCTGCGCGCGCCGTTCGATTTCCGGATTGCCGCGCTGGACCGAGTCGAAGTCGAGTTCCGCGGTGTTCGTGCCGGTCGCCATCGAGCTCGCGGCGCCGCCGCCCATGCCGATGCGCATGCCGGGACCGCCCAGTTGAATCAGCAGCGATCCTTCGGGCAAGTCAAGCTTGTGCGTGTGCGCATCGGAGATATTGCCGATGCCGCCCGCGATCATGATCGGCTTGTGATAACCGCGCACGCGTCCCGCGACGTTCTGCTCGTACGTGCGGAAGTAGCCGCCGAGATTCGGGCGGCCGAATTCGTTGTTGAACGCGGCGCCGCCGAGCGGTCCGTCGATCATGATCTGCAGCGGCGAGGCGATGCGGTCCGGACGCCCGTACGCGCCATGCCGGTCGGCGCCGTTGCGGTGAGCGACCGGCTGCGTGGCGTCGCGATCGTTTTCCCATGGCTCGCGCGCATCGGGCAGTTCGAGACTGGACACCGTGAACCCTGTGAGACCCGCCTTGGGCCGCGCGCCGCGGCCGGTCGCACCTTCGTCGCGAATCTCGCCGCCCGCGCCGGTCGCCGCGCCCGGGAACGGCGAGATCGCGGTCGGATGGTTATGCGTCTCGACCTTCATCAGCGTGTGCGTGAGCTCGACGTGACGGCCGTATTGTTCGGCCAGCGCGCCATCCTGCTGCGCCGGACGCGGGAACCAGCGCTCGGCCTGCGCGCCCTGCATGATCGCCGAGTTGTCCGAATACGCGACGATCGTGCCCTGCGGATTGAGCTTTTCGGTATTGCGGATCATGGCGAACAGCGACATGTCCTGCGCTTGTCCGTCGATCGTCCATTGCGCGTTGAAAATCTTGTGGCGGCAGTGCTCGCTGTTCGCCTGCGCGAACATCATCAGCTCGACGTCGGTCGGATTGCGGCCGAGCTTCGTGAAGGCGTCGACGAGATAGTCGATTTCGTCGTCGGCGAGCGCGAGGCCCAGTTCGGTGTTCGCGCGTTCGAGCGCCTTGCGGCCCCCGCCCACGTCGCCGAGGATATCGACCGTCAGCAGCGGTTTGGCCGGCAGTTCGTCGAACAGATGCATCGCATGGTCGCGCGACGGCGCGACGCTCTCGGTCATGCGGTCGTGCAGCGCCGCGGCGACGGCCTCGCGCGCGCTGTCGGAGAGGGTCTTCCTGCCGCCCAGCAGCCCGCCTTTGAGCACCACCGTGTATTCGATGCCGCGCTCGATGCGCCGCACCTGCGTGAGCCCGCAGTGGTGCGCGATATCGGTGGCCTTGCTCGCCCACGGCGACACGGTGCCGAAGCGCGGCACGACGAGGAAGGTTTCGACCGAACCGTTGTCCTTGTGGCTGCCCGCTTCGAACGGATCGCCGTAGTGCATCAGCGCGTCGATCTTCGCGCTGTCTTCGCCCGAAAGCGGCGTGTGCGCGTTGACGAAGTGCAGATACTGACCGCGCACGCCGACGATATGGGCGTCGATGCGCTTAAGCGTGTCGAGCAGACGGGTTTGACGGAAATCAGAGAGGGCCGAAGCGCCGGGAAAACACGAGAAGTGGGCCATGGACTTGACGGTGCTTGACTGTACGCCGGGTGGCCCCTTGGGTTGCCGAGAAAGGTGCCGATCCGGGCGGTACCTGGGGGTATCTGGTGGTATCTGGAGGTTTCCCGCGGGTTCCAGGTAGTTCCAGGTACTTCCAGGTGCATTCGCGGATCGCGCATCCGAGGCGCCCGTCGGGGCGAAGGGAAGTCCGAGATTATAACCCGGAAGCGCGCCTGAACCGGACCTCCGCCGCAACCGGTGGGCTCGCCCGCCTACCGGCCATGCATCGCCGCGCTCGGCCGCTCGTGCGACTCCCCCGCTTTGGCTGCTATCATGCGGCCTTTTATCAGACGGGCGCGGTGTTGCAAACCAATGCGGCAAGCCGCTGCGCAAGCCGCCGCGCCGCATCGGCCATCGGGGCTCCCGCCGGCAATACGAAACACAATATGGATGTCATTGTCATCGGCGGCGGGATCGTGGGCGTCGCCACCGCCTATCAGTTGCGCGCGGCCGGTCACCGGGTCTGCGTGGTCGAGCGGCACGCGACCGTCGCGCAAGGCGCCACGTACGGCCACGGCGGCACCGTGCTGCCTACTTCGCTCGACGTCTGGTTCGGCCCCACCTTCATGCCGCACCGGCAAGCCGCCAGAAACGGGATCATCCGCAAAACCGGCTTTAACGGCGCGGCTCGCGACTTCGTCAAACGCCTTGCGGGCTTGCAGGCGCCCGACGCTTTCTCGCAGCAATACGCGCGGCTGCGGCCGCTGATCGAATCGGCCCGCGATGCGCTTGCCGAAATCGAAGCGCGCTTCGGCCTCGATTTCGAGCAGTCGAACGGCCAGTTGTATCTTGTGCGCGCGCAGCAGGAATGGCAGCAGATCAAGCCGGCGCTCGAATTGCTGCGCCAGTTCGAAGTGCCGCATCATGTGCTGACGCCGGGCGAATGCGTCGCGCTCGAGCATTCGGTGCCGGCCGATCCGCCGTTCGCGGGCGGCGTGCTGTTTCGCGACGAACGCACGGCGAACTGCCCGCTGTTCGCGAAGCTCGTCAAGCAGACGCTCGATACGCAAGGCGGCGTGCAGTTCCAGTTCGGCCGCGAAGTCACCGCGATTCGTCTCGACAGTCAGCGCGCGGCCGTCGAACTGGCGCCGCGGCCGGGCGACCCCGTCAATTCGCGCGAAGTCGACGTGATCGGCGCCGATGCGATCGTCGTCGCGGCCGGTGTCGGCAGCTTGCCGTTGCTCGATCGCGTGGGCCTGCAGTTGCCGCTGCACCCGTTGCGGCTGCACAACCTCGTCGCGCCGATCGCGCGCGAAGAATTCGCGCCCCATATGACGATCATCGATGCGGTCAAGCGCATCACGATCACGCGCAGCAATCACCGGTTGCGCATTGCGGGCGGCGCGGTGCTGCAAAGCGCGCGCGGCACCGACAAGCCGCTTGGCGAACCGCTGACCAAAGAAGCACTCGCGCTGCTCGGCCAGGCGACCCACGACTGGGTGCCCGGCGCCGCGCGCATCTCGCAGGCGCTGCCGTGGGAAGGCATCAAGCTGCTGTCGCCCGACGGCTTGCCGGTGACGGGCAACGCGCTGCATCCGCGGCTTTTCGTCAATATCGGCCATGGTCCGGTTGGCTGGGGGCTCGCTTGCGGGTCGGGCAAGCTGCTCGCGGACCTGATCACGGGCCGCGCGTCCGGTTTGCCGCAGGAGACCGTGGCAGCACTCGCGCCGGAGCGGTTCAAACACTGAGCCGCGCTGCTGGCACGGTTACGCAGGTTGCCACTAACATCGAGGTAATCGCGCCCGCGGCGCGCGTCTTTCGGCGTGCCGCGGTCTGCGCCTCCTCCACCCGTACGCGCCTCCGAACGCCGCCATGACCGCTGCCAAGTCCTCCGCGTCCTCGTCCGCCGCTTCTGCGTCGTCATCCGCGCAGTCCGCCGCGGCCGCGCCGATGCTCGTCAATCCGCACGACCGGCCGCTACCGCTTTACACCGTCGCCGAACTGCGCGCACTCGAAACGCAGGCCGCCGCGGCGTTGCCGCCGCATACGCTGATGGCGCGTGCCGGCGCCGCGGCCGCGCGCTTTCTGATGGAACAGATCGCGCACGACGGCTCCGTCGATGGTGCGCATCCGGTGTTGCTGATCGCGGGGCCCGGCAACAACGGCGGCGATGCGCTCGTCGTCGCGGCCGAATTGCAGCGCGCGGGCGTCGCCGTCGAGGTCTGCATGCCGGCGGAAGTGAAACCCGACGACGCGCGCTGGGCGCTTGGCGAAGCGCGTGCCGCAGGCGTGACGATCACCGCGACGCCGCCCGCGTCGCTCGACGGCTTCGGCTGGATCGTCGACGGCATGTTCGGCATCGGCCTTGCGCGGCCGCTCGAAGGCGTATTCGCCGAACTGGCGCAGCGGCTCGCGGCGCGCGCGTCGAGTACGCCGGCCGATGCGGCGCAGCGGCCGCATGGCGCCTCGCCCGCCTCGCCCGCCTCGCCTGTCATGCCGGCGTCGGCGTCGGCATCGCCAGCGGCGCATGGACGCGTGCTCGCGCTCGATGTGCCAAGCGGTCTCGATAGCGATACCGGCAATGTCGTCGAGGGCGGCGTCGCGGTCCGCGCGACATGCACGGTCACGTTCATCGGCGCGAAGCCGGGCCTCTTCATGGGCGCGGGGCGCGATCTCGCGGGCTCGGTCAGCGTCGCGCCGCTCGAACTCGACTCAAACCGCGCGCATCACCGGGCCGGCGCGCAACTGAACGCGCCGCCACTGTTCGCCGCGCATTTTCCGCCGCGCGATTTTGCAACCCACAAAGGCACGTTCGGCAGCCTCGCGGTGGTCGGCGGCGATACGGGCATGTGCGGTGCGCCGATTCTCGCGGCGCGCGCCGCGCTTTATACGGGTGCCGGCAAGGTCCATGTCGCGTTGCTCGGCAGCGGCGGTCCGGCCTACGATCCGCCTCATCCCGAACTGATGCTGCATGCGATCGACGACCTGCCGCTCGACAGCATGGATGCGCTATCGATCGGCTGCGGCATGGGCCATCGCGAGCGGGCGACGCGCGTGCTACACGACGTCTTGCCGCTCGATCTGCCGAAGCTCTTCGATGCCGATGCGCTGAATCTGCTCGCCCGCGATGCGTCGCTCGCGGCGGCGCTCGAGGCGCGTGGCTCGCGCGACAACGACCCGGCCATTCTGACGCCGCATCCGCTCGAAGCCGCGCGCCTGCTCGGCATCGACGCGCCGGCCGTACAGCGCGACCGGCTCGCCGCGGCGCGCGCGCTGACGCGCCGCTTTGCGAGCGTCGTGGTGCTGAAAGGGAATGGCACGGTCGTCGCGGCGCCGGACGGCCGCCTCGCGATCAATCCGACCGGCAATGCGGCGCTCGCGACGGGCGGCACCGGCGATGTGCTCGGCGGGATCATCGGCGCGCTGCTCGCGCAGGGCTTGCCGCGATACGAAGCGGCGCTCGCGGGCGTCTATCTGCATGGGCTCGCCGCGGATGCGCTCACAGCGCGCGGCGACGGTCCCGCCGGATGCACCGCCGGCGAACTCGCCCCGATGGTGCGCAAACTGCTGAACCGCCTGTTTTATCCCGCGCACGGCTAGACGGCCCTTGCCCACCCATGCATGCGGCATCACACAGCATGCATGCGCGGCTGCAGCATCGGATAGGTGAACAGCAGAAAGTGCGTCGCATTGAGCGCGAAGTGCGCGAGCACCGCCGCGCGCAGTCCGCCGAAGCGGTACGCAAGCCCATAGCCTAGCCCCGCGACCGCGCTGAACACGACCCACAGCCATCCGCCTCCCGGCAAATGCATGAGGCCGAACAGCACGGATGCGACGACGAGCGCGATCGTCCTGCCCAGCGGGCGGCCGTCGAAGAGCCGCATCATGCCGCCTTGCAGATAGCCGCGGAAGAACGCTTCCTCGACGACCGAAACGAGCAGCAGGTTATTGACGAGGAAAAGCAACGCATCGGCCGGCCACTTCGGCTCCCAGACGATGAGCCGCATCGCGAACGCGGTGCCGATGCAGACGAGCGCCGTCAACAGCCACCCGCCGAAGCCCGCGGCGAGCGCAAGCGTCGCATTCTGCGGCCCGCGTATCCAGCGAAACGTCAGCAGCAGCCAGAACGCCACGAGCGGCTTGTCGAGATTCAGATACATCGTGAACGGCACTGCGTCGGCCGTAAAGCGCTCGGCATGAATCACGCGCGGATTATGAAAGCCCGGCACCCAATGCACGATCAGCGCGACACCGATCACGATGAAGATTGCATGCGCAACGCGGCGCACGGCCGGCGGACGCGGCGGCAGCACCGCATAGGCAAGCGCGAGCAGCACGACGATGGCGGCGAGCGCCGCGGCGCCGAGCATGCCTGATGCGAACGCCGCACCGTAACCAATCACGAGCAGCGCCAAGCCGATCGCGCGCCGCTCGATCAGCCACGTCGCGGGCACCGCAAGGAAAATCGCGACCCAGCACAAGACGAACATCGAATCCCCGCAAAAAGAATGCGCTCGCGCGCGCGGCCGGCAAGCGCCTCGCATCGTTCCGGCGGATGGCCGGCGCATGGCGGACCGGATCGCTGCCAGCTCGTGGCACTGAGCGAATGGTATGAATAAAACGGTCAAGCGCGACGATACCGTATCGTTGCGTAACGCGCGCTGAACCCGGCATCCGGGCATCGGGGCGGCCAGGCCGGGCATTGGGCATTGGCCATTGGGTGTCGCGCTCCGGGTCGGGTGCGTCGGTGTCCCGTTATCTGGGGCTCCAGCGCCCACGCTGAACACCGCGATCGTGCACCGCTATACTGAGTGACTGCATGCGTCGACGGCGCGCTGCCGCGATCCCCGGAACGCACATGCCGGGCGCGCCGTCTCCCTTCGTGCCCCTTCGTATGACGGACGGTTATGACCAAGATCACTTTCCCCGCCTGGACCTCACTGCAAGCGCATTACGAACAGATTCGCGATGCACGGATGCGTGACTGGTTCAAACCCGAGAACGACCCTGCCCCGACCCGCGCTGAACGCTTCACGTACTCGGGCGGCGGCATCGCAGCCGATTTTTCGAAGAACCGCATCACGGACGACACGCTGAAGCTGCTGGTCCAGCTCGCACGCGAAGCAGGCGTCGAGAAGCGCCGCGACGCGATGTTCGCGGGCGAGATCGTCAATCCGACCGAGCACCGCGCGGTGCTGCACACGGCCTTGCGCGCAAGCGACCCGAACGCGCCGTTCAACGCGCAGGTCAAGGCGGAGCGCGCGAAGATGGCCGGGTTCGCGGCACAGGTGCGCGACGGCAAATGGACCGGTTACACCGGCAAGCGCATTCGCCATATCGTCAATATCGGCATCGGCGGCTCCGACCTCGGGCCGAAGATGGTCGTGCATGCGCTGAAGCACATCGCGTCGCCCGATATCTCCGCGCATTTCGTGTCGAACGTCGACGGTGCGGATCTGTACCGCGTAATCGAGAACATCGATCCCGAAGAAACGCTCGCGATCGTCGTATCGAAAACGTTTACGACGCTCGAAACGATGACGAATGCGCGCTCGATGCGCGACTGGTTCCTGCAAAATGGCTGTCCGGAAAACCAGCTCGCGAAGCATTTTGTCGGCGTGTCGGCGAACCCCGCCGAAGTCGTCAAGTTCGGCATCGCGAAAGAGAACGTGTTCGAGATGTGGGACTGGGTCGGCGGCCGCTACTCGCTGTGGTCCGCGGTGGGCCTGTCGATCATGATCGCGATCGGACCGAAGCATTTCGACGAACTGCTCGCCGGCGCGAATGAAATGGACCAGCATTTCCGCACCGCGCCGCTCGATCGCAACCTGCCCGTGCTGCTCGGCATGATCGGCATCTGGTATCGGAACTTCTTCGGTTCGCAGAGCTATCTCGTCGCGCCGTATTCGGAAGCGCTGCACTTCCTGCCGTCCTATCTGCAGCAGCTCGAGATGGAGAGCAACGGCAAACAGGCGCGGCTCGACGGCACGTTCGTCGACTATGCGACGTCGGCGGTGACATGGGGCGAGCCCGGTACGAACGGCCAGCATGCGTTCTTCCAGATGCTGCACCAGGGCCCGACGATCGTGCCGATCGATTTCATCGCGATTCTGACGCCCGAGCATCCGCTTGCCGACCATCATCCGAAGCTGCTCGCGAACTGCTTTGCGCAAAGCGAGGCCATGATGCTCGGCCGCACCGAGGAAGAAGCGAAAAAGGTCGCGGGCCCGGACAAATCGCAGCTCGTGCCGCACATCATGTTCCCCGGCAACCGGCCGACCACGACGATCCTCGTCGACGCGCTGACCGCGCATTCGCTCGGCTCGCTGATCGCACTCTACGAGCACAAGGTGCTTACGCAAGGGACGGTGTGGAACATCAACTCGTTCGATCAGTGGGGCGTCGAGCTCGGCAAGATTCTCGGCAAGGTCGTCGAAGCCGATCTGACGGCGGCGAGCACCGATGCAGGCAAGCATGATTCGTCGACGTCCGCATTGATTGCACGGGCGCGGGCGGCCATGAAGAAGTAATTTGCTGGTTTCGATGGAAGAAGCGGGCCTTCGATTCGAACGGCCCGCTTTTTGTTTTGCGCCTGCTTTCTCTGGCGTCTCGCTAGACGAGCCGCCCCGCTTCGATCGTCACCGTCGTATCGCAGCGGCGCGCCAGCTCGATGTCATGCGTGACGAGCACGAGCGTCGCGCCGTTCGCGCGGTTCATCTCGAACATCAGATCGATGACCGCGTGGCCGGTCGCCGCATCGAGGCTGCCGGTCGGTTCGTCGGCGAAGAGAATGGCCGGATGCGTGACGAATGCGCGCGCGAGCGCGACGCGCTGCTGTTCGCCGCCCGACAGCAGCTTCGGATAGTGGCGCATGCGCTCGCCGAGCCCGACCTGCGCGAGCAGCGCACGCGCCCTCGCGACGATGTCGCGCGCGGCCATGCCGCCTTGCAGTTCGAGCGGCAATGTGACGTTTTCGAGGGCTGTCAGATGCGGCATCAGCTGGAACGACTGAAACACGAAACCAACGGAGCCGCTGCGCAAGGCAGCACGCCCGTCTTCGTCGAGTTGGGATAACTCACGGCCAAGCAAACGAACCGACCCCGAGGTCGCGCTGTCCAATCCCGCGAGCAAGCCGAGCAACGTTGACTTGCCCGACCCCGATGCGCCCACAATCGCGACACGGCTGCTGGCTTCGATCGACAGATCGATGTTGTCGAGTATCGTCAGCTCGCCTGTTGCGTCCTTAACCTTCTTCGTCAAACCCCGCACTTCGATGACTGGATCGGATTTGTTTTGCATGTTGAAGCGTAGGTTGAAAGTGCATGCGCTTTGTCAGGCCGCGCTGATCGCCGCTCGTGTGACGCCTGCCGTGCTGGTCGCGAGCTTCGCGGCTCATGCCGATGCCGCTTCTGCTGCAACTCCCGCTGCATCGGCCACCGCATCTGCCAGATTTACGCAGACCAATGCGCCCGCGAACAAGCCGACGGTTGCGGCCAAGCCGGTCATCGTCGTGCTCGGCGACAGTCTCTCGGCCGAGTACGGCCTGCCGCGCGACACGGGCTGGGTGCAACTGATGCGGCAGCGTCTCGCCGATCAGCGGCTCGATTATAGCGTTGCGAACGCAAGCATCAGCGGCGATACCACGAGCGGCGGGCGGGCGCGGTTGCCGGTGCTGCTAGAGCGCTTGAAGCCTGCTATCGTGATTGTCGAACTGGGCGCCAACGACGCACTGCGCGGTGTGCCGCTTTCAACGACCAAAGACAATCTGCGTACGATCATCGAACAGTCGCAGCAGGCGCATGCGAAGGTCGTGCTGATCGGTATGTACGTTCCGCCTAATTACGGTCCCGACTACACACAAAAGTTCCACGGCATGTATGTCGCGTTGTCGAGCGAGTTTCATGTGCCGCTCGTGCCGTTTCTGCTCGCCGGCATCGAGAGCAAACCCGATATGTTTCAGGCCGATCAGATCCATCCGACTCAGCAGGCACAGCCCCTGCTACTCGACAACGTGTGGCCGGCCGTGAAACCGCTTCTTCGCACGATTTCGACGCGGTGATCAGCACGCTGACATCTTGTTTCCTAATATTGGGGAACGTGCCCGGATGATGTTTATCCGACACTATCGCCGGCTCCGCAAACCGGTTCTTTTTTAAGCGACTATGAAGGAGATGACGTGAAACACTTACCTCTTATCGCTTTGACAGTGGCGATCTCCGCTTGTGCAGCCCAGCCGCCTGCAGGTGTGCAGTCGGTCGGCACGAGCCAGCAACCTCCCGCAGCCGTCGGCAAGTGCATTGCGCAGAAATGGGCCGACAAGTCGCAACAACAGGTCGTGACGCAGAACACGCTCGCATGGGATCGGGCCATGGACGTCTATGCGCCTGGTCAGCAACCGCCGAGCGGCTCGGCCGCACTTGTGCGTCCGTCGTACCAGGGCTCGGGAACGTGGGTAGGTTTCCGCCCCGGTGCAAGCGGCGGCACGGCAGATACCGGCGATATCAGCGGCTGCCTGTAACGCGCGTCGCGCGTATCTCTCGACGATTCGTAGAAGTACCCGAGGAAAAGAAAAAGCCCCGCAAATGCGGGGCTTTTTCTTGGGCGATGCATGGACTCAGGAGACGCATGTGCGCATGTCTGTGTCCGACGTCGAGCGCTATTCGTCGCTCGACGACGTTGGCGCGCTATCGAGCGTACCGTACAACTTGATCTTCGAACGCGCACGCAGTGCATCGAAATACGCCTGCATTTGCGCTTGCGCATCGACCTGCGCAATCTGCTGCTGCGCGGCCGCCAGATGCTGCGGATCCACCGCCGCCGGCGGCACGATCGAGTTCACGCGATAGATCGCATAACCATCGCTGCCGAGATCGACCCCTACGTAGGCCGGCAATTTCTGCGCATCGACTTTGTAAATTGCGCTCAATGCGACCGGCGGCACGCCTTGCGGATCATTGCGCGATACCTTCAATGCGGACGAGAAACCCGCCGTCGATTTCGACTTCTGCAGATCGGCGAGCTTCGCTTCGCCGTCCTTCTGTGCGAGCTCAGCCGATTGTTGCGCAATCACCTTTTGTCGAACCGCGTCCTTGATCCTGTCGAGCGACGGCACTTCGGCCGGTTTGAAGTCGGTCACATGCGCGGAGATCAGCGTGCTGTTGCCCACGTCGATCGCCTGCGTGTTGTTGCGGTCCTTGACCGAGTCGCTCGCGAACACAGCGGCGAGGAACTTCGGATTGTTGAGCGGGCTGTCGGGCGGCAGCGCCGGATTCGGATGATCCGTGACGGTGGCCGTCTGAACCTGCAGCTTGTATTTATCGGCTGCGGGCTTCAGGCTCTTCGCCTGTTCATAGACGATCGACGTGAAACCCTCCGAATCGTCGCTGAACATCTTCGCGGCCTGCTGCGCCTGCACGTCCTTCTGAATGGCCTGTTTGACGTCGTCGAATGGCTTCGTGACGGCCGGCTTCTCGTCGGTCACCTTGATGATGTGATAGCCGAAGTCGGTTTGCACGATGCCGCTGATCTCGTCCTTCTTCAGGCTGAACACCGCATCGTCGAAGGCCTTGCCGCCCGCGATCATGCCGCGCGTGAAGTAGCCGAGGTCGCCGCCCTTCGATGCCGAGCCCGGGTCCTGCGATTCCTTCTGCGCGAACGCGGCGAACTGGTCGGGATGCGCCTTCACTTCGGCAAGAATCTGTTCGGCCTTCTGCTTCGCCTTGTCCTTGTCGGCTGCGCTCGCGTCCTTCGGCGCCGTGATCAGGATGTGGCTCGCGCGCACTTCGCCTTCGGTGCGGTAGTGCGCGATATTGTCTTCGTAGTACTTCCTGAGGTCCGCGTCGGTCGGCTGCGTAGCGGCCGCGAGCGCAGCCGGCGACATCACGACGTATTCGATCGTTGCTGTTGCAGGCGTCTGGAACTCGCTCTTATGCGCGTCGTAAAACGACTGCAATTGTGCGTCGGTCGGCTGTACTTTCGACGCGTAGTCCTGCGCGCGGAACGCGAGACCCTGTACTTCACGCTGCTGCTCGGCGAGTTCGGTGAGACGCTGCGCGAGCGCCTTCGGCACGAAGGCCGTGCTCTGGATCGCCGCCGGCAACTGCTGCATGGCCATGCCGTAGCGGACCTGCTCCTGATACTGATCTGGCGTCAAGCCCTGCATCGCGAGCAACTGCTTGTAGCGATCGAGATCGATCGTGCCGTCAGGTTTTTTCAGCGATGCGATGACAGGGTCGTTCATCAGCGCACGGCGCAGCGCATCGTCGGAAACCGTCAGATGCAAGCGCTGCGTCTCATCGGCGAGCACGCGCTGCTGGATCATGCCGTCGAGCATCTCCTTGCGGCGCTCCGGCGTGTCGAACGCCTTCGAGTCGAACTGGTTGCCGAGCATCTGACGCGCGCGATCCAGTTGCATGCGCATCGAGTTGTCGTATTCGGCGCGGGTGATCTTGTGTCCGTTGACGCTTGCGACGTTCGCGCTTTCGTCAAAGAACCCGCGGAAGCCCTGGATGCCGACGAAGCCCAAGCCCGGCAGGATGACCAGCACGAGCATGAACATCATCAGACGTTGGTGATTGCGGAAAAAATCGAGCATGCTTTCAAGCGCGGAAACAGTCCAAAGGAAATCCCGTGGACAGGGTTGCAAGAACGGGGTGGCCGAAAAACGGAACGCCCGATAGTACAACAGCGGACAACAAAAAAGGCGAACCGGAGTTCGCCTCGCAGTTCGCCTTGCTAGGATGCTGGCGGAGTGGACGGGACTCGAACCCGCGACCCCCGGCGTGACAGGCCGGTATTCTAACCGACTGAACTACCACTCCTTGTTACCGACTGATTGCTCAGTGGGACTGCTCAATGCCCGCGACGACTGGAACTGGTGGGTGCTGAGAGGCTCGAACTCCCGACCTACGCCTTGTAAGGGCGCCGCTCTACCAACTGAGCTAAGCACCCGTTCCGTGATACGTGCGACTCATGTGCCATGACTTATTTGCCATGTATGTGCCACGCGCCGCCGTATCGCCGTTCGCTGCTGGTTGCTTGCTGGTTGTGCTATTGGTTTTCACCAACCGGTGTTAGCACGGCACACTTGAAGGATTGCATCCTTCAGCAGCCTTTCATCCTCAACCAGAGAGCCAACTAGTTTAACGCATCCTTCAGAGCTTTACCAGGCCTAAATTTCGGCACCTTGGCCGCCTTGATCTTGATGGCAGCGCCCGTACGCGGATTGCGACCCGTGCGCGCGGTGCGCTTGCCGACCGCGAAAGTGCCGAAGCCGACCAGCGTGACCGAGCCACCCTTCTTCAACGTGCCCTTGACGCCACCGATCATGGCATCGAGCGCGCGTCCTGCCGCCGCTTTCGAAATATCTGCTTGTTCGGCGATGTGGTCGATCAATTCCGTTTTATTCATTCCAACCCCCGAGAATGTTGTTGGCAATCGTTAATGCGCCTGTAATGCGCTCGCTTTATAAAACGGCCCGGCAAAAACACCGGGCCGTTTATTAGAATGAGCCGAAACCGCCGTGTCAACCGGGATTGCGCCCAATTCCTGGCGGTTTTTTACAGGGTTTTCGTGACAGAATTTTGCGACCCGGTCAATACGATCACAACTGATCGCATCGGGCCTCGCGGTAGTGCAAACGTTTGACACCGATGACTATGAAAACCGCCGCGGCTGTAAGCAGAAAATAAAAAACCCGCGGCATGAGCCGCGGGTTTTGGCTTGAGGCTTTCGCTTACGTCAGCTTGCGTCAGCTTCCATCTGCTTTAGCCAGCTTAGTGCTTGACGACCTCACTCGCCGTGCCGGATTCCGTTGCCGCTTCACCCACAGGCGTAGCCGGCTTCGGTTCTTCCTCGGGCAGCGGCGCCGGCGTACGCTCGAGCGCGAGTTCGAGCACCTTGTCGATCCAGCGGACCGGCACGATTTCGATCGCGTTCTTCACGTTGTCCGGGATCTCGGTCAGATCCTTGACGTTCTCTTCCGGAATCAGCACGAGCTTGATGCCACCGCGATGCGCCGCGAGCAGCTTTTCCTTCAGCCCGCCGATCGGCAGCACTTCGCCACGCAGCGTGATTTCACCCGTCATCGCGACATCGGCGCGCACCGGAATACCGGTCAGCACCGACACGAGCGCCGTCGTCATTGCAATACCGGCGGACGGACCGTCCTTCGGCGTCGCGCCTTCGGGCACGTGGATGTGGATGTCCTGCTTGTCGAACGCCTCATCCTTGATGCCAAGGCGACGCGAACGCGAGCGCACCACCGAACGTGCCGCTTCGACCGACTCCTTCATCACGTCGCCGAGCGAACCCGTGCGGATCACGTTGCCCTTGCCCGGCATGACCGCCGCTTCGATCGTCAGCAGGTCGCCGCCCACTTCAGTCCATGCAAGACCCGTGACCTGGCCGATCTGGTTTTCCTTCGCGGCCAGACCGAAGTCGTACTTGCGCACGCCGAGGAACGTGTCGAGGTTGCCGCTATCGACGACGACCGCCCCGTCCGCTTTCTTCAGCAGCAACATCTTGACGACCTTGCGGCAGATCTTCGACACTTCGCGCTCGAGCGAACGCACGCCCGCTTCACGCGTGTAGTAGCGAATAATGTCGCGGATCGCGCCTTCGGTCACTTCGATCTCGCCAGTGCGCAAACCGTTGTTCTTCTTCTGCTTCGGCAGCAGGTAACGTTGCGCAATGCTGACCTTCTCGTCTTCCGTGTAACCCGACAGACGGATCACTTCCATCCGGTCGAGCAACGGCGGCGGGATGTTCAGCGAATTCGACGTCGCGACGAACATCACGTCCGACAGATCGAAGTCGACTTCGACGTAGTGATCGGCGAACGTGTGGTTCTGCTCGGGATCGAGCACTTCGAGCAGCGCCGACGACGGATCGCCGCGGAAATCCATGCCCATCTTGTCGACTTCGTCGAGCAGGAAGAGCGGATTGCGCACGCCGACCTTCGTCAGGCTCTGCAGGATCTTGCCCGGCATCGAGCCGATATACGTACGACGGTGACCGCGAATCTCGGCTTCATCGCGCACGCCACCAAGCGCCATACGCACGAACTTGCGATTCGTTGCGCGCGCAATCGACTGCCCGAGCGACGTCTTGCCGACGCCCGGCGGACCAACGAGGCACAGGATCGGCGCCTTCACCTTGTCCACGCGTTGCTGGACCGCGAGGTACTCGAGAATCCGTTCCTTCACCTTCTCGAGGCCAAAGTGGTCTTCGTCGAGCACGCGCTCCGCATTCGACAGGTCATTGTTGACCTTGCTCTTCTTGCGCCACGGCAAGCCGATCAGCGTGTCGATATAGTTGCGCACCACGGTCGCTTCAGCCGACATCGGCGACATCAGCTTGAGCTTCTTGAGCTCGGCGTCAGCCTTCTTCTTGGCTTCCTTCGGCATGCGCGCGGCGGTGATGCGTTTCTCGAGTTCTTCGAGATCCGCGCCCTCTTCGCCTTCGCCCAGCTCCTTCTGGATCGCCTTGACCTGCTCGTTCAGGTAGTACTCACGCTGGCTCTTTTCCATCTGACGCTTGACGCGCCCACGGATGCGCTTTTCGACCTGCAAGATGTCGATTTCAGCTTCGAGCTGTGCGAGCAGATGCTCAAGGCGTTCGATGACCGGGAACATCTCGAGGATGTGCTGCTTCTGGTCGAGCTTGAGCGGCAGGTGCGCGGCAATCGTATCGGCGAGACGGCCGGCTTCGTCGATGCCCGACAGCGATGTCAAGATTTCCGGCGGGATCTTCTTGTTCAGCTTCACGTACTGGTCGAACTGCGAGACGATCGCACGGCGCAGCGCTTCGGTCTCGGCGCTGTCCGCATGATCGGGCTCGAGCGGCATGACTTCGCACGAGAACTGCGTTTCCTGTTCTTCGATCGACAGCGTCTTGGCGCGCTGCAGACCTTCGACGAGCACCTTCACCGTGCCGTCGGGCAGCTTCAACATTTGCAGGATGTTCGCGACGCATCCTACTTCGTACATGTCCTTTTCGGTGGGTTCGTCCTTGGCCGCCGTTTTCTGGGCAACAAGCATGATGTGCTTGCCGCCTTCCATCGCCGCTTCGAGCGCTTTGATCGACTTAGGCCGCCCGACGAAGAGCGGAATCACCATGTGCGGAAAGACGACTACGTCTCGCAGCGGGAGCAGCGGGAGCGTGACGCGTTCCGGCGGGAGGAGTTGGGTTCCTGACATTTCATTTCCCCATGAGTGGAATCAGTTTCGTTCGGTAATTAAGGCCGCGAGAAAGGATTGCAAGCCTACGCGTGTGGAGAAAAGTTCAGTGACACCAAAAAAAACAGTCCAACCTGACCACAAGATAAACGAAAAAAGCCGTTCACGTCGCCATGAACGGCTTTTTCTCAAAAATCGGGAAGTGCCGATCAATTCGAACCTGCAACCTTCGGTGCGTCTTCATAGATCAACAGCGGCTTGCCGTCGCCGTCGATCACGTTGTCGTCGATGATGACCTTGCTGACGCCTTTCATGGCCGGCAATTCGTACATCACGTCGAGCAACGCCTGTTCCAGAATCGAACGCAGGCCGCGAGCGCCCGTCTTGCGGCGAATCGCCTTGCGGGCCACCGCCTGTAGCGCAGCCGGCCGGATTTCCAGTTCGACGCGTTCCATGTTGAAGAGCTTATGGTATTGCTTGACGAGAGCATTCTTCGGTTCAACGAGAATTTTCATCAATGCCGCTTCGTCGAGCTTGCCGAGCGTCGCCACCACCGGCAACCGGCCGATCAATTCGGGAATCAACCCGAATTTGATCAGATCCTCGGGCTCGACGTCGCGCAGCACTTCGCCCGCGTCGCGGTCCTGCTTGCTCTTCACGCTCGCGCCAAAGCCAATGCCAGTCTTTTCGGTGCGGTCGACGATCACCTTTTCGAGGCCGTCGAACGCGCCACCGCAAATAAACAGGATATTGGTCGTATCGACCTGGATGAAATCCTGGTTCGGATGCTTGCGACCGCCTTGCGGCGGCACCGACGCCATCGTGCCTTCGACAAGCTTCAGCAGCGCCTGCTGCACGCCCTCGCCCGACACGTCGCGCGTGATGGACGGGTTGTCCGACTTGCGGCTGATCTTGTCGATTTCGTCGATATAGACGATGCCGCGCTGCGCCTTGTCGACTTCGTAGTTGCAGTTTTGCAGCAGCTTCTGGATGATGTTTTCGACGTCTTCACCGACATAGCCCGCTTCGGTCAACGTCGTTGCGTCCGCAATCACGAACGGAACGTTGAGCAGGCGAGCAAGCGTCTGGGCAAGCAGCGTCTTGCCGGAACCGGTCGGGCCGATCAGCAGGATGTTGCTCTTCGACAGCTCGATTTCGTCCTTCTTGTCGAGATGCTTCAGACGCTTGTAGTGGTTGTAGACGGCGACCGCGAGAATTTTTTTCGCGCGTTCCTGGCCGATGACGTACTGATCGAGAATTTCGCGGATTTCTTGCGGACTCGGTAAATCTGACTTCGACATACCGGTTTCGAGTCCCGCGCCCGCTGCTTCGTCACGGATGATTTCGTTGCACAGGTCGATACATTCATCGCAGATGAATACCGACGGGCCAGCGATCAGCTTCTTGACCTCATGCTGACTCTTGCCGCAAAACGAGCAATACAACAGCTTCTCGCTGTTCGAACCTTTTTTGTCCGCCATAGATATGTAAGCCTCCGGACACTCCGAATAACATGATACGCCGTTTGCCCCACCCTCACTCCGAGGCGGACCAAGTGCAAATGCTGACGGCGTTTGCCGCAGGCGATCAGACGGGTCTTATTATTTCACAACGCTTTTACCCGGCGCTCTTTCCCCTATTTGCGGAAAAACGCGCCGGATCAGCGACGCCGATACCTGCTGACTCAAGGGCGCCGAAGTCGGATCGTAGCCATGTCGTTCTGTGAGCCAAGGAGTTGGTAGAATGTTTTGTCTTCCTAAGACCGCTTGGCCTCCGACTTTTGTCGCGGTCCGTATCGCGCTGAATGCGTTCGACCGGTTGACCCGTGTGATGGGACAGTAGTTGATTCAGCCGTTCCTTCAAATACAGGATTTCACGGGCCTGGATCTCGATGTCCGATGCCTGGCCACGCGCGCCGCCGAGCGGCTGGTGAATCATCACGCGCGCATTGGGCAGGGCAAAACGCTTGCCCTTGGCGCCGGCCGCGAGCAGAAACGCACCCATGCTGGCCGCAAGACCCATGCACAACGTCGACACATCGGGCTTGATGAACTGCATCGTGTCGTAGATGGCCATGCCGGCCGACACCGAACCACCGGGACTGTTGATGTAGAAGCTGATGTCCTTGTCCGGGTTTTCACTTTCGAGGAACAACAGCTGCGCGATCACGAGGTTCGCGGTTTGATCGTTCACTTCGCCCACGAGGAACACCACGCGCTCTTTCAGGAGACGCGAGTAGATGTCGTACGAGCGCTCGCCACGGCCGCTCGTTTCAACGACGATCGGCACGAGACCGAGCGCCTGCGCTTCGAGATCCCGATCCCTCGACTGCGAGGTCAGCGACTGGGAAGTCAACGTGTCCAGCATTTGAGCGCGGAAGGTCATGCAATGGATCCTTGTCTGGTAATAAGTACTGGACAGGTGAGCGCTGCGTAAGCGCTATTCAAGTATCAGGCGGACAACAAAAAACCAGAAAGCAAAAACGGCGTGCAGCTATCGCTCGGACAGCCGGCACGCCGTAGCAGCAACGCTCAAGCCTGTTGCGCCGTTGCGCTTGCCAGCTCTTCGAAGCTCACTTCCTTATCCGTCACCTTCGCCTTGCTGAGCACGAAATCGACGACGTTCGATTCGACGACGAACGCTTCCATCTCGGCGAGACGTTGCTGGTTCGAATAATACCAGCGGACGACTTCCTTCGGGTCTTCGTAGCTCTTCGCGAACTCGTCCACTTCGGCGCGAATCTGTTCGGGCTTCGCCTGCAGGTCGTTCGCCTTCACGAGCTCGGCGAGCACGAGGCCGAGCTTCACGCGACGCTCCGCCTGCTCCTTGAACATTTCACCCGGAATCGGTGCGTTCTGCGCGTTCGGCACGCCACGTTGCACGAGATCCTGGCGCGCCATTTCGACGAGACGCTGCTGATCCTGTTCGATGAGCGCGTTCGGCACGTCGAGTTCGGAAATCTTGAGCAGCGCGTCCATGACCTGATTCTTCACGACAGCCTGCGTACGGCGCTTCGCTTCGCGCTCGAGATTATCCTTGATCTCGCCGCGCATCTTCGTGAGATCGCCGTCTTCGATGCCGAGCGACTTTGCGAACTCGGCGTCGATCTCGGGCAGATGCGGCCACTCGATCTTCTTCATCGTGATCGTGAATTGCGCGGTCTTGCCGGCTACTTCCTTGCCGTGATAGTCGTCGGGGAACTTGAGATCGAATTCGCGCGATTCGCCGACTTTCAGACCGAGCGCGGCCTTTTCGAATTCCGGCAGCATCCGGCCTTCGCCGAGCACGAACGCGAAGTCTTCCGCGCTGCCGCCTTCGAATGCAGCGCCATCGAGCTTGCCGACGAAGTCGACCGTCACGCGGTCGCCGTCTTTCGCCGCCGTGTCCGCGCCGCCGTCGCCATGCGCGCCTGCTTCGCCGCGCGCGTGATAGTGCACGCGCTGCTTGCGCAGGATGTCGAGCGTACGGTCGATTTCAGCATCGCTGATCGTGGTCGTGGTGCGCTCGATTTCGGCGGTCGCCACGTCGCCGAGCCGCACTTCCGGATAAACCTCGAAGGTCGCGTCGAACGCGTACGCGCTCTCGTCTGCATCGGTCTTCGGGGCGAAGCTCGGCTGACCGGCCACGCGCAGATTCTCCGCACGGCTGATGTCGAAGAATTCCTTGCCGACCTTGTCGCTCAGCACTTCGGCTTCGACCTGGCCGGCATACTGCTGAGTGACCATCTTGAGCGGCACCTTGCCCGGACGGAAGCCGGGCATGCGCACGTTCTTCGCCAGTTGACGGATGCGCGAATCCACTTCTTTCTGCACGGCATCCTTCGGCAGGGAAATCGTCACGCGGCGTTCGAGCTTGCCGAGGTTCTCAACAACGTTAGCCATGGCTTCAATCGTCCTAAAATTATTCGAGCGAATCAGTTATCTTTTCTGCGCCTTCTGCCGACGTCCGAATTGCCGACACTCTTAAACATCGAGTACCGCCTCGGCGTCGCTCCTCGTTCTCGCCGCTTGCACACAGCCGCTGCCAGCCTGGTTCCAGCCCGGTGCCAGCCATCATGCCGGCCTGCCGACTGCATGCGGGCGGGACACCCGGGTGGCGAATCGGTTGCACGCCGCGGACTGCACGCCTCGCGCGGACGCAGTTTGGGTCAGAGAGCCAAATATTTTACCAAACTATTTGCGCGGTCCACCGCGAATCGACGTCGAGCGGGCAACGGCGGCGTTTGCCGGTCATTTTGCGGCCGGCTCGCAGACCGTTTGCGCAACCGGACTGCGACCGCCCGTGCTCGATGTTCTTCACGTGTTCCTGTCTGGGGCAGAAGAACTTCGCGAACCGATCGCGCGCTCCTGTGCAGCGTCTTTTATCGCTTCGCGCAACCTGCGTTCGCGCGACGATGCGCGCTATGCCGTCCGGCCTATTCAGTCGCAGGCGCCATGCTGCTAAGCTAGCGCACGCGGTCGGGCAAGCCGGCCTGTCAATCATCGTCCGTGCTGCACACTCCGGCCACAACTCAAATCACGAAGAGACATCATGCCTAATCCGTCGTCCGCGCCTCACGCCGCGCCCGTTGTTGTCGTCGCTCCCGATTCGTTCAAAGGCTCGCTGAACGCCGAAGCAGTCGCACAGGCGATCGCCGACGGCATCCGCCGCGCGCGCGCGGACGCGAACATCCGCATTTGCCCGATGGCCGACGGCGGCGAAGGCACGCTCGACGCGATGCTGTCGCGCGGCGGCGAGCGCCGCACGCTGACCGTGCGCGGCGCGGCGGGCGCCGCGCGAGATGCGGCGACGGGTCTCGTCGGCGACGGCAGCGCGATCATCGAAACGGCAGAAGTGGTGGGCATTACCGATCCGGTCGGCATGGGCGTGCCGGTCGAAGACCGCAGCACGCGCGGCATGGGCGAAGCGATACGCGCACTGCTCGACGAAGGTGTGCGCCGCTTCTATGTCGCACTCGGCGGAAGCAGCACGAACGACGGCGGCGCGGGTCTGCTAGTCGGCCTTGGCCTCAAGATTTTCGATGCACAGGGCAACGAACTCGAACCGACGCCGGAGCAGCTCGCGCGCGCCACGCACGTCGATGCATCGCAACTCGACGCGCGGCTTGCCGAAGCGACCTTCATCGGCATGTCCGACGTCGACAACCCGCTCACCGGCGACCATGGCGCAACCGCGGTGTTCGGTCCGCAGAAAGGCGTGAAGCCCGATCAGGTCATCGCGATCGACGCCGCCCTCGCCCGCTTCGCCGATCTGCTCGAGCCGGCGCTTGCGCGCAACGCGCGCAACCTGCCAGGCGCAGGCGCGGCCGGCGGCCTCGGCTTCGCGCTGCATATGCTCGGCGCGCAGTTCGAACCGGGCGCCGAAGTGGTCGCGCGGCAAATCGGTCTCGACGAAGCCTTGCAGGGCGCGGACTGGCTCATTACCGGCGAAGGCCGCTCGGATGTGCAAACGCTGCACGGCAAGGCGCCTTTCATCGCGTGCCGCCATGCGCGCGCGGCCGGCGTGCCCGCTACGCTGCTTTCGGGCGCGGTCGATCCGGCGGCGTTGCCGCGACTCACGGAACACTTCAGTGGATGCTTTTCGCCCGCGCCTGGACCGATCACACTCGAGACTGCGATACGCGACGCGGCGCGTTTGCTCGCGAACGAAGCCGAGCAATTGACGCGTCTGCGATACGACATGCGCGGCATGCGTTGACCCGCGCAGCGGATGCGGCAACAATCACAGCGCTACGACCGCATTCACTCCCAACAGGAAGACCATGAAGGCCTCCGATAAAGCCGGACTCGAGCAGTTTCTGACGTATCGTCTGCACATACTCAACAAACTCTCCGAGCGCGGCATCAGTGATCGTTATCTGGAGAAGCTGGGCGTGACGTTGCCTGAAGCGCGCGTGATTGCATCGGTTGGCTCGTTTGGCCCGTTTTCGATCATGGACCTCGCGCGCCATGCAAATCTCGACAAAAGTCAGGCGAGCCGGGCGGCTGAAGCGCTGATCAAGCAGGGGCTCGTGCAACGCGAAGCCAGCGACGACGACGGACGGGTCGTGCTCGTTTCGCTGACCAGCGAAGGACGCGCGCTCTATCGCAAGGTGATGCCGATCGCGCGCAAGTGGAACAGCGATCTGTTCGACTGCCTCGACGAACGCGAAAAGGCCGTGCTCGGCGCGACACTCGATAAGGTCATCGATGCAGCGCTCGAGCGCAACGAACAGTAGAAACGCGGCGAGGATCTTCGCTTCAGGTCCCGTCGTTCAGAGCCCGCTGTCGTTCAAAGCCCACTGTCGTTCAAAGCCCACTATTCGCCGCTCGTTGCCGCAGCAACCCGAGCACCGCATCGCAAAACGGCGTCGGCACATCGAGCTTGCGGCCTAGTTCCGGAAACACCCGGAGAATGGGCTCGACTTCGAGCGGCCGGCCTGCTTCGAAGTCCTGCAGCATCGACGTTCTGAACGCGCCGAGCTTGCGCGTGATCGCGAGACGTTCGGGCGGACTCATACCCGCCGACAGCCCGAGCCGCGCGCCGATCGCCGCGGCCTCTTCCATCATCCGCAGCACGAGCGCGTGCGTCAGCGGATCGTCGAGCAGACGGTCCGCGGTCGAGCCGGTCAGCGCGCTAAGCGGATTCATGTTCATGTTGCCCCACAGCTTGGTCCATATCTCGGTGCGAATCGCTTCGGACAGCACGACATCGAAACCGCCGATGCGCATCGCATCCGCGAACACGGCTGCCTGCTCGCTCATGGGGCCATTCGGGTTGCCATCCGGCGCACCGACGATCAACTGATTGCCACGTCCGCGGCGCACGACGCCCGGCCCGTCGGTCGATGAAGACAGATGCACGACGCAGCCGATCGAGCGTGTCGGCGGCAAAGCCGCCGACACGCTGCCGCCCGGATCGACGGCCTCGATGATCTGATTATCGAGCGGCCCGGCAAAGCCGTGAGTGAACCACCAGGGCAGTCCGTTCATCGCGGCAACGATCGCGGTGCGCGGCCCGATCATTGGCTGCAAACTCGCGGCAATGGCAGGCAGCGTCTGCGCCTTGAGCGCAATCACGACGTAGTCCTGCACATCGAACGCATCCGGCGCATCGCCGGCATTCACGCGCACGACGGACTCGCAGGAGCCGGCGATCACCCTGAGCCCGTCCGTGCGCAACGCATCGAGCGTCTTGCCGCGCGCGAGCACGCTGACCGAATGGCCGGCGCGCACCGCCGCCGCCGCGATCAGACCACCGATCGCGCCAGCGCCGACAACGGCCGTGCGAACGGGCTGTCGGACTGCTCGCTGCCCTGCCGGGTGGATGGATTGCGACTCGGAACTCATCGCGTTTCACTCCTCGTATGACGGATCGATACGATCGATCTGCCGCCGCAGCGCATGCGGCAGATCAGCGCACGCCATTGGCGCGAATCGGATTGCAGTGCATCGCACGTGTTGCGCGCGGCGATAAAGTCCAAGATCGCACGCGCCGTGCCCAGCCTTGCAACACCGGGCTGCACTTCGCAGTGCGCGATCGAGGGACTATGGCTGCACGCGATTCTGGACGCGATACTCACGAGATTTCACGCATTCGTTCGGTCTTCGATGTTCGGTGAAATGCAAGCCGACAGATCGATCAGAATATGTCCACCCAGGCCGAAGGACGCGCACTCCTCAAGGGACCATGCCCATCGCGAGCAGCAGACGGCTCGCGCGCGGCGAGCGTTGCGGTCGGCGCAGCATAGGCCAAACTGGTTGCACGCGCAACGAAAATGCGAACCGCACGCGACGTGTTCTTCAGCGTACTTTCAGCAAATCGTAATACGCGCTTGTTAGCATGTTCACCCCCTTCCCGTTAATTGATTTTCAGAGGACTCAGGATGAAGAAGGTTTTACTGGCGCTGGTTGCCGTCGCGGCCGGAATGGGCAGCATCTCGTCCGCATTCGCTTACGACCACCATCACGAAGTGTGTCATAAAGTGCGCGTCCATCATCATTGGGAGCGTCGCTGCCATCGCTGATCGTCGACGCGACTCATGCGATGTGATTCACGCGATGTGACCACATTTAGCCCCGCGTTACGCGGGGTTTTTTGTCGATGCGGATTCCGGCTCGGATGCCGTTCCCGGCAATGCCGACAGCCGCGTGACGCTGCCCGGCGAAACGGCAAAATCGCGCACCACCGCATTCGTGTGCGCGCTGTCCTGGGTCATGCCGAAATAGAAACCGAGCACCTGTTTCGCTTCGCTGAGCACGTAACCGATCAGCGTGCCGATGGTCAGCGCGGCAGTCGTGTCCTTGATTTCGTCATAAGCGTGTCCGCCGAGCACCGCCCACACGATGTAAGTCGTCAGCGCCATCAGCACGATGGCAAGCAGCGGCCGCATAAAGTCTTTCGGCTGCTGCGCGGCAAGCTTGCGCGCGCTGTCGCGGTCGGCCGCTTCGGCCTGATACGAGTTCAGCGAGAACTGCATGCGGTTCTGCTCCTGCTGCACGAGCAGTTGCTGGATCTGGGTCTTGTTCGCGAGTTCGGCTTCCTTGAGTTTTTCAAGCGATGCCGGGTCGGCCTCGAGCGCCTTGCTGACCGCATCGGGCGTGTTCTCGGTGCCGAGCGCGCTTGCAACGAGCGCGCCGGCCAGTCCGCCGATCGGGCCACCGAGCGCCGTGCCGAGAATCGGCGCCGCCTTGCCGACAGCGTTGGCAATGTCTTTCCAGTCCATCGAAGTCCCTCGGGTGCGATTGGGTAACGCGTCGCAGACGAACGCGTCATCCGTTAAGGACGTTGCGCGTGGATTCTGTGAACTGGATGGAGTCCGCGAACGGCCCGCACGCGATGCCGGGCAGTGCGGCCGAACAGTGCGGCCGAACCGCGCGCAGCGCCGCTCAGCCGCGCCGCGCGGCGCGCCACGCGACCCACAGCTTGCGGATCGGCGTCAACGCAATGCGCTGATGCAGCACCTGATACCCGTCGCGCTCGATCTCATCGAGCAGCGCGAGCGCAAGCGCGGCGAGCGCGCGCAGCGTGCGTTGCGAGCGACGTTCGGTGCCGGGCAGCGCTGCAAGCGCCGTATCGATCGCGTCGCGAGCGCGTGTGGTCTGAAAGCGCATCAGGTCGGTGAATGCTTCGCTATACCGGCGGTTGATCAGGTCAGCAGCCGTCACATTGAAGCGCTGCATCTCGTCGATCGGGATATAGATGCGGCCATGACGCGCATCGTTGCCCAACTCGACGACAAACTGCGCGAGCATCAATGCCTGCCCGAGCGGCGCCGCCCAGCTTGCCGCCGCCTGCGGATCTTTCGCGGTCGCGCGCGCGACCACCGACGCAAACGTGCCGCCGACGCTGTCGACATAGCGGCGCAGATTCGGATAGTCGAGGTAGCGGGCCTGATCGAGATCCATCTCGAAGCCGGCAAGCAGTGTCTGTAGCGCCGGGTACTCGGTGTGAACGCCAGGCCAGTGCGCGGCCAGCGCCTTCGACACCGGATGCGACGGCTCGCCGGCCGCAAGCGCGGCGGCTTCCTTGTGCCACCATGCAAGCTTCGTGCGGCCGACGGTCGGATCGCTCGTTTCCTTTACCGTTTCTTCGAACTCGCGACGCAGCGCGAAGAGCGCGGTGAGCAGCGGCTGCCGCGCAACCGGCGCTTGCCTGAGCGCGTAGTAGATGCTCGACCCGGGAGGCGCCGCTTTTTGCTGGCAATAGTCGTCGAAATTCACGGGATGGCAGTGTTGGTGCGGTTTGGGCGCGATGTTGCGTACGGGGTGACGACCGGGAAGCGTACCGAAGTGGACGCCGGCATAGGCAGGTGCCCCGATGCCGCCGCGTCGCACCTCCTGGCGAGTCGAAAATTGTAGCATTGCGCGCGGCCGCAAGTTGCAGACAAGCGCATGTCGATCGGGTAGAATCTCGCGCTCACGCTTTCGACCATGCCGTGTCGGTGCACGATGCAGTACAAGACTGGCAAAAAACCAGCAATCACGACGAGAACACGCACTGGCTTTGCGGCCCGGCATTTTTTGTCGGGGCGACAAAAACATCGGGCGCGATGCGCCCGGCGGCGAGGATGGCGAAATTGGTAGACGCACCAGGTTTAGGTCCTGACGCCCGCAAGGGTGTGCGGGTTCGAGTCCCGCTCCTCGCACCAGAAAGCGCATGAAAACCCGATGGGCTTCGCCCATCGGCTGCGGACGCGTTTAACCTCCTTGACGTCTGCAACCTCTCAGACACGCAGTAGAGGCAGCGGCTCGAAGTAGCGTTCGAGCACGGCGGCCGCATCGCATCCCCAGCACGACCGCAGCACGGTCGCATAAAGACATCTGAAGTCGACCGCCATCGGCAGATTGCCGTTCCCGTCCAGTTGCGACAGCGACGGCGGCGCGCCGTACAGACCGCCGCGCACCCGGCCGCCGAGCACGAAGTGAGGCGCGCTGCTGCCATGCTCGGTGCCGCCGTTATCGTTTTCACGAGGGCGCCGGCCGAACTCCGAACAGGTCATGACAAGCGTGTCATCCCAGAGGCCGAGTTCGAGCAGGGAAGCATGCAACGCGTCGATGCCTCGAGCGAGCTGCGCGAGCAGCGCTGCATGCCGCTCGCACTGATTGAAATGCGTGTCGAAGCCGTTCAACGTGATACGAATGACCGCGGCATCGAGCTTGCCTTGCGCACTCAGCACCAAACCTAGCGACGATGGCATCGGCGCCGTTGCGATACGTGAAGCACCGGCAAGCGGCCCGAACTCCGCACTACCGACGACGAGACCGCCGCCGCACATCGCGTGGTCCGCACCGGTTTGCTCAAACGCGCGCGCAACCCAGCCCTCGCGCAGATACCGATGCGCGTCGGACGCGGTGTCCCAGATCTCCGTCGCGCGAAAGTGCGACAGATTGAATTGCGGATAGCCGAGCCCTTGCACGATGGCAAGTTGACCGCTTTGCCAGAGCGGCATCAACCGATCGAGCGCCGGATGCAGCGCCGCGTGCTCGCTGATCGCCAGCACCGTGTCGCGACTCACCGCGACATGTGGACGCAGTTGATAATAGAGCGAGTCGGCATAGGGCACGACCGTGTTGAGCCCGTCGTTGCCGCCTTTGAGTTCGATCAGGAGAAGCAGTTTGCGGCCGCTGGTCGCAGACGTTGAAATAGCGTTCGTCGGGACGTCGACGCAGCCCGAATCAGAAATTCCCGCGCGCATCCGCGCAGCGCCGAACGACACGGGCGGCAACGCAAACGCTGCTGCCGCAGCGGCCGCAGTCGACAGGAACTCGCGTCGCTTCATGCCGTGTCTCGCTCCGTTATCGATAAGGTATTGCCCGTCAACCGGCAGACAACATACGCCCGGGGGGGCGAGCCCTGCTTGAGAAACACGCTCAGCGTTTATACAGTTCGCGTACCGCGTCTTCGATGTGCTGCCGCAATAGCCGTCGTTCCTCGGGTGTCATATGGCCATCTCGACGGCGTTGATCGAGATCCGGCGGCACTGCCGTGCGCACGATAGGGTCCGAAGCTGGTGTTTCTGCAGGCGGGATGCGCTGCGAATGGTAGGTCCGCGAACGCGGACGCGATTCGGGGCGTGCGGGACGTGGAGCGGGATGAGGAGGAACAGCGCGGTCGGCAACAGGCGGGGGATCGGCAAACACAGGTGGGCTCAAAACGGCCGCGAACGCGCTCGCTGCTGCCAGCGCAATCATGCTCAGGCGCACGTTCGGCCAAACCCCTCCCTTCATCTTGTTCCCTTCGTGACGCAGCAACCGGCTACCCCAGATGCGTATGGTGATTCCGGCAAAAACCGGGCGCGAAAGTTTTGGTCTTGTGAAGTATCTACCGAACAGGCGCAAACAGTAAAGGAGTGTAAGCGCGCCCGCTTTACGCCGTGCCACAGGCCGGGTAAATTTTGTAACTGACTGTTACTCGATAAATGCCTCAAACGCGTTCCCCTTTGTAATCGCGCTAAGATGCCGACCATGGAAACCAAAAACCCTTCGAAAATCCTCGTCGTCGACGACGACCCGCGCTTGCGCGATCTGCTGCGCCGCTACCTCGGCGAGCAGGGCTTTAACGTATATGTCGCGGAGAACGCGCCGTCGATGAACAAGCTCTGGGTTCGCGAGCGCTTCGATCTGCTGGTGCTCGACCTGATGCTGCCTGGCGAGGACGGGCTCTCCATCTGCCGCCGGCTGCGCGGCAGCAACGACCGCACGCCGATCATCATGCTGACGGCGAAGGGCGAGGACGTCGACCGCATCGTCGGCCTCGAGATGGGCGCGGACGATTATCTGCCCAAACCGTTCAACCCCCGCGAACTCGTCGCGCGCATTCATGCCGTGCTACGGCGCCAGTCGCCGTCCGAATTGCCGGGCGCGCCCTCCGAGACGTCCGAAGTATTCGAGTTCGGCGAGTTTGCGCTGAACCTCGCCACGCGAACGCTCACAAAAGCCGGCCAGGAAATCCCGCTCACCACCGGCGAGTTCTCGGTATTGAAGGTGTTCGCCCGCCATCCGCGCCAGCCGCTGTCGCGCGAAAAGCTCATGGAGCTCGCGCGCGGCCGTGAGTACGAAGTCTTCGATCGCAGTCTCGATGTGCAGATTTCACGCCTGCGCAAGCTGATCGAACCGGATCCGGGCAGCCCCCGCTTTATCCAGACCGTCTGGGGTCTCGGATACGTGTTCATTCCTGACGGCGCAGCCTGAATTTGCGCGCTGCGTGGAGTCTGTTCTTCGATAAGAAGGCCGCATGCGGATCGACCGGCGCCTCCTGACGCTCGCGTTCGGCGGCCTCTTCTGGCGGACGTTTCTGCTGATCGCGCTGTTGATCGCGGTCAGTCTCGCCGCATGGTTTCAGAGCTTTCGCGTGATCGAGCGCGAGCCGCGTGCACAGCGGGTCGCGCTGCAGCTCGTCGCGATCGTGAAGCTCACGCGCACCGCATTGCTCTACTCCGATCCCGATCTTCGCCGCGCGCTTCTGCAAGATCTCGAGAGTAACGAAGGCGTGCGCGTGTATCCGCGCGAAACGACCGATAAATACAAGCTGCAGCCGGACGAATCGCTAAACCGGCTGATCGAGCACGACATCCGCGGGCGGCTTGGCGACGATACGATCATCGCGCAGTCGGTAAACGACATCCCCGGTGTCTGGATCAGCTTCAAGATCGACGACGACGATTACTGGGTCGCGCTCGATCGCGATCAGCTCGATAACGTGACGGGCCTGCAATGGGCCGGCTGGGGCATATTCGCGCTCGCGCTATCGCTATTCGGCGCGGCGTTCATCACGAGCCTCGTGAACCGGCCATTCGCGCGTCTCGCAATGGCGGCACGCAGGGTCGGTTCCGGGCAGGCGCCGGAGCAACTCCCCGAACGCGGCCTCGGCGTGGCAGCCGAAACCAATCGAAGCTTCAACCAGATGGTGCGCGATCTCGATCAGCTCGAAGCCGACCGCGCGCTGATGCTCGCCGGCATCTCGCATGATCTGCGCACGCCGCTTGCTCGCTTAAGACTCGAGACGGAAATGAGCCCGTCCGATCAGACAACCAAAGACGCGATGATCGACGACATCGAGCAGATGGATATGATCATCGGGCGCTTCCTCGATTACGCGCGCCCGGTGCAGCGGATGCCCGAGCCCGTCGATCTGTCGGTAATCGCGGGGGAGCTTGCAGCGCGCATGTCGACCGAGGATGGAATCCGGCTGATTACGCGCCTTGCGCCCTCGGCGGTCATCGAAGCGGACGAAACCGATATCCGGCGCGTGGTCGGCAATCTGATCGAGAACGCGCGCAAGTACGGGTTGAGCGAAGAGGACGGCATTCCACACGTCATTCTCGAAACGCGCGTATCGCATTCGCGCGTCGAGCTGTCCGTCGTCGACGAAGGGCCCGGCATTCCGGAAGACCAACTCGCGCTTGTCACACGACCGTTCTACCGTGTCAATTCGGCGCGTACGCAGGCGAACGGAACCGGGCTTGGCATGGCGATCGTGCAGCGGCTCGTCGGCCGGTACCGCGGCGCACTGCGGCTGCGCAACCGTACGCCGGGGCCAGGCCTCGAGGTGACGATCGAATTTCCGCTCGCCAAGAGCAGTTGAAGCGGGCCGAAAACGGCATATGTTTCAACATTGGCAGCGCCGGACGCCAAATTAATCGGAATTTTCTGCTTTCTTCCGTTTTGCCCCCATATAAAAACAAGATTGCCTCGGAATGAATCCGAAAACAATCGCTCCGCTGCACACTATCGGTGCGTTGAAGAAAATCTATCCGGGTCGTTAGTGAAAAACTATTGACCACAAATAGCAATAGAGTTATAGTTTTGTCTGTGGGACGCAGCGCGTGGCTTGAGCGAGCCAGCGCGCGGCGCTACCCGATCCGTTTTATCTGGGTGGTTGCGGCTTTCCGGTAATCCCCATTTTTGAATCACCTCGCTTTTGACCGGCTTGACCCGCTTTTACCGTTTGCCACTTTCACATAGGAGTGTCTGCATGAAAACCATCGGCGATAAACTCGAAGCTTTCACCGTCACCGCTGCCAAGCCTGGCTTTAACCACCACGAAGAGAACGGCGTGTCGGCGTTCGAAGAAATCACCGAACAGTCGTTCCCGGGCAAGTGGAAGATCATCTATTTCTAAGTCGGAGGCCAAGCGGTCTTAGGAAGACAAAACATTCTACCAACTCCTTGGCTCACAGAACGACATGGCTACGATCCGACTTGTGACGCGGTTCTGCTCGGCGGCAGCACCGACAACGAATTCGTGAAGCTCGCATGGCGCCAGGCGCACAAGGACCTCGACAAGCTGAACCACTACTCGTTCGGCGACGTCAAGGGCGAACTGGTCGACCAGCTCGGCGTGCGCGACCGCGAAGCTGGCGTGGCACTGCGTGCTACGTTCATCGTCGATCCGGACAACACGATCCAGCACGTTTCGGTGAATAACCTGAACGTCGGCCGCAGCCCGGCGGAAATCCTGCGTATTCTGGACGGTCTGCAAACGGACGAACTGTGCCCGTGCAACCGCGCAGTCGGCGGCGCCACGCTGTAAGCCATTGCAGCTGAAAGCCCGCTAAGCTTGAAAAAGCCGGCGGGCTTTTTTATCGGCAACTCGATAGGAGATATCTATGGAATTCGTGTCCGCGATCAAAGAACTTGTCCCTGACTACGCGAAGGACATCCGCCTGAACCTCGACGGCACGATCGCGCGCTCGTCGCTCGAAGGCAATGACGCAGTCGGCGTCGCGCTTGCTGCAGCGTTTGCATCGAAGAGCCCGGCGCTCATCTCTGCGATCCGCAACGCGGGCGTGCTGTCGCCCGAAGAAACGAACGGTGCGCTGACGGCGGCCGCGTTGATGGGCATGAACAACGTCTGGTATCCGTACGTCGAGATGACGGATAACGCGGACCTGAAGGGGCAGCCCGCCGGTCTGCGGATGAACGCCTACGCGTCGCACGGCGGCGTCGACAAGCGCCGCTTCGAAATGTACGCGCTGGCTGCGTCGATCATCGGCAAGTGCCACTTCTGTGTGAAGTCGCACTTCGACACGCTGCTCAAGGAAGGCATGAGCTCGACACAACTGCGCGACGTGGGCCGGATTGCGGCCGTGGTCAATGCGGCGGCGCTCGTGATTGCTGCTGAAGGCAAATAAGCGAACCTGATACGCCGCACGAGCGAGCGACGCAAACCGGCAACGCGAACTCACTGCGGCAGCAACGTGCACTCTTGCGCGCGGCGGTACACGATACCGCCGCGCCTGAAGCGAAATCGCCACGCATGATCTGCGTGGCGTTCCCCTTTTCATGGACGCCGTTCGAGGCATCGGCGCGCCGTGCGCGCCCGGACCGGCGCGCGGATTCAGGCGCGCATCAACGCATCAGCACGTCAACAACACCGCGGCCTGCGCCTCGATCCCCTCGCCCCGCCCGAGGTAACCGAGTTTCTCGTTGGTCTTCGCCTTCACGTTGACGCGCTCGAGCGGCAGTTGCAGATCCGCCGCGATATTCGCGCGCATCGCGTCGATATGCGGCGCGAGCTTCGGCGCCTGCGCGATCACCGTGCTGTCGACATTCGCGATCGAGAAGCCCGCGCGCGCGATGCGCGCCGCGCATTCGCGCAGCAGCACGCGGCTGTCTGCGCCGGCAAATTCCTTGTCGGTGTCGGGAAAATGACGGCCGATGTCGCCGAGCGACGCGGCGCCGAACAGCGCATCGGTAATCGCATGCAGCAGCACGTCGGCGTCCGAATGGCCGAGCAGGCCGAGGTCGTAAGGCACGGTCACGCCGCCGATGATGAGCGGCCGGCCCGGCACGAGTGCATGCACGTCGTAACCTTGTCCGATTCTGAAATCCATAGTGGGTCCGTTGTAGCGAGTACGTTGTTTTTATGAAGAAGCCGCGTTGAGCGTGGCCGCCGGGCGGCTCAGGATCGCGTCCGCGAGATCGAAGTCTTCCGGATAGGTGACCTTGAAGTTACGCAGGCTCCCTTGCACGAGCCGCGGCGCGTGGCCGATCCACTCGATCGCGCTCGCCTCGTCGGTCAGATCGTGGCCGTCCTGCTGCGCACGCAGGATCGCCTCGCGCAACATGCCGATGCGGAACATCTGCGGCGTCTGCGCCTGCCAGAGCCCGTCGCGGCCTTCGGTGCGCGAGATGCGGGTATCGGTGTCGGGCGCGATGCGCTTGAGCGTATCGGCGACCGGCAGCGCCATGATGCCGCCGATCGCATCGTCCTTCAGCGCATCGACGAGCGAGCGGATCAACGCGGGCGTGATGCCGGGGCGCGCGGCGTCGTGCACGAGCACCCAGTCGCTGTCGTGCGCGCCGAACTCGGCGAGCGCATGCAGCCCGTTCAGCACCGACGCCTGCCGCGACGCGCCGCCGCAACGCCGCACCGCGAAGCGCAGACCGCTGAAGCGGCGCGCGTCGAAATGCTGGTCGTTCGGCGCGAGCACGACGAGCGTCTGCGAAAACTCGCTGCACGCATCGAATGCAGCCAGCGAGTAATGCAGCATGTCGCGTCCGGCGACGCTTCGGTATTGCTTGGGCATCGGCGCGCCGGAGCGGCTGCCGGTGCCCGCACCGGGAATCAGGGCAAAAAGGCGGGGAGTCACAGAACGGACGCTGCAAAGTCAAAGTGAAGGTCGGATTTTATAATAGGTCTTTCGCCCGCACGTTCCGACACGCGTAAACTTGCCGTTTCTGTCGCGCTGCAGTCGATGCCTGCTCAGAAAATCTGCTCAAAGTCCGCACGAAGCGAGCCCTGACGCTACCCCGACGCTACTTCATAAAACGGCCGTTCTTCCTTATTTATGTCCGACACCGCCGCATCCCCGTTGAATCCGCCGCAAGCCGCTTCTCCGCAGGGGAATGGCCCCGGGCGGCCCGCCGTCCACTGGAATCCCCCCGTCGCGCTCGTCAAAGCCGGCCAGCGTTTCGCGTTCGACGGCTCGCAAGGCTCCGCCGACGCGCTGCTGATCGCCCGTTATCACCTCGCGTACCACTCGCAGTTGCCGCTCCTCGCGGTCGTCTGCGCGAGCGCAGTCGACGCGCAGCGTCTGTCGCAGGAAATCCCGTACTTCGCGCCGAATGCGCGCGTGCGGCTGCTGCCCGACTGGGAGACGCTTCCGTACGACACCTTTTCACCGCATCAGGATCTGGTCTCCGAACGGCTCGCGACGCTGCACGACCTCGGCGAAGGCCGCTGCGACATCCTGCTGGTACCGGCCACCACGGCGCTCTACCGCATGCCGCCCGCGTCCTTCATGGCCGCTTACACGTTTGCGTTCGCCCAGGGCGAGCGCCTCGACGAAGCGAAACTGAAAGCGCAGCTCACGCTAGCCGGCTACGAGCACGTCAGCCAGGTCATGCGCCCCGGCGAATACTGCGTGCGCGGTTCGCTGATCGACCTGTTTCCGATGGGCTCGCCGTTGCCGTACCGGCTCGACCTGTTCGACGATCAGGTCGACTCGATCCGCGCATTCGATCCCGACACGCAGCGCAGCCTGTACCCCGTGCGCGACGTGCGTCTGCTGCCGGGCCGCGAGTTTCCGTTCGACGAAGCATCGCGCACGGCTTTTCGCAGCCGCTGGCGCGAAGTGTTCGAGGGCGATCCGAGCCGGGCGTCGATCTACAAGGACATCGGCAACGGCGTACCGTCGGCCGGTATCGAGTATTACCTGCCGCTCTTTTTCGAAGACACCGCCACCCTCTTCCACTATCTGCCCGACGGTTCGCATCTGGTGTTCACGGGCGACCTCGACGCCGCGATCAAACGCTTCACCGCCGACACCCGGCAACGCTTCAACTTCCTGTCGCACGATCGCGACCGGCCGATTCTCGAGCCGCAGCGGCTCTTTCTGTCCGATGAAGATTTCTTCACGCTCGCGAAGCCGTTCGCGCGCCTGACACTGCCCGCGAAAGCCGAGGGCGGCTGGGCCGCGCCGCTGCCGAACCTCGCGCTTGACCGTCACGCGGAAAATCCCATTACGGCATTGCGCGCGTATCTCGACACGACGCCGAATCGCGTGCTGTTCGCGGTGGAGTCGGCGGGGCGCCGCGAAACGATTGCGCAGTTGCTCGCGGAAAACGATCTGCGCGGCGGTTCGGCCGACAGCTTCGAAGCGTGGCTCGCCGCCGATGTGCGTTTCGCGCTCGGCGTCGCCCCGCTCGCGACCGGCTTTGCGTTGCCGGGCGAAGGCATCTCGATCATCACCGAAACCGAGCTTTACGGGCCGCTCGCGCGCCGTGCGGGACGCCGCCGCCAGGAACAGGCAAGCAATGTCGATTCGATGGTGCGCGACCTGTCCGAACTCAAGGTCGGCGATCCGGTCGTGCATGCGCAGCACGGCATCGGCCGCTATATGGGCCTCGTGACGATGGATCTCGGCGAAGGCGAAACCGAGTTTCTGCACCTCGAATACGCGGGCGAAAGCAAGCTATACGTCCCGGTCTCCCAGCTGCACGTGATTTCGCGCTATAGCGGCGCGGACCCGGAAAGCGCGCCGCTGCACGCGTTGGGCTCGGGCCAGTGGGAGAAGGCAAAACGCAAGGCCGCGCAGCAGATTCGCGATACGGCCGCCGAATTGCTGAATCTGTACGCACGCCGCGCGGCACGCGAAGGCCACGCGTTCAAGCTCGATCCGCGCGACTATGTGAAATTCGCCGAAAGCTTCGGCTTCGAGGAGACGCCGGACCAGGCCGCGGCGATCGCCGCCGTGATCGGCGATATGACGAGCGGCAAGCCGATGGACCGGCTTGTCTGCGGCGACGTCGGTTTCGGCAAGACCGAAGTCGCGCTGCGCGCCGCATTCATTGCGGTGATGGGCGGCAAACAGGTCGCGTTGCTGTCGCCGACCACGCTGCTCGCGGAGCAGCACACGCAGACATTCAGCGACCGCTTCTCCGACTGGCCCGTGCGCATCGCCGAACTGTCCCGCTTCAAGACCACGAAGGAAGTCAACGCGGCGATCCAGCAGATCAACGAAGGCAGCGTCGACATCGTGATCGGCACGCACAAGCTGCTTTCGTCGGAAGTGCAGTTCAAGCGGCTCGGGCTCGTGATCATCGATGAAGAGCATCGTTTCGGTGTACGTCAGAAGGAGGCGCTCAAAGCGCTGCGCGCCGAAGTGGACGTGCTCACGCTGACCGCGACGCCGATTCCGCGCACGCTCGGCATGGCGCTCGAAGGCTTGCGCGACTTCTCGGTGATCGCCACGGCGCCGCAAAAGCGGCTCGCGATCAAAACCTTCGTGCGCCGCGAGGAAGACAGCGTGATTCGCGAGGCGATGCTGCGCGAACTCAAGCGCGGCGGCCAGGTTTACTTTTTGCACAACGAAGTGGAGACGATCGAGAATCGCCGCGCGATGCTCGAGGCGCTCGTGCCCGAAGCGCGCATCGCCGTCGCACACGGACAGATGCACGAACGCGAACTCGAACGCGTGATGCGCGATTTCGTCGCGCAGCGCGCCAACGTGCTGTTGTGTACGACGATCATCGAGACCGGCATCGACGTGCCGACCGCGAACACCATTCTGATTCACCGTGCCGACAAGTTCGGCCTCGCGCAATTGCACCAGTTGCGCGGCCGTGTCGGCCGTTCGCATCACCAGGCTTACAGCTATCTGCTCGTGCACGATCCGCAGGGGCTCACGAAGCAGGCGCAGCGGCGCCTCGAAGCGATTCAGCAGATGGAAGAGCTCGGCGCAGGCTTCTATCTCGCGATGCACGACCTCGAAATTCGCGGCACCGGCGAAGTGCTCGGCGACAAGCAGTCGGGCGAAATTCACGAGATCGGTTTCCAGCTGTACACCGACATGCTCAACGATGCCGTCAAGGCGCTGAAGGACGGCAAGGAGCCCGACCTCACCTCGCCGCTCGCGGCGACGACCGAAATCAATCTGCACGCGCCCGCAATTCTGCCCGCCGATTACTGCGGCGACGTGCAGGAACGCCTGTCGCTCTACAAGCGGCTTGCCAATTGCGAGCACAACGACTCGATCGACGGCATCCAGGAAGAACTGATCGACCGCTTCGGCAAGATGCCGCCGCAAGCGCATGCGCTCGTCGAAACGCACCGGCTGCGGCTCGCGGCACGGCCGCTCGGCATTTCGAAGATCGATGCGGGGGAAGCCGTGATCGCGCTGCAATTCATCCCAAACCCGCCGGTCGACGCGATGCGCATCATCGAAATGGTCCAGAAGCACAAGCACATCAAGCTGGCGGGACAGGACAAGCTGCGCATCGAAACGCGCAGCCCCGATCTCGCGGTGCGCGTCGCGACCGTCAAGGAGACATTGCGTGCGCTCGGTGCGCCGGCGCGAGGCGCGGCCGGTCAGCGCGCGACAACGCAGTGAAGCTGCGATGAAGGACACAGCGGGGAGCGGCCACGACAAAACGCGCGCGAACGACGCGGATCGAACCGCGCTTACGCAAGACGCGCCCCGCGTGCTCGACACACTCGAAGCCCGCACGGCCTCGATCGTCGCTCTGCTTGCGCAGCTCGTGCGCATTCCGAGCCGCGGCGGAATCGATCCCACGACACCGATACTCGAGTGCATCGAGCAGTGGTTCGCGCAACATGCGCCGAACATGCCGCGCACACGTATCGTGTCGCGAGGCGGCGAGCCGCTCGGGTTGTACACGGAAGTTCGTGGAAGCGCTGCCACGCCGGTCCATGCTTCGTCCCATTCGTCGGACAAAGCTTGCGGCCATGCGCCCTACTACGTGCTCAACGCGACGCTCGACACGGCCGGCTTCGGCGACGAAGCGGCCTGGACCCAGCCGCCGCTTGGCGCGCGGATCGTCGACGGCTGGCTATACGGCCGCGGCGCCGCCGACAGCAAGGCAGGCGCAGCGCTGTTTGCGCATCTACTCGTCGCGCTTTCGCAACGCACCTCGGAGTTCGCCGGCCGTATCGGCCTGCTACTCGACCTCGACGAACACACGGGCCGGTTCGGCGGCGCACGTGCCTTCTTCGACGAGTTCGTCGACCACCAGACCGACCGTCTCGCCGACACGACCGTCAAATTTGACAGCGTTGCCAACCGAACCACGGGCGACGCTCCCGCATCGTGCCCCGACGGCGTATTGATCGGCTACCCGGGACACGAGCGCATCATGGTCGGCGCACGCGGCTGTCTGCGCGCGAAGCTCGTCGTGCACGGCGTTGCCGCGCATTCAGGCAGCGGCAGCTCGCGGGGCCTCAACGCGGCGGTACGCGGCGGCGCGCTGGCCATCGCGCTGCACGACATGCCGCTGCCCGATATCGACGACGCGACTTTTGACCGCCACGCACAATTGAGCGTGACCGGCATCGAGGCAGGCGACGGCGGCTTCGCTGCCGTACCCGATCGTTGCGAACTCAAGATCGATATCCGGCTCACGCCCCGCTTCGATGCAAAGCTCGCGCGCAGCCTGATTGCCGACGCAATTCGCGCGCACGACATCGCCTATGCCTCCAGTCCTGCAAATAAACTATTGACGGACGTCGAATGGATCGAAGGCTGGCCCGCTTACCGGGTGTCCGACAAGCATCCGATGTTGGGCGCATTGTGCAAAGCCGCACAGCGCACATTCGGCGCTGTGCCGCGACGTGAAGTGGCCGGGCCTTCGAATATCGGCAACTATCTCGCGTCGCTGGCCATTCCCGCGCTGTGCGGTTTCGGTCCGCGCGGCGAACAGCTGCACGCCAGCGATGAACGCGTGGAACTGGCGAGCATCGCTCCCGTCTATCGAATCTACGAAGACGCGATGCTCGAGTTATTGCGCCGATAGCTACTGCTAATGCGAGCCGAACGCAATTGCAAGCGCATATAAGCGATTTATGCTGCATCGCGCAAACGATTTAAGCGCGCTTTATCGGCGCTTTATCCGACCTTTATCGCTTTGGCTTATTAAGGGTTTTTCGGTATGATCGGGCAGACAATCAAGTGGAGTCCCGTCATGTCCCAGGTCGCTGAATCAGCAGCTCAGCCCTCACGAACGTCTTCTCCATCCGCATCCGCAGTGTCAAACGTTTCCGTCAACGCTTCTTCCAACGCTTCTTCCGGCACTGCTTCCGTGAATCATTCGAACACTGCTCTGGTCTCGCTACCGTGGATCGAGCGCCTCGTGTCGTTCGACACCGTCAGCCGCAATCCGAATCTCGGCCTCATCGAAACGGTGCGCGACGCATTGCGCACCCAGGGCATCGACGCCACGCTCACGCACGGCGACGGTGGCACATGGGCCAATCTCTTTGCGACAATTCCCGCGCACGACGGCGTAACGAATGGCGGCGTCGTATTGTCCGGACATACCGACGTCGTGCCCGTCGACGGCCAGAAGTGGGATAGCGATCCATTCAGGCCCGAAGTGCGCGACGGCAAACTGTATGGCCGCGGCACCTGCGACATGAAGGGTTTTATCGGCGCGGCGCTCACGCTCGTGCCTGACATGCAAAATACGAAACTCGCGCGGCCGATTCATCTCGCGCTGTCGTTCGGCGAAGAAGTCGGCTGTGTCGGCGCACCGCTGATGATCGAAGATCTGATCAGGCGCGGTATCAAACCCGACGGCTGCATCGTCGGTGAACCGACCAGCATGCGGCCCGTCATCGCGCACAAAGGCATCAACGTTTACCGGTGCTGCGTGCGCGGCCAGGCCGCGCATTCGTCGCTCACGCCCAAGGGCGTCAATGCGATCGAATATGCGGCACGCCTTATCTGCTACATCCGCGACATGGCCGATCAGTTCCGCGAGCAAGGGCCTTTCGACGAACTCTACGACGTACCGTTCACCACTGCGCAAACGAGCACGATCGAAGGCGGAAATGCGGTCAACACAGTACCGGCCGAATGCCGTTTCGCATTCGAGTTCCGCAATCTGCCGACGCTCGAGCCCGAGCCGATCTTCGCGCGCATCGAGCAGTACGCGCGCGAAACGCTGCTGCCGAAAATGAAGCGCGAGCACGAGGCGGCCGCGATCGAATTCACGAAGGTCGCCGCGGCGCCGGGTCTCGACGCGGCGGAACAAACGGCGATCACGCAACTCGTGCGCGCGCTCACCGCGAATCAGGACAAGCGCAAGGTCGCCTACGGCACCGAGGCGGGACTCTTCTCGCGTGCCGGCATTCCGAGCATCGTCTGCGGACCCGGCGATATCCAGCAGGCGCACAAGGCGAACGAATTCGTCGCGCTCGAACAACTCGTGCAATGCGAACGCTTTCTCGGCAAGTTCATTCACAGCATGTCGGTCGACGCACGTACAGCCTGAGTCTTCAGACCCGGCGCAAGCATCCCCCACAAACGCAACCCACGTACGATCACGCCATGTCCACCGCCATCCAGCAGCACACCGACCACACGATCGACGGCGAGCCGATTCCGACGCTCGATGCGATCGCCTCGCAGCATTTTGCGTTGACGCCCTGGGTCGTGCGAACGCCGGTGTTCGACCGGATGGACTTCCCGACGCTCGAAGGCACGCTCGTCAACTTCAAGTTCGAACTGCTGCAAGCGGGCGGCAGCTTCAAGGCACGCGGCGCGTTTACCAATCTGCTCGCGCTCGACGAGCCGCAGCGCAGTGCGGGGGTGACATGCGTGTCAGGCGGCAATCACGCCATCGCGGTCGCGTATGCGGCGATGCGGCTTGGCATCAGCGCGAAGGTTGTCGTGTTCCGTTCGGCGAACCCGGCGCGCATCGCGCTATGCCGTCAGTTCCGCGCGGAAGTCGTGATCGCCGAAAACGCGGTTGAAGCATTCGAGATCGTGCGCCGGATCGAAGCGGAAGAAGGCCGCTATTTTGTGCACCCGTTCAACGGCTACCGCACGGTGCTCGGCAGCGCGACGCTCGGTTACGAATGGGCGACGCAAACGCCCGATCTCGACGCGGTGATCGTGCCGGTCGGCGGCGGCGGCCTCGCGGCCGGCGTCTCCACGGCGCTGCGCCTCGCGAACCCGCGCGTGCATGTGTTCGGCGTCGAACCCGAAGGCGCCGACGTTATGAGCCGCAGTTTCGCCGCGAACCATACGGTGAAGATGGGCCATATGCATTCGATCGCCGATTCGCTGATGTCGCCGCATAGCGAGCAATACAGCTACGAGTTGTGCCGCCGGCATATCGACCGGCTCGTGACGGTCTCCGACGACCAGTTGCGCGCCGCGATGCTCACGTTGTTCTCGCAACTCAAACTCGCAGTCGAGCCTGCGTGCGCGGCAGCGACCGCGGCGCTGCTCGGCCCCTTGCGCGAAACGCTGCAGGGCAAACGCGTCGGCGTGCTGCTATGCGGAACCAATACCGATACGCTGACGTTCGCGACGCATATCGAGCGCGCGCGTTCGGCACAGACATAACGGGCGCAACCGGAGGCGCACCCGAGGCGCACCCGAGGCGCAATCAGGCTAGCAGCAAGCCGCGCGGCAAAGACGTCCTACCCGCCTCTCCGATCGTTCGCTATCATGCGTGCATTGACCACCAGGAGAAATGCCTCATGAGCATGATCAAGGAATTCAAGGAATTTGCCCTCAAGGGCAACGTGATGGATCTGGCAGTCGGCGTGATTATCGGCGGCGCATTTTCCACCATCGTCAATTCAGTCGTGAAAGACCTGATCATGCCGATCGTCGGCACCGCAACCGGCGGCCTCGATTTCTCGAACCTGTTCATTCTGCTCGGGCACATCCCCGACAACTTCAAAGGCAACCCGGGTTCATACAAAGACCTGCAAACTGCAGGCGTCGCCGTGTTCGGCTATGGCGCATTCATAACGGCCGTGATCAACTTCGCGATTCTCGCGTTCATCATCTTTTTGATGGTCAAGTTCATCAACAACCTGCGCAAACCCGCTGAAGCGGCGGCGCCGGCCGCACCGCCCGAAGACACGTTGCTGCTGCGCGAGATTCGCGACTCGCTGAAGAATTCACCGCGCTAACGGACTTCGGCGCGCACGCCACGCCCCACGCGACAGTGCGGCGCATGCCGAGGCGTCCTTCAGAGCGCGTTCGCGCCGTCGCCCGAAGCCTTCTGCGCCTTGGTATTCGCCGCGCTCTCAATGGCTTTTTCGAGTTGCATGAAGTTGACGGGTTTCGTCAGATGCGCGTTGAAGCCCGCATCGAGACAGCGCCGGATATCCTCGTCGGTGCCGAAACCGGTTAGCGCGACGGCCGGCACGTCGGAGCGCTCGCGCAACGTCCGGATAAAGTCGATGCCCGTGCCGTCGGGCAGACCGACGTCGCTGACGATCAGGTCGAACGACGCGCTCGAGGTTGCCGCAAGCGCATCCGCGACACGCCCAACCACGGTTACTTCGTGGCCGAGCATGCGAATCAGCTGCGCCATGACCTCAGCGGTGTCTTCATGGTCTTCGACCATCAGGATCGAAAGCGCGCCAGCCGGATGACGCGTCGATGCGTCCGCCACGACCGGCTTTTTTGCCGGCGCTTCGGCAGTCGGCAAGGTAATCGTAAAGGTGGCGCCGCAATGCGCACCGGGGCTATACGCGGTGACCGTGCCGCCATGCGCATCGGTCAGCGCCTTTGTGATTGCCAGCCCGAGCCCGAGGCCGCCGAATTGCCGCGACATGTTCTGGCTACCCTGCTCGAATGCATTGAAGAGCTTGCCGATCTGCTCGGGCTCGATTCCAACGCCCGTATCTTCCACCGAGATCTGCACATGCATGCGCTCGTCGCGCGTGCGCACATAAATATGCCCGCCATCGGGCGTGAACTTCGCCGCGTTGCGGATCAGATTCCATAGCATCTGCTGCAGCCGTGCGCGGTCGCCCAGCACATAGTGATGGTGGGCCGCCTTGTCGACATGCACGTCCTGCTGCTTGACCTGGATCTCGCTGCGAAAGAGCTCGAGCACGCTGTCTATCACTTCGTGCACATCGACCGTTTCATGCGACAGACGCAGCTTGCCGTTCGCCACGCGCGTGAGGTCGAGCAGATCGTCGATGAGCCGCGCTTCGAGTTCGACGTTGCGGCGAATCATCGCGATGCCCGAGCGCGCCGCTTCGGGCAGTCCCGGAATCATCTCGACCATGCGCGCGCCGGCCAGCACCGGCGTAAGCGGCGTGCGCAGCTCGTGCGACAGCATCGCGAGAAAACGATCCTTGGCGCGGTTCGCTTCTTCGGCTGCCTGGCGCGCGGTCTGTTCCGACTCGAGCAGCCGCTCGCGCTCCTCGATCGCCTCGCGTTGGGAATGGATGTCCGTGCAACTGCCGAACCATTTGCTGACGGTGCCGTCGGCGTCGCGCATCGCGACGATGCGCGTGTCGAACCAGTGATAGATGCCGTCGTTGCGGCGAATGCGCAGTTCGTGCCGATACTCGGACGTGCCGCTGCGCACGGTCTTCAACCACGTGCGGCGCACTTCTTCGCGATCGTCGGGATGCACCGCGTCGAGCCACGCGAGGCCGAGCGAGGCCGCACTTTCGAGCCCCGTGTAATCGACCCATTGCTTCGACACGAAATCGCACGCGCCGCTCGCGTTGCACGTGAGCACGAGGTGCGGCAGCGCTTCGGAAAGCGTGCGGTAATGCTGTTCGCGGTCGCGCAGCATCAGCGCTTCGGCCGATGCGCGCTGCAGCCGCACCTGCGACAGCACCCGTTCGACCGCTTCGGGCAAATAGTCGAGATAGTCGCCGGCTTTCGGTACGACGTCGGATACGCCCGAGCGCAGCGCCTCGATCACGCGCGATTCGTCGGTGAAGCCGGTCACGAGAATGGCGGGCACGCGCACGCCTTCGCTGCGCAACCGCCGGAAGAAATCGAGCCCCGTCTCCGCGCCGGTCAGCTGATAGTCGAGCACGAGCAGGTCCGGCTCGCTCTCGGCAATCCGCGCGCGCGCCGCGCCGACGCCCGCGCACAGCGCGACCTTGCAGCCCGCGCGTTCGAGCGATTTGCGCGCAAGCCGCAGGATGCCCTCGTCGTCGTCGACGACGAGCACATGAGCCGCGGGCAACGTGGATCCTTCTGGTGTCATGCTGTTTCTTCGTTGTCTCTGCTGTCAATGACCAATGACCGCGCCCTCGCACATCACGTACGCATCGCCGCGCGCCGCGGCGCGCGTGCCGTCACGCGACGATCATCCGGTGGCCGGGCGGCAGTTTAACCACTTGCAGGAAGAACCCGAGCCGGCGGACCGCCTCGATAAACGCGTCGTACTCGACCGGCTTCGTGATGTACACGTTACAGCCGAGTTCGTAGCACCGTTCGATTTCGCGCGGATCGTCGGTCGTCGTCAGCACGATGACCGGCATCGCTGCCGTCGTGGGCGACTCCTTCAGCCGCCGCAACACCTCGAAGCCGTCGACGCGCGGCATCTTGAGGTCGAGCAGCACGACGTAGTTCGCGAGATCGTCGCGCGGCGGATACTTGCCCGCATGCTCGCCAGGCGGCCGATCGCCAAAGAAGTAATCGAGCGCCTGCTGGCCGTCCGCGAATCTTACGAAACCATTCGATATGCCCGCCCGGCGCAGGTTGCGCTCGACGAGCGTAGCGTGCCCATCGTCATCCTCGACGAGCACGATGCCCACGGCCCTGCCCATTGCTGCTGAAGCCGTCATGTTTTCTCCGTCCGCTGCGTGCATTAACTGCTGCCCCCGTCGCTGTATTTGATCATCCCCTTGCCCGTCGGGCCGGCGATCGCCGTTCAGACGCTACTGCAGATTGCACCGGCCGCCTGATCCCGGCAGGCTTCGCCAGCAGGCCGGTCCGCTTCGCCCGCAGGATCACGCCGTGCGCACCGGCTGATCCGGCAGCACGACGAAGAACGTCGACCCCGCACCTTCCGCCGATTCGACCCAGACCCGGCCGCCGTGCCGTTCCACCGTGCGACGCACGAGCGCGAGGCCGATGCCGTCGCCCTTCGATACATCGCCATGCAGCCGCTGGAACGCGCGGAACATCTTCGGCATGTAGGCCGCCGGAATTCCGAGGCCATTGTCGCGCACATAGAAGGTTCGCGTCGTCGGCGCTTGCGGGTCTGCTTCGTCCTCGGGTTCGGCGGGAAGCGCGCCCACTTCGATCCGGCCCGGGCGACCCGGATCGAGGAAGTTCAATGCGTTGCTGATCAGGTTGCTGAACACCTGCTCGATCGCGGCCGGGTCGCCCCACGCAGTCGGCAGGTCGCGCACGGTGACAATCGCGAACCGTTCGCGAATCTGCGTCTGCAGCGAATCGACCGCGCGCGCGACCACGCGGCCGACGCTGACGCGCTGCCACTGATACTCGAGGCGCCCCGCGCGCGAAATGCGCAACAGCGCATCGATGATCGCCGCCGCGCGCGTGACCGACGAGCGCAGGAACTGCAGCGACTCGCGCATATCGCCATCGAGCACGCGATCGAGGCGCCTTCCTTCGACGTCGGGCAGGTTCGCCGCATCGATCGTGGCGCGCAGATCGTCGCACGACACCTGCAGCTCCTTCGAAAAACCCTGCAGGTTCACGAGCGGCGAACGCAGGTCGTGCGACACGCTGTAGATAAACATCTCGTTGTCCTGCGTCTCCTGGCGCAGTGCCTCGTTGACGCCGGCGAGTTCCGCCGCGCGCGCCTCGAGCCGCTTTTGCAGCGTGGCCTGCTCCTGCTCCGCCACGCGCAGACGGGCACTCGTCTGGTGCAGCGCGCGATCGAGCGCCGCGATTTCGTCGTTACCGGCAAGCGGTGCGGAAAGCGGCTGACCGTTGCCGAGGCGTTCGGCGTTATCGGTCAGCACTTCGAGACGGCGGCCGATGTTGCGCGCGAACACGAACGCCGTGACCGCCCAGATCAGCATCGAGCCGACCACCGCGGCGATCAGCGCATACTGCTGGCGCGCACGCGTTCGCATCACCGATGCGCTGTGTTTTGCATCGAGACGCGAAGCTTCGGCGACAAAAGCGTCGAGCTCGTTGCGCACGATGCCGATCTGCGCGGGCATCGTGTTCGCTTCGAGCGAAATATAGGCCTTCGTGCTGCGGCCATCGCGCAGCGCGTCGGCGGCATCGACGGCCTGCGCGTGGTACCGGTCGATCGCATCGCGCATCGTGCGCACGCGCGCCGCCTGCTGCGGCGTATCGGTCACGAGCTGATCGAGATGCATGAGCCGGTCCGACAGGTCGACCCAGGCCGCATGACGCTCGATAAACGCCGGGTCGCCGACGATCAGCCCCGTGCGCACGCGCGCCGCCTGGCGCAACAGCGGGTCTTCGAGCGCGGACGCCTGATAGAGAATCTGCTTGCTGTTCGCGGCCGACTGCACGGCAAGCGCGGTCTGCTCCTGCGTATCGAACACCAGCGCGAGCAGTGCGAGCTCGACGACGCTCGGCAATGCGATCAGCAACAAACCCTTTGTGAATAGTTTCATATCCGGCTGGCAAACGTTCCGACCGCAAACAGTCGTGCCGGCCGCAAGGACAGACAGCGCGATCGATGTACGGTAACGAGCGCGAAGCGAGCGGACAGGACGACAGGCGGCACAATGAGCAGCGAACTGAGTAGCAAACCAGGCAATATCGAGGCGACCGCCAGGCAACCGCCAGACAGCGAACAATGCGCGAAGGCGAGGCATCAGGACATGCACGGGTAGGCAACCACGACGACCTCAGGTAGCCTGAAAACCGGGCAGCACCGGCGCGACGCGCGCTGCGCGGCTGGAACCGAGCCATTATCGACGTGAATGGTCGAGATTTCAACGCGGCCAGGAGGTGCGGCATGGCGCATGCGAAGCGATGCGCGATACCGCGCGGCAAATTATGTTGGAGAAGTGCTGGCGCACACAAAATTGCCTTTTTTATCGGTGACGGAATCAATCGCGCAGCCCATGCGTCTATGATGGAGACAGATGCACAGAACGCGAAAGCGCACGGCGACACGATTGGGCATGTTCCGCACGGGCCGGTGTGAGACGGAACAATGTCGAATCACCGTGAATCCGGCATTTTCGTATGCTATAAAAGATCGACGTGCGGCGCGCGAAGCCGGGAGTGGTCGCATGAGGACGCTGCGTTTCTTGCAATTCTTTTTCAGGCGAATTTTTATGTCCTTCCCGAAAAAGCGTAGACGCGCGAAGGTGGACGGCGACGAGTCGTTCCTCGCGGTACTACGTCATTTCAAGGCGTTCGGCCAGCTCGATACCAAAATCGCGCGCGCCCGTGCGCAGGACGAACCGGTGCTGTATGCCCACGTGCTGCCGGGTCTCGACGTGCTGCTATGCTGCGTGCGCGGCGCTCAGCCGCCGTATCCGGCCACGGCCGAACTGCGCCGCCGCTGCATCGAGTCGATCGCAAACGCGCTCGAGCAGCCGCTCGATGGGCTCGAGAACGGCGGCTACTGGTACGAAGCCGATGGCTTTGGCTTCCTCGTGTTCGCAAGCCGCGCGCGTGCGCGGATTCTCCCGGAGTTCGGCGCGACACGCGCAGCCGCCGGTGCACGGCGCATGCGGCGTCAGGATGCCGGCGACGCAACGCCGCGTTCGCTGCGCTAGCGCTTGTCCACGCCGTTCAGGTTTCGCGCGTAACGAAACGATCGTTCTCACGCCCGCCACCGCGTCGAACCCGTCGTCATTCGTTCAGGTACAGAAAGAAGGCCGCGCATATGCGCGGCTTTCTCCGTTTTGCGCGAACGCACTGCACGCGATGGCACCGCGACTGCATCGCAGTGTCCATCGACCGGATATTTCGCGGCCCGTATCATTCGACGCTCCGCAGCGCGTCGAATACTCATCGAGATTTGATCTTTGTGCGTGACCGAAACGCGACAGCCGGTCAGCTTCCCTTGTATTCGGCCGCCTTGTCCGGCGTAGACGTCTTCGGAGTCTGTCTTGCCGGTGCGTTCGCCGGCGCATGAGCGGGGGCGTCTTGACGCGTCGGTTGCGCGCCCGACGCCGCCGTATTGTCCGGCGTCAGCAATGGCGCCTTCGGCTTTTGCTTTTGGCCCGGCGGCGGCGCGACCGGCTTCGTGCCTACCTTTGAAAGTAGCTCCTGGCAGGGCAACGGCTTGTTGTTGCTCGGTGCGATCAACGGGATCAGCGCGGCGAACGGATTGATGAGACCGAGTCCGACGGCCGCGCCGCCGCGCAGCGCGAGCGCCGCCGCATTCACGCCGACATGCGGATTCTTGAACGTCCCCTTCGCATAGAGCGGCGAGCGCAGCGAAAAAATGCGGAAGCCCTTCGTGTGCGGATGCACGCCGAGATCGAGCGTCTCGTCGCGCAGATTGATGTTGCCGTCGATGTTGATCACGGCGTCGGTCGTGTCGAGGGCGAAAACGCGTGAATCGAGCACGCCGTCGGTCACGACGAAGTCCGCCGCGGCGCAGTTGATTTTCACATCGTTTTTGCCGAAGAGCTTTTCGTAGATCACGTTCGCGACATTGAGACCGGCCGCTTCCATCAGCAGGCGGCTCACGGTGCCGTCCGTCACGAGCAGTTTCACTTCGCCGTTCGACGTAGCGGCAAGCGCGGCCGGCGAATTGCCCGTTGCCGACAGGGCCGCGTCGCCATTGATCTCGCCCAGTGCGCTTTGCATCGTCCCGACTTTCGGGAACAGCTGTTTGAGCTTGATATGACGCGCCGATGTCGAGAAACGTCCCTTCAGCGGCGCGTCGCTGCCGTCCAGAGCGATATTCGACGCGAGCGACCCGCCGGCGACGCCGAACTTCAGCGGCTCGAGCGTCAGCACGCCGTCTTTCATGACGAGATGCGTGTAAAGGTCCGTGATCGGCAGGCTCGGATCCTTGATGATGCGCCGGCCGGTGAACTTGACGTCCGCATCGATCGCTTTCCAGCGATCCGTCTTGAACGGCTCGACCGGCAGCACCTTGTCTGACGGCTGCCGGGCCGTATCGCCGCGTTTGGCTTTGCTCGCATTGCTGTCTGCGCCGATGATCGGCGCGAGGTCCGCGAAGCGCAACTCGTGCGAAACGAGCTCGCCCTGCAGCGACGGACGCGGCTTGCGGCCGACATAGGTCAACGTGCCGTTCAGGTCGCTGCCGCCGACGCGACCTGTAAAATTTTCATATCTGAATACGTTTCCGCTGTCCTTGAACTGGCCGATCAGGTGGCCTTCGGTCGCATACGGCGGTGTCTCCGGCAAGGTGATGCTGGTGAATCCGTAGAGACGGTCGAGGCTCGTGCCGCGTAGCCACAGGCGCAAATCGACCGCGGCCAGATGCACCGGATCGGTAATCGTGCCGACCAGTGCGACGTGCAGATCGCCGGCGCGCACATCGGCCTGGATCGGAAACGGACGATCGGCGTCCTGCAGCGCAAGCACGCCGCCGACCTTGCCGCTGCCCGATACCGGTTGGCGGTTGTACGTGCCTTTGACGGTCCAGCCGATCGCGTACGGCGCGATGACCTGGCGTCGCGGCCCCGCAGCCGCAGGCGCGCTCGCGCCGCTCGCCGGCACGGCCGCGATACCCGAAGCGCCGGATGCATCGGACGCACTCGCCGTCTCCCCCGCGCCCGGCGCGGCAACGACGGTCGAGGCGCCCGACGCGACGGCGTCCGACGCCCCATGCGCGGGCGGCTCGATCGCCGCCGTCGCGCCGGAAGCGGTCGACGCGGCCGCCGCCTCCGCTGCCTTCGCCTGCTTCTCGAGCCGGTTCGCGCCGGCCCGTCCCACCTGCTGCGCCGATTCGGCGCGCGACTTCTCCTGCTGCTGCTCGAGCGCCTCGCCAATCGGAATCGGCTTGCCCAAGGTATCGACGACCACCTGCATGTCGACCTTCTTCTGCTGGTCGCTGACGGCGATATGACCTTTATCGAACTCGATGTCGTGCAGATCGAGCTTCCATTCCGATGGGCTTGCCGACTGCTTGAACTTGAAGGTCCAGTTGTTGCGCCCGTCGATGAGCCGTTCGACATCGACCGACGGGTTCACGAGACGGATCGCCGGAATCACGATGTCATGCGCAATCAGCGGCAGCACCTTCACCTCGAAGTCGATTTCATCGAGCGTCGCGAAGTGCGGCTGCTTCGTCCAGTCTGGATTTGCAATCGTGATGTTGGCGGCCGAGAAACGCGGCCAGGGCACCCAGGCGCGCCACCCGGTCTCGCCGACCGGATGGCGCCATCCGACCTTCAGGTCGCCCTCGATCGCAAACTGTCGCCCGATGGCTTCGCTAACTTTTTCATTGACCCATGGGCGTGCCCGATTCCAGTCGAACGTCAAAACGAAGACGACCAGCACTGCGATCAGTATCGCGAGCACGGCGATACACCACGCGACGATCTTGCCGATGCGGCGTGCGAGCGACGGGTGGCTCTTCTGCGAGACATTCATGAGGCCTTGGCTCCGGTCTTTTCCCTGCGCCGACTCGTCAGCAGATGGCGTGCCCGGTTTGCCCGAAGGCGCGCCGCGGCTTAACATGACAGCCGCGCCAGCCTCACGTTGTGCAATGCACCGCACCGCATCGCGACGCATTGCGACGCGGTGCGGTGCGGTGCAAGCAAAGCGGCGCGATCTCCCCACATACGAACATGATGACCGCTACTCCCCTCGTACAGGCCGACGGCATCGTGCGCCGCGACGCCGTGCACGGCACGATCCTGTTGCAGCCGACCGATTTCGCGCTCGCCGGCGGCGATCGCGTCGCGGTCACCGGTCCTTCGGGCTCGGGCAAGAGCGTGCTGCTGCGTGCGCTCGCGCTGCTCGACCCGCTTTCGGCCGGGCACGTGCGCTGGCGCGGCAAGGCCGTGTCTCGCGCCGCGATTCCGCGCTACCGCCGCGCGGTCGCTTATATCCGGCAGCGGCCCGCGCTGCTCGACGGCAGCGTCGAAGACAATCTGCGCTATCCGTTCTCGCTCTCCGTCTATCGCGATGCGCGCTTCGAGCGCGGCTACGCCGAAGCACTCGCGACGCGCGCGGGCCGCGGCACGGGCTTTCTCGAACGTCAGGCGAGCGAACTATCGGGCGGCGAAGCGCAGATCGTCGCGTTGATCCGCGTGTTGCAACTCGTGCCCGATGTGTTGCTGCTCGACGAACCGACCGCGTCGCTCGATCCCGAATCGACGGTTGCGTGCGAGGCGCTGATCAATGCATGGTTCGACGATGCCGCGACGCCGCGCGCATGGATCTGGGTTTCGCACGACACGGCTCAGGCGGCGCGCGTCGGCAAGCGGCAATTGATCATGCGCGCGGGCGTGCTGAGCGAAAAAGTGGAAGAAGCGGAGGAAAAAGCGGCTGGCACGCCTTGCGCGCATCGCGACAGCGCCGAAAGCACCACACGAAACACCGCACAGAACAGCGCACAGAACAGCGCACAAAACGGCGCACAAAACGGCGCAAAACCCGACATCGCAGCCGGCAAGGAATCGACACGATGACATTGCAAGACTTAAGCCTTTGGCAAGTCGGCATCGCCGCGCTGCTGATCGTCGTCAACGGCGCGCTGTCGCTGCTGCTCAAGCTCGATCTCGAGCGCAAGCTCGCGTGGGCCGCAGCGCGCACGATCGTCCAGTTGCTTGCGGTCGGTTATGTGCTCGGCTGGGTCTTCAGCCACGCGCGCTGGTATTTCGTGCTGCCGCTCATGATCGTGATGACGCTGATCGCCGGCTTTGCGGGCGCGGGACGCAGCAAACGAACCTACGCCGGCCAGCGCGCGGACAGCATTCTGTCGATCTGGGCCGGTTCGTGGCTCGTCGCGGCGGTTGGGCTGTTTGTCGTGATCGGCATCCACCCGTGGTACGAGCCGCAGTATGCGATTCCGATTCTCGGCATGATCCTCGGCAATGCGCTAACGGGCGTCTCGCTCGGCATCGAGCGGATGACCGAGGAACTGACCGCGCGGCGCGACCGCGTCGAAATGGCGCTCGCGCTCGGCGCGACGCGTTGGGAAGCCGCGCAAGGACCGGCACGCGATGCGGTGCGCGCCGGCATGATACCGACGCTCAATCAGATGACGGTAGTCGGCGTGGTCAGCCTGCCCGGCATGATGACGGGTCAGGTGCTGGCGGGCCAGTCGCCGCTGCAGGCCGTGCGCTATCAGATCGTCATCATGTTCCTGATCGCGGCCGCATCGGCGCTTGCCACGGTCGGCGCGGTGTTGCTCACGTATCGCAAGCTGTTCTCGGCCGAGCACCGGTTTCTCGCGTCGCGGCTCGTCGAGCGCACCCGCTAGCGGCGTCGCGCTTACCGCTTCGCCGTCACCGCGATCCGCGACCCATCGCTGAGCGTCAAGGTCTTCGTGCTGCCATTGGTCGGCATCGTAAAGCGCAGCACCTGGCTCACGGCCGTGTAGTCAGGACATTTGAGCGTCTTGCCATTGCTCGTGACGTCTTTCGTGCCGTGCGGCGTTTGCGCCTGGAAGTTCAGTTGGACCGTTGCCGTACCGTCCTTCGCGACGACCGGTGCGAAACGGATCTGCGTCTGGCGGATCATCGCGCCGTTCGAATCGAGCGCTAACGACGCATAGTTCGGGCATTCGCCCGGCGCGGGCACCGGGCCCCCGGGCGGCACGGTCTTCCACGTGAAGTCGTCGGATTCGCCCGAGCGGATCGTGCGGGTTTCCTGCGAATTGCCGAACTGCTTCGACGTGACCTTCACCGTGTAGCGGATCGGTCCATCGGTGGACGCTTTCGACGTGACGGTGATCGGCGTCGCGGCAAGACTGCCCGCAGGCAACACGGCCAGCATGCAGGCGAAGAAGGCAGCAACAGAAACGGCGGAGAAGCTCGAGCCGATACGCATGCTTTTGCTCATATGTCACCTCGTTGTTGTGCTGGCGGGCGGTCTCCATGCAAACGCCCTGCCAGCCAGTCTAACGCGGTGCGCCGCGCGTGCGTGCATCGTTCGGATCGGGTATTACCCCGCTTGCCGTACGCGATGAACGCGCGCGCCTCGTTCAAAAGCCTGTCAGCACGAGCTTGCCGATCGCGCGCCCCTCCTCGAGCATCCGGTGCGCGCGGCGCAGATTCCCGGCGTTGATGCGCCCGAGATCCTCGCCAACCGTCGTGCGCAAAGTGCCCGCGTCGACGAGCCGCGCGACCTCGGTCAGCAGCTTGTGCTGCTCGATCATGTCGGGCGTGCCGAACATCGCGCGCGTGAACATGAATTCCCAGTGAAACGCCGCGCTCTTCGATTTCAACAGCTCGACAGGCACCGGCCGTTCGTTCTCGACAATCGTGCAGATCGCACCTTGCGGTTTGATCATTTCGGCGGCCGCCGGAAAATGCCGATCGGTATCGTTGAACATCAGCACATAGTCGACTTGCGGGATGCCAAGCGCTTTCAGTTGCGCCGGCATATCGCCGAAATGGTCGACGATATGATCGGCGCCGAGTTCTTTCGCCCACTTCGCCGACGCCGGCCGCGACGCGGTCGCAATGACCGTGAGCTTCGCCAGCTGCTTCGCGAGCTGGATGCCGATCGAACCGACCCCGCCCGCCCCGCCGATGATCAGCACCGTGCGGCCTGCATCAGCGCCTTGCGGCGACACGTGCAGGCGCGCGAACAGCGCTTCCCACGCGGTAATCGCCGTGAGCGGCAACGCAGCGGCCTGCGTGAAGTCGAGCGAGGCCGGCTTGCGTCCGACGATCCGCTCGTCGACAAGATGAAATTCGCTGTTCGCGCCCGGACGTGTAATGCTGCCCGCATAGAACACCGGATCGCCGACCTTGAACAGCGTGACCTCCGGGCCGACCGCCGCGACGGTGCCCGCGGCATCCCAACCGAGCACGCGCGGCGTCTTCTCGACGGTATCTTTCGGCGCGCGCACCTTGTAGTCGACGGGGTTCACCGAAATCGCCTCGACCTTCACGAGCAGATCGCGGCCGGTCGGCGTCGGCTTGTCGATGTCGAGATCGAGCAGCGCTTCGGGCTCGCTGATCGGCAGGTAGCGATAAAGTCCTACGGCTTTCATGACGGTTCCTTTTCAAAGATCTTCGGTTGATGGGTTGTCCGCTGCATGAAGCACATCGTAGTTGCCCGCTGCTTCGCCGAAAACAGCCATAATTACTGAAACATTTTCAGGAATTTCAGAAAAATGGCATTCGTCGCTCCTCTCCCCGACCCGCGCGACAGGCTCGATCTGCTCGACGTCGCGCTGTTCGTGCGTGCGGCGCTGCTCGCGAACGTGTCGGCCGCCGGCCGCGAGTTCGGGCTCTCGCCGGCAGTGGCGAGCGCCCGTATCGCGAACCTCGAGCACGAACTCGGCGCACGCCTGCTGCATCGAACCACGCGCCGGATCAGCCTTACACAGGAAGGCGAAGTTTTTATGAGCCGCGCGCAGACGCTGCTCGAAGCGGCCGCCGCCGCGCGCGCGTCGGTCGGACGCGCGCAGGCGGAACCGCAAGGGCGGTTGCGCGTATCGATGCCGTCGTCGTTCGGCAGGCAGCATGTCTCCCCGGCGATCGCGGCGTTCCTGCGGCGCTTTCCCGGCGTCAGCGTCGATCTGAGGTTGACCGATCACATCGTCGATCTCGTCGACGGCGGCGTCGATGTCGCGATCCGGGTCGGTGCGCTCAAAGATTCGTCGCTCGTCGCGCGGCGGCTCGCAGTGAACCGGCGCATGCTGTGCTGCGCGCCCGCCTACCTCGCTGCGCGCGGCACGCCGCATCATCCGTCGGACCTCGCCGCGCACGAGTGCATCGTGCTGTCGAACCAGCGCGACTGGTCGTTCATTACGCCCGCCGGTCCGGTCAGCGTGCGCGTCGAAGGACGGCTCGCCACCGACAACGGCGAGGTGATTCGCGACGCGCTGCTCGACGGCTTCGGCATCGCACTGAAATCGACGTGGGACGTCGCGCCGTATCTGAAGAGCGGCGCGCTGGTCACCGTACTCGACAGTTACCCGCTTGCCGAAACCGTCGCGATCTGGGCCGTCTATCCGAGCCGCGCATTCGTGCCGCCGAAGACGCTCGCTTTTATCGATTTTCTTGCCGAGCGCTTCGGCGACCCGCCGTACTGGGACGACCCGTCATAGCACGGCCTGCGTCAGCACGGCCCGCATCGGGACGGCTAGTGTCTGCCCGTCCCCTTTCCTTGCGAATTGCGATTCGTATGCGCGTCGTTCTGCGTGCGCTGCTGGTAGTCGCCGCCGCCGCGCCGGTCCGTGTCTTCGAGTCCCTGCTCGACATCGCGATGTGCCTGCTTGCCGATCCGGCGCGCCTCGTCTTCATGCTGCGAGTCGGGGCTCTGATCGGTCTCGTGCGGCAACGGCGCCGACGCTTCGTGCGACGCGTGCTGTTGCCCTGCGTTCTGCTTGTCGCGCTCGGTGGACGACTTCTGGTCGCCGGTCGCGCGTTGAGTCGATGTTTTCATCGTTGATTCCTCCGTCTGGTTTGGGGTGCAGTCCATAACGGATAGCGAGTCGCGCAACGGACGCCGCTACCCGCGTTCGCCCGCGAGGCGTTTTCTCATCGCCGCCGTGATGCGCTGGCGCGTTTTCGCATAGTCGGCCCAGGGATTCTCGCGCAGCGACTGCAGGCGCTCGTGCAGATTCGCGATGTTCCACTGGTCGCCAGCCCTGGTGTCCGGCACTTCGTCCCAACTGAGCGGCACCGAGACGCCGAGACCCGGCCGCGCGCGCGCCGAATAAGCGGCGACCGTGCTCGAGCCGCGGTTGTTGCGCAGGTAGTCGACGAATATCTTGCCCTTGCGGTTCTGCGCGCCCATCTTCGCGGCGAAGTTCCTCGGCAGCGTTGTCGCCATGTGCTGCGCGACGGCCTGAGAAAACGCCTTTACGTCGTCCCAGCCCTCGTGTTTGGTCAGCGGCACCACGACATGCAGGCCCTTGCCGCCGCTCGTTTTGCAGAACGATACGAGTCCGAGTTCGGCGAGCAGCGTATGCGTCAGTTGCGCCGCTTCGATCATCCGTTCCCAGCCAAGCGCGGGATCGGGGTCGAGATCGAACACCACGCGGTCGGGTTTCTCGATGTTCGAGGCCACCGCATTCCACGTGTGCAACTCGATCGTGCCCATCTGCGCCGCGCCGACGAGCGCTTTCGCGCTGTCGATCGTGATCAGCGACGGATGGCCGGGATCGAGCCCCGGATGCTGCGTGATGTTCGGGATCGACAGTTTTTCAGCGTGCTTCTGGAAAAACAGTTCGCCGCCGATATCCTCGGGCGCGCGTACGAGCGACACGGGGCGATCGCGCAGATGCGGCAGCATCCAGTCGGCCACTAACTCGTAATAGCGCACGAGATCGATCTTGCGTGTGTCCGTGTGCTTGTCGATCACGCGGTCCGGATGCGAGATCCGCACGCCCGCGACCGTCTGCGTCGCGGCGCTCCGCGCTTTCGATGTGCCGCGCGACGCAGCCGTTGCCGCGCGCGTGTCGCCGTCTTCGGCTTGCGCAGTCTTGCGCGACGAAGACGCCTTACCTGCGCGTTTCGTTGCCGCCGTGCCGTCGCCGTCACGCGTTGCGGCCCGTGCTTTCGCCGCGCGTGCCTTCGCGCGCGGCGCGTCCCTCGAGGCTGTGCTTTCGTCTTCACTCGTCTGTTGCACGTCAGCTCCTTGGCGCGGCGCTTCGATGACGATCTGCCGCGCGGGTTTGTCGCTGCGCAGGCTGATAAACGACGCCTGGCGGACGATGCCTTCATCGGTCAATTCGGCGAAATTGCATTCGGCGACCAGCTCGGGCTTGACCCAGTGCACGGGTGTGCGGCTGCGTTCGCTGGGCACGCTCGCGAAGGGCATCTTCGTCGTTTCGCGCGCGTCGAGCTCTCTTTTCACGGCGCGCAGCCGCTTCGCATCGAAGCCCGTGCCGACGCGGCCTGCATAGCGCAGCTTGCCCTCTTCGTCGTAGACGCCGAGCAGCAACGCGCCGAAGTCCGAACGGCTGCCGCCCGGTTCCGTATAACCGCCGATCACGAATTCCTGGCGCCGCCGGCATTTGAGCTTGATCCATGCCGACGATCGGCCCGACGTATAGCGACTGTCGCGCCGCTTGCCGATGATCCCTTCGAGCGACATCTCGCACGCGCTTCTGATCAAGGCATCAGCGTCAGTGCCGAAGTCGGCCGAATAGCGCAACGCATCATCGTCGAGCGACTCGAGCAGCGCACGCAGCAATGCGCGGCGCTGTTCGAGCGGCACGTTACGCAGATCGTAGCCGTTCAGATACGGCAGGTCGAACAGGTACAGCGTGATGTCGCATTCGCGATGCGTATCGAACGCGTTTTGCAGCGCCTGAAAGCTCGGTACGCCATGCTCGTCGAGCACCACGGCTTCGCCGTCCAGCCATGCGGTGTCGACTCCGATCTTCGCGAGCGCTTGCGCCTGTTTGCCGAACTTTTCGGTCCAGTCGTTGCCCGCGCGCGTGAAAATGCGCACCGGATCTTTCTCGTTGCGCTGATCGATGCGCGCGAGCACGCGGTAGCCGTCGAACTTGATCTCGTAGGTCCATGCGTCGCCGGCAGGCGGGGTGTCGACGAGCGTAGCGAGTTCCGGCTTCATCGTGGCGGGCAGCGCGGCCTTTTGCGCTCCTTCGATCGCAGGCGTTTGCGCGAGCTCGCGCAGCGACTCGCTGTTGCGCGTCGCGACGATGTCGGGGTGCCCGCTATGCTTTGCCGCGCTGGTGCGAGCCGGGCGAGCGCGCGCGCGGGCAGTCGATTGCGGCTTCGTCTGCGGGCTGGCGGCGCGCCCGCCCTTGCCCGCACCGTGCCCGCCATGCGCGCCCGGCGCATTGGACAACACACTGCCCGGATACGCGTCGAGCACATCGAATTCGCTCTCGCTATGGGCTTCGCGGTCGCGCTCCTTGATCAGCAGCCACTGCTCCTTGTCGCCGCTGCCGCGCATATGACTGCGCACGAGCGTCCAGCCGCCGTGCAGCTTGTCGCCGTGCAACTGGAACTTGAGCTTGCCGGCCGCGTATGCGGCGCGCGCCTCGCCCTCGCCGCCGGCCGGTTCCCAGGTGCCACGGTCCCAGACGATAACGTCGCCTGCGCCATAGTGGCCTTCCGGAATCGTGCCCTCGAACGACCCATAGTCGAGCGGATGGTCTTCGACGTGCACGGCGAGCCGCTTCACCGACGGATCGAGGCTCGGCCCTTTCGGTATCGCCCACGATTTCAGCGTGCCGTCGAGTTCGAGCCGGAAGTCGTAGTGCAGACGCCGCGCGTCGTGTTCCTGAATGACGAAGGCGAGCGCATGCGTCGCCTTGCGCGCCGCGCCGCGGCCGGCGGCCTTGCGCGGCGCCTCCTTCCCGGACGGCTCGGGCGTTTCATCGAAGCGTCGTTTGCGGTGATAGGTCTCGAGTTTGTCGGCCATGATTCATCGTGACGGTCGGCTTCGCTATCTGCATGCCTAGGCGGCGCGGCGTTTGCGCGCGGCGGTGCCGCTCGCGCCGCCTGAGCTTCGCCGCGTCGTTGCCTTGCTCTTTGCGGTGCGGCGCGGTGCGCGCCGCGTGTTGGCGCCGGTTTCCTGTTCGGCGTCCTCGTCACGGTTGGCGCGCGCACGCGCCGGCTTCGCCGTGGCTTTCCCATCTGCTTTCGCCGCCGGCTTTCGCGCGCCCGCGGCTTTGCCCTTACCGAGGCTGCGCTTGAGCAGTTCCGACAGATCGAGAATATCGGCGCTCGGCCGCGTGTCGGCCGGCTCCTCGACCTCGCCGATTTCCTCGGTCCGGCCCTCGCTGACCTTGCGGTCGACCAAGGCCATGATGTCGTCGTGGAACGTGTCGTGATACGCGGATGGGTCCCACGTGTCGCTCATATCGTCGATGAGCTTCTTCGCCATCTCGAGCTCGCGCGGCGTGACGCCGGCCTTCTTGCGGTTTTCGTCCGGCAATTTCAGTTCGTCGTACGATCGGACTTCGCCGGCCCAGCGCAGCGTGTTCAGCGCGAGCACCGGGCCGATCGGAATCAGCGCCGCGAGATGCTGCTTGTTGTGCATTACGACGTTCGCAATGCCGACCTTGCCGCTCTCCTTGAGCGCCTCGCGCAGTAGCGCATAGACCTTTTCGCCCTTGCGATCGGGCGTCAGATAGTAGGGCGTATCGAGGTACAGGAACGAGATTTCCGGCGCTTCGACGAACGCGAGAATATCGACCGTCTGCGTCGATTCGGGATTTGCAGAGCGAATCTCCGCATCGGACATCACGACATATTTACCCTTCTCGTACTCGAAGCCGCGCACGATGTTCTCGCGCGTGACTTCCTTGCCCGTGCGCTTGTTGATCTGCTTGTAGCCGATCGGATCGATCGACCGCTTGTCGAGCAGATTGAAGCCCACTTTCTCCGACTGCGTCGCCGGATACAACTGCACCGGCACATGCACGAGACCGAAGCTGATTGCGCCTTTCCAGATCATATGTGCCATCGCGCACTCCCCGAGGTTCAGACTTCGGTGAAAGCAGCAAGCATGCCACGCGGTTTTCCACCCTGCGCACGCGGTATACGGCTTAAGCGCGCGCATTCGTATGCGTACCGCGCCGCGAGCAGGCTGTAAGAGTTGCGTGCCGGGCGGCAAAAGATGCGGGCGGCGAGCGCGCAGGTCGGACCCGTTACAATAGCCGGATTTCCGGCGGCCGCCCTGCAGTGAACTGCAGTGAACCTCGCGGTCCGCCTTTGCGCGCCTGTTTCCAGCCCTATTGCTTCCAGCCTGTTTCGCGTCGACATGAACCTCGTCATTCAAAGCCCTGTGCCGCTTTCCGCCGATCATCGCAATCCGCTCGCCGCGCTCGCGCACGGCTCTCGCGCGATCGTCATCGATGAGCACGCGATTCGCGTCGAAAACGTGAACCCGGCGCAGCGCGCGGATCTCGACGTGTATTGCGGCACGCATCGGCTCGATTACGCGTTCGTCGAGCCGCGCCTGCGCCTCACGCATTTCGGCCTCGTCGCGATGGATATGGATTCGACGCTGATCACGATCGAATGCATCGACGAAATCGCCGATTTTTGCGGCCTCAAGGCCGAAGTGGCGGCGATTACCGACGCGTCGATGCGCGGCGAGATCAAGGACTTCAACGAGAGCCTCACACGGCGCGTCGCATTGCTCGAAGGGCTCGACGCAAGTGCGCTCGAACGCGTCTACGAAGAGCGGCTGCAGCTGTCGCCGGGCGCGGAACGGATGCTCGCGGGCGCGAAGGCCGCAGGACTCAGAACGCTGCTCGTGTCGGGCGGTTTTACGTTTTTCACCGAAAAGCTGCAGGCGCGCCTGAATCTCGATTTCACGCGCGCGAACACGCTGGAAATCATCGACGGCAAGCTGACCGGGCGCGTGCTCGGAGAAATCGTCAATGCCGATGTGAAAGCGCGCACGCTGCGCGAGACGTGCGCGACGCTCGGTATCGAACCGAGCCGCGCGATCGCGCTCGGCGACGGTTCGAACGATCTGAAGATGATGGCCGACGCCGGACTCTCGGTCGCGTTTCGCGCGAAGCCCGTGGTGCGCGAAGCAGCGAGCGTCGCGTTCAATTACGTCGGGCTCGATGGATTGCTGCGGCTTTTTCCGGCCTAGGTCCGTTCAGCCCGCCGGCACGGCGAGCGCATCGAGGCAGCGCTCGAGATCGGCGCGCAAGTCCGCCTCTTCCTCGAGCCCCATAAAAAAACGTACCAGCGTGCCGCGATACGGCCATGCGGACGCGCTGCGCATCGACGCGACGTCGTACGGCATCACGAGACTCGCCACGCCGCCCCAGCTCCAGCCGATCGCGAACAGTTCGAGCGACTCGCAGAATGTATCGATTTGCGCGGCGCTGTAGCGGTCGTCGAATACGACCGAGAACAGGCCGCCCGCACCGGTGAAATCGCGCTGATAGTGCTCATGGCCCGGGCAATCGGACAGCGCGGGATGCAGCACCGCGGCGATCTCGGGCCGTGTCTTCAGCCAGTTCGCGAGCGAGAGTGCGGTGCGGTCGTGCTGCTGGAAGCGCACCTGCATCGTCGGCAGGCTACGCAGGATCAGCGAGCAGTCGTCCGAGGAGACGCCAAGGCCCATGTGCATGCGCGCGAGTTTGAGCTTGTGATGCAGCGCCTTGTCTGCCGTGATAGTCGCGCCCATCAGCACGTCGCCGCCGCCCGATTGGTACTTCGTCAACGCCTGCACCGAGATATCGACACCGTGATCGAACGGACGGAAAGCGATGCCCGCGGACCACGTGTTGTCGATGGCCGTCACGATGCCGTGCGCGCGTGCCACCGCGGTCATCGCGGGAATATCGGGCACTTCCATCGTGACCGAGCCCGGCGCTTCGAGCCAGATCAGCCGCGTATTCGGCTGGATCAGGTCGGCGATGCGCGCGCCGATCATCGGGTCGTAATAGCGCACGCTCACGCCGAAGTCGCGCGCGAGCCATTCGCCGTGATCGCGGTTCGGCGAATACACATTATCGGGAATGAGCACGTCATCGCCGGACTTGACGAACGCGAAGTACACATTCGAAATAGACGACAGTCCCGACGGCTGCAACAGCGTGTGTTGGCCGCCTTCGAGCGCCGCAAGCCGCTGCGCGAGCACGATCGAGGTCGGCGTCGCGTGCAGGCCGTAGCGCCACTGCGCATCGTTGCGCCAGTCGAGCGCGCGCATCGTCGCGAGATCGGGAAAAATCACCGTCGACGCGCGCGCGACCGGCACCGATAACGATTCGAAACCCGGCGTCAGGTCATCCTTAGGGTGGACGATACGCGTCTGCAAACCATGTTTCGGAGGAGATGAGTTCATGTTCGTGGTCCGCTGGGGTTTTACCGATCGGGCATTGCCGATCAAACTCGACGGGTTTGGTCTTGTCGGGCTCGTTGAAACTACTCGGCGGTGCGCAGGTTACTCACGCCGTTGACGGCCTGGCCGCCGGGCTGCGCACCGCTTCGCTGGTCCGACGGGGTCGTTGCAGTGGGCGTAGCAGGCGCGGCGGCAGCAGGTGCGGTCGCCGCGGCAGGCGCGGCGGGCGGCGGTATCGCCGCTCCCGCGGCCAGCGGGCGCAAATCGAATTCCTGCGGATTCGAATCGTCGACGTTCATCCGCTCGCCCGTCAATGTGCCGTCGGCGGCGAACTTGCCGACCCAGTTGCCGGTGATGTGCGTGCCGTCGTTCGATTCTTCCACCTCGAGCGTGTCGTCCGTGCGGTCGCCCGCGATCAGGATCACTTCGCCGTTGTCGGTGAACTGATATTCGCCGTGCACGCCGGATGGATCGTCGGTTTTCGGCCCGAGCCGCAGCACGATCTGCCGCGAGCCGAGCATGCCCGCGTAACGCGGAAACTTCGCGTACCCGGCGCTCGGCTTCAGCGGCAACTGAATCGGCGGCGGCGCGGCCAGTTCCTTCACCGCATTGCTTTGCGCACGCGCCATGGGCGCTATCGTTGCGCCCGCAACGATCAGCGCAGCGGCGATCATCCTGAGCGTGCCGCGCATCGTTGCGCGCATCTGGATCGGCTTCGTATGCTGCATTCGGGGTTCCTGTCGTTCGTTCTTTCGTCGTGCTTGCGTATTCCTGCAACTGCGTTGCAACCGCGGTACCCGCATGTCGAGCGTTGCTCCGCAGTGCCGCGCGTGATGCGGCAACGCCGCGCAAACGCGCGGCGCGCCTGCTCGGTGCTCTAGACGCGCTCGAAGATCGCAGCGATACCCTGCCCGCCGCCGATACACATCGTAACGAGCGCATAGCGGCCGCCGGTGCGCCGCAATTCATATAGCGCCTTGACTGTCAGCAACGCGCCCGTCGCTCCGATCGGATGGCCGAGCGAAATGCCCGAGCCGTTGGGATTGACCTTCGCGGGGTCGAGCGCGAGCTCGTTGCTGACCGCGCATGCCTGCGCCGCGAACGCTTCGTTCGCTTCGATCACGTCGAGGTCCGCCACCGTGAGGCCCGCGCGTTCGAGCACCTTGCGCGTGGCCGGCACCGGACCGATACCCATATACGCGGGATCGACGCCCGCATGCGCATAGGCGACGAGACGCCCGAGCGGCTCGATGCCGCGCGCGTCGGCAACGCCACGCTCCATCAGCACGAGGGCAGCGGCCGCATCGTTGAGTCCCGACGCGTTACCGGCCGTGACCGTGCCGTTCTCCTTCGCGAATACGGGTTTGAGCTTCGCGAAATCTTCGGCTTTTGCGTCGGTACGCACATGTTCGTCGCTATCGAACACGGTTTCGCCTTTCTTCGATGCGATCGTCAGCGGCAGGATCTGGTCCCTGAAATAGCCGGCCGCGAGCGCATGCGCCGCGCGCCGATGCGATTCGAGTGCGAGCGCGTCCTGCGCGTCGCGCGTGATGCCGTACTTTTGCGCGACGTTCTCCGCGGTGATGCCCATGTGGACGGTCTGGAACGGATCGTTGAGCGCGCCGAGCATCATGTCGACGACGCGCGCGTCGCCCATGCGCTGGCCGAACCGCGCCGACGGCATCACGTAGGGCGCGCGGCTCATGCTTTCGGCTCCGCCCGCAATCGCAATGTCCGCATCGCCGAGCAGCACGCTTTGCGCGGCGGACACCACCGCCTGCAGCCCCGAACCGCACAGGCGGTTCACCGTCAGCGCGGCTGCATGTTGCGCCACGCCGCCGTCGATCGCCGCGACGCGCGCGAGATACATGTCCTTCGGCTCGGTGTGGATCACGTTGCCGAATACGACGTGACCGACTTCGTCGCCGGCCACGCCCGCACGCGACATTGCCTCGCGCACGACGCGCGCCGCGAGGTCGGTCGGCGCAAAATCCTTGAGGCCGCCGCCGAAGTCGCCGATCGCGGTACGCACGCCGCTTGCCACGATTACTTCACGTTGCATCGCTCGCTCCTCCTGATGTCGCTCGTGTATGTGCGGGCCGGCAATCGCGAGCCGGCACGGATCGCTTCGCTGCCCCGACCGGTTGCACGGGTGCGTTGCGCGAATCGGCCGCATCGCTGCCGTGCAGCATCGCGCTGCGCCGCGTGGCTGCACGAATTGTCGCGCAAATTGGCTGCGCAACGTACGGCGATGCCGCGCGACTACGCCGCCAGCAACCGCTCGACGGTGGCGCGATCGGGAATTGGCGCGACCGCGCCATAGCCTTGCGTCGACAGCGCGGCCGCTGCGTTTGCATAGCGCGCAGCAGCAAATGCGTCGTCGCCGGCGACGAGGCGCGCGACGAACGCACCGCCGAAGCAATCGCCCGCGCCCGTCGCATCGACTGCGTTGACGAGCAGTGCGGGCACCACGCGGCGTTCGTCGCGCGTCGCGATGTACGCGCCGTCCCGGCCGAGCTTCATCGCAACGATATGCGGCCCCTGCGCGAGAAGAAAGTCGACGATCCCGTCGCGGTCTGTCAGGCCCGTGAGCACGGTGACATCATCCCAGCTCGGCAGACAGATGTCGCACTGCCGTATCGCTTCGAGCATTACCGCGCGCGCCCGCGCGAGCGGCCACAGTTTGAGCCGCAGATTCGTATCGAAGCTGATGCGCACCCCGTGTGCGCGCGCATGTGCGATAGCGGCGAATGCGGCATCGCAGGCGCTGACGCCGATCGCGAGACTGATGCCCGACAGATGCACGACTTTGGCCGCGGCAATCGTATCGAGCGGCAGATCGTGCGGCGCGTAGCGGCTCGCGGCGGACCCCGCGCGCAGATAGTCGAAGTGATGACCGGCCGAACCGTGCGAAACGAAGTACACGCCGGTCGGCGCGCTTTCGTCGACGCGTACGCACGACGTATCGACGCGTTCGTTGCGCCACAGCTCGAGCAGCAGCTCGCCGAACCGGTCGCGCCCCACGGCCGAGACGAAACCCGCCGACGCATCCTGGCGCGCGGCCGCAATGCAGAAATTCGACGTGTCGCCGCCGAACCCTTGCAGCCAGGTCGGCAGGCCCGGCTGCGCCTGGTTGAATTCGATCATCGCTTCGCCGAGGGCAAGAATGTCGGGCGCCGCGGCGCGTGTTTCATGACTCATCGCCTAGACTTCACCCCACAGGTCGTGGCCGTCCGCGCCCGTTATCTTCACCGCGACGAAATCGCCGACCTTGTAGCGCTTCGACGCCTTCGTCGACGGCGCAATGTAGACGACACCGTCGATTTCCGGCGCATCCGCCGCAGTGCGGCCGATACCGCCGTCGGCATTGATTTCGTCGACGAGCACCTTCAGCGTCTTGCCGACCTTGCGCGCAATGCGCTTCGCCGACACCTGCTCGGCCACTTCCATAAAGCGCGCGCGGCGTTCCTCGCGCACGTCGTCGGGCAGCGCCCCGTCGAGTTCGTTCGCGCTCGCCCCTTCGACCGGCGAATACGCGAAGCAGCCGACGCGGTCGAGTTCCGCCTCGCGGATAAAGTCGAGCAGCGTGTCGAACTGCGCTTCGGTTTCGCCGGGAAAGCCGGCGATAAACGTGCTGCGGATCGTCAGATCGGGGCAGATCGCGCGCCATGCGCGCACGCGCTCGAGCACCTTTTCCGCATTGGCCGGCCGCTTCATGCGCTTGAGCACCTCGGGGTGCGCGTGCTGGAACGGCACGTCGAGATACGGAAGTACATGGCCCTTGAATGGCCCCTCGGCCATCATCGGAATCACTTCGTCGACGCTCGGATACGGGTAGACGTAGTGCAGCCGTACCCATGCGCCGTATTGCGCGGCGAGCTCGCCGAGCGCGGCAACGAGGTCCGTCATGCGCGTCTTGATCGGCTTGCCGTTCCAGAAGCCCGTGCGATATTTGACGTCGACGCCGTAAGCGCTCGTGTCCTGCGAGATGACGAGCAGTTCCTTGACGCCGGACTTGAACAGATTCTCCGCTTCGAGCATCACCTCGGCGACCGGCCGCGACACGAGATCGCCGCGCATCGACGGGATGATGCAGAAGGTGCAGCGATGATTGCACCCTTCGGAGATCTTCAGATACGCATAATGACGCGGCGTCAGCTTCACGCCGGCTGCGGGCACGAGATCGACGAACGGGTCGTGCGGTTTCGGCAAGTGGCTGTGCACCGCCTGCATGACTTCGCCGACCGCATGCGGACCGGTTACCGCAAGCACCTTCGGGTGCACCTCCTCGATAAGGCCCGTGCCGCTCGCGCTCTTCTTTGCGCCGAGACAGCCGGTGACGATCACCTTGCCGTTTTCGGTCAGCGCTTCGCCGATTGCATCGAGACTCTCCTGCACCGCTTCGTCGATAAAGCCGCACGTGTTGACGACGACGAGATCGGCACCGTCGTATGTGCCCGAGATTTCGTAACCTTCGGCGCGCAGTTGCGTGATGATCTGTTCGGAATCGACGAGGGCTTTCGGGCAGCCGAGTGAGACGAATCCCACCTTCGGTGTGGCCGACGGCTTATTCCTAAGTCGGATCGTAGCCATGTCGTTCTGTGAGCCAAGGAGTTGGTAGAATGTTTTGTCTTCCTAAGACCGCTTGGCCTCCCGACTTCATTTTACCCGCAGCAGCCGTTGCGAAAGGACAGAGTTCAATGAGTCAGCCCGTTTTCCTCACCGTTTTGCTCGCCGGTTGCCCTGTTTCGCTGTTCCACGCGGGTAACTTGTGCGCCAATAGCAAATTTGCTAATATCTGCCTATGACCTGGAACGTCGTTTATTTCAATGACCAGGTCAAACGCGAAGTGTTCGAACTACCCGATGGAATCCTCGCCAGCTATTTGCGGCTAGTCGACATCATGGAAGAATTTGGCGCCGATTTGCGTATGCCGCACTCGCGCGCGATGGGCGACGGATTGTTCGAGTTACGTCCGCGTGGCGAGGAAGGCGTCGGGCGCGTGTTCTACTGCATGCACGTCAACCGGCAGGTCGTCGTTCTGCATTCCTTCGTCAAGAAGACGCAGGAAACGCCGCGCAACGAATTGCGCAAGGCTCGCAAGCGCTTGAAAGAAGTACAACGTTCGAAGGAGGTAGTACGCAATGGCTAAAGTAACTGCGCAGCGCGGCGGCAATCCCAAGGGGTTCGAGCCCGTCGCTCATACGAAGGCCGACACGGAACGGCTGCTCGCAAAACCGGATGTGCGCGCCGCCTACGACGCGCTCGAAGACGAATACTCGGCGCTGCGCGTGCTGCTTTCGGCGCGCCGCGAAGCCGGGCTCACGCAAGCGGAGATCGCCGAGCGCATGGGAACGACCGCATCGGCCGTATCGCGCCTCGAAGCGTCGCTCTCGAGCGAAAAGCATTCTCCGTCGTTCGCCACATTGCGCAAGTACGCCGCCGCATGCGGCAAGCGGCTCGTCATCTCGTTTGCGTAGCGGGCGCGTCGTCGTGCGTAAGCCGCCGTTGGCGGCCCCGGCACACACGCGCAAGCCCGCCCGCGCCAACGTCTATCAGCGCGGCGCCGGTGCAGGTCCGCTTACTTCTTCTCCGGTTCCGCGTTCGGCGTAGCCGGCGTGAACGGGAACGAACTGAACATCGTCTTCGCCTGGTTCTGCATCTGCTCCTGCATCTGCACGAACATATTCTTCGACTGCTCGATGTAGCTCGTCATCATCCCCTGCATCATCGGCGCCTGCATGTTCATGAACTGCGACCAGACCTCGGGGTTCATCGTCTTGCCTTCGTAGAGACCCTTCGACTGATCCGCGAGCTTGTTCTGGATGTCGATGAACGCCTGGATGTTCTTTTCCAGGTACGTGCCCATCATGCCCTGCATCGCGTGACCGTAGAAACGGATGATCTGCGACAGCATCGGCGATGAGAACATCGGCAAGCCGCCGCTCTCTTCTTCGAGAATGATCTGCAGCAGGATGCTGCGCGTCAGGTCCTCGTTGCTCTTGGCATCGATGACCTTGAATTCCTCCTGATCCAGCACCAGCTGCTTGACGTCGGTCAGCGTGATGTAGGTGCTGGTCTCCGTATCGTACAGTCGACGGTTCGGATATTTCTTGATGAGTCGTTCGGCTGTTTTCTTTGTAGTAGTGGTCATGTAACGCCTTTGAGCGCCAATGCAGCGCGGAAACGGCGCCTCTCGCACACAACGCAGCACAATACGGCTATTGCCTGCGCGAGACGCCGCCAGACACACCTGAAACCACGGTCCCTGCTCCTGCGAGCGGAACGCATGGATCAGCCCATATGCAGGCCGCCGTTCAACGAGAAGTCGGCGCCTGTTGCGAAGCCGGATTCCTCGGAGGCCAGCCACGCGACGATCGACGCGATTTCTTCCGGTGCGCCGAGGCGGCGTACCGGGATCGTCGCAACGATCTTCTCCAGCACATCGGGGCGAATCGACTTCACCATGTCCGTGCCGATGTAGCCCGGCGAAACGGTGTTGACCGTCACGCCCTTCGTGGCCACTTCCTGCGCGAGCGACATCGTGAAGCCGTGAATGCCGGCCTTCGCGGTCGAATAGTTCGTTTGACCAAACTGACCCTTCTGGCCATTCACCGACGAAATATTGATGATGCGGCCCCACCCTCGCTCGACCATCCCGTCGATCACCTGCTTCGTGACATTGAAGAGGCTCGTGAGGTTCGTATCGATGACCGCGGTCCAGTCTTCGTGCGTCATCTTGCGGAACACGACGTCGCGCGTGATGCCCGCATTGTTGACGAGCACGTCGATCTCGCCGCATTCAGCCTTGACCTTGTCGAACGCGGCCTTCGTCGAATCCCAGTCGCCCACATTGCCTTCCGAGGCGACGAAATCGAAGCCGAGCGCCTTCTGGTCTTCGAGCCACTTCGTGCGGCGCGGCGAGTTCGGGCCACAGCCGGCGATAACCTTGAAGCCCTGTTTGTGCAGACGCTGGCAGATGCCCGTGCCGATGCCGCCCATGCCGCCTGTTACGTACGCAATTCGCTTTGACATAAACCTGACTCCATTATCGTTTGCGGAAGCGCCGGCCGGCGGCCTCCTGCTTGCGTGGCTACTCCCTGCCCGTCACCGCGTCACCTTCGGGCTACCTTCGGTCTTCCATCGACCTGCCGGCGGCGTGACCCGAATCGGGTGGCGACCCGCGCCGGCGGCCACGCATCGATGATCTCGCGTGCCGCCGCCGGCGCTCACGGCATCAGGGGCGCTCGACGGCGAGCGCCACCCCCATCCCGCCGCCGATACACAGCGACGCAAGACCGCGCTTAGCATCGCGCTTTTGCATTTCGTGCAGCAGCGTGACGAGCACGCGGCAGCCCGATGCGCCGATCGGATGGCCGATCGCGATCGCGCCGCCGTTCACGTTGATCTTCGACGTGTCCCAGCCCATCTGCTTGTGCACCGCCAGCGCCTGTGCGGCAAAGGCTTCGTTGATTTCGGCGAGGTCGAGGTCGTTGATGCTCCAGCCCGCGCGTTCGAGACAGCGGCGCGATGCGGGCACCGGGCCCATGCCCATCACCTTCGGGTCGACACCGGCATTCGCGTACGCCTTGATGCGAGCAAGCGGCGTGAGGCCCAGCGCTTCGGCCTTCTTCGCCGACATCACGACCACCGCCGCGGCGCCGTCGTTGATACCCGACGCGTTCGCAGCCGTCACGCTGCCTTCCTTCGAAAACGCGGGCTTGAGCCCCGCAAGCGCCTCGGCCGTCACGCCATGGCGCACGAACTCGTCGGTGGCGAACGTAAGCGGGTCGCCCTTCTTTTGCGGAATCTGGATCGGCACGATTTCATCGTCGAAACGGCCGGATTTCTGCGCCGCTTCCGCCTTGTTCTGCGACAGCGCAGCGAACGCGTCCTGCTGTTCGCGCGTAATGCCGTATTCCTTCGCGACGTTTTCCGCAGTCATGCCCATGTGGTACTGGTTGTACACGTCCCACAAGCCGTCGTAGATCATGGTGTCGATGAGCTTCGCGTCGCCCATGCGGAATCCGTCGCGCGAATTCGGCAGCACATGCGGCGCCGCGCTCATGTTTTCCTGGCCCCCCGCGACCACGATCTCCGCGTCGCCCGCGATGATCGCGTTGGCCGCGAGCATCACGGCCTTCAGGCCCGAGCCACATACCTTGTTGATCGTCATGCCGGGCACGGCCGTCGGCAGGCCGGCCTTGATCAGCGACTGACGCGCCGGGTTCTGGCCGGAGCCGGCCGCCAGCACCTGGCCCATGATTACTTCGCTGACCTGCTCGGGCTTCACGCCCGCGCGTTCGAGTACCGCGCGAATCACCGTCGCGCCGAGTTCAGGCGCAGGGATTTTCGCGAGCGAACCGCCGAATTTGCCGACGCCCGTGCGGGCCGCCGATACGATCACTACGTCAGTCATTTCGATTTCCTCCGGTACCAGAGCCGCCGCTTGCGCCATAGGCTGCCGCAAACTGCCGCAAAGTGCCGTCAAGTTAAAGATTCGCTCAGTCGTCTACTGCTTCCACTGCCTGACGTTGCGACGGCAACCTGCACGTCGCGTCGGGCATACACGCACATACCGCTCACGCGCTACTCGCGTTGCTGCACATAACGCCCCGGCGCCGGTTCGATAACCGGAAACTCGGCCGAACCGGCCTCGGCGCGCGGCTTCACTTTCTTGCCTGCGTATTGGTCAAGCCATGCGGTCCATTCGGGCCACCAGCTGCCCGGCGTTTCGGTCGAACGCTCGAACCAGTCGTCGGCGCTGCGCGGCAAGGTCTTGTCATCGCCGCCCATCACCCAGTAACTGCGCTTTTTCTTTGCCGGCGGATTGATCACGCCGGCGATATGCCCCGACGCGCCGAGCACGAACTTGAGCGGGCCCGTCAGCAGCGGCACCGACGCATACGCGGTTTGCCACGGCACGATATGGTCTTCACGCGAGCCATAGATGAACGTCGGCACATCGATGCGCGACAGGTCGACCGGCTCGCCGCATACCTTGAGCCGGTTCGGCTCGCGCAGGCTGTTCTCGAGATACGTGTTGCGCAGATACCAGACGTACATCGGGCCCGGCAGGCTCGTCGAATCGCTGTTCCAGTACAGCAGATCGAACGGCATCGGCGTGCGGCCCTTCAGGTAGTTGTCGACCACGTAGTTCCACACGAGGTCGTTTGGCCGCAGGAACGAGAACGTGTTCGCGAACTCGAGACCACGCATGAGTCCGGGCGGCGTGCCGTTCTTGCCGCCGATGGTCTGCTCGCGCATCTGCACGTGCGCCTCGTCGACGAATACGTCGAGCACGCCCGTATCGCAGAAATCGAGCATCGCGGTAAGCAGCGTCATCGACGATGCCGGATGCTCGCCGCGTGCGGCCGCAACCGCGAGCGCCGTGGCGAGCATCGTGCCGCCGACGCAGAAGCCGAGCGTATTGATCTGCTCACGCCCGCTGATCTGCTGCACGGTGTCGATCGCGGTCAGGACGCCTTCTTCGACGTAGTCATCCCATGTCTTATGCGCAATCGATGCATCGGCATTGCGCCACGAAATCAGGAACACCTGATGACCCGCGTCGAGCGCATGCGCAACGAGCGAGTTCTCAGGCTGCAGGTCGAGAATGTAGAACTTGTTGATACACGGCGGCACGATGAGGAGCGGCCGCTCGCGCACCGTCGCGGTATGCGGCTTGTACTGAATGAGCTGGAACAGATCGTTTTCGAATACGACCGAACCTTCGCTCATCGCGAGATTCTTGCCCACGACGAAACGCGACTCGTCCGTCTGCGAGATCTTGCCGCGCTGCATGTCGGCCAGCAGATTCATGACGCCCTGACGCAGACTTTCGCCGTGGCTTTCGAGCAGCGTCTTTTGCGCTTCCGGATTCAGCGCGAGAAAGTTGCTCGGCGATGCGGCCGCCGTCCATTGCTGAACCGCAAAGCGAATGCGTTCGCGCGTTTTCGCATCGGTCTCGAGCGCGTCGACGAGCTCCTGCAGATAGCGCGCGTTAAGCAGATACCACGCGGCCATGTACGCGTAGATCGGCGTCGCCTTCCATGCTTCCGCGCTGAAACGGCGGTCCTTCAATTCGGGCGCGCTCGACGAAGCCTGCGTGGCCTGCTGGAACAACTGCATGGCGTCGCGCGAATAATCGCTCTGCAATTTCTGCAGCCGTTCGGGCGGGATGGCCGCGGTGGGCAGCTTCATGCCCGGCAGCGCGGTAAAGGACTGCATGAAGGACTGCATGAAGGGTTGCATGAGCGGCTTGACCGTCTCCGGGCCAAGCCCGGCACCGGGCATGGCACCAGACGCGGTCCTCACCGGCTGTTGCGCGGCTTTGGCGAATGGCTCGGCCCACTGCCGGGCGAATTGTTCTGCGAATTGCGGCATGCCGGCGGCCGCCAGCATGAAATCGGGCATCCCGGCGGGCATCCCCGCGGGCAGCGCCGCAGGCCACCCTGCCGGCATCGCTGCCATCCCGGCAGGCAAACCCGGTACCGCGAACGGATTGCCGTTTGCAGCGGCCGGTGCACCGATTGAACGCCATGCGTTCAACCATGCGTCGAATAACTGTTGAACTCCGGCGGCATTCGCGCTCGGCTGCTGTTGCGTGCGATCCGATGAAGTTTGAGTGCGTGAGGAAGTCGAGGAGTGTTGAGCTGCCACCATACCTGCTTTTACCGGTGAGTCCTCGCGGACGGTTGAGAGGCAGGTGCCTTCGTGCATAGGCGGCGAAACGCTTGCGGCCGCTTACGCCCTGTCCCGTTGTTGGAGAACATTCTTGCGCCCCACTGCAAGGCATGTCAATGCTTGATCCCGATTTTGCCGCACTGCGATATTTTTTTCATTATCGTTTTCCCCATGTAAGGGAACGTGCGTTCGCAAGCGCCCTACACATGACGTTCGAATCAGACAGCGCGCCCGACAAATCAGGGTTTTCCGGGAGGTGGCGGCGCCTCGCTGCCACGTCGAAGGCGCCGTGGTCTGTTAAACGCGCGTTCATGCCTGAAGGTTTCCGCAGCGCAGCAAAGATACCGGAATTTCGCACAGTCTTCGGGCTTTTGCTGCAGCAGCAACCGGCTCCTTGTCCAACGGTATCGGGCGTCGGCCGCCGGTCATCGGCCCCTTCAGCATGCTTCGTGCGATGCGGCTTTGCAGGTCGAGGAAACGTCGCCGTGAGCAGCAGCACGCGCCGCGCGGCACAGCACATGTTCAGCGCGCCAGCCAGATCAATGCGGCCATGCGGCCCGTCACGCGATCGCGTCGATATGAGTAGTAACGCTCGCGCTGCGTGAACGTGCACTGGTCGCCGCCCGTTACTTCAACAATGCCGAGTTGCGCGAGCCGCTCGCGCGCAAGCGCCGGCAAGTCTGCCAGGTATTTACCGGCTGCCTCGCTACGCGGCACGAACGCACGCGCAATCGCATCGCGGCGCGCCGCGGGCGCCGCGTCGACGAATGCGTGCAGCACGTCCTCTCCGACTTCGAACGCGGACGGCCCGATGCACGGCCCGAGGTACGCATGCAATGCGGACGGTTCGACGCCCGCCAATGCCGCGACGCGTTGCGCGGTGTTTTCGACGACACCGGCGGCGAGGCCGCGCCAGCCCGCATGCGCGGCCCCGACCGCGCCGCCTGCCGGGTCGCACAGCAGAACCGGCATGCAGTCCGCGATCATCACGATCGACACGGTGCCTGGCTCGCCGGTCACGCTCGCGTCGGCGCTGATCGCCGCGCCGCCCGCGCGGGCGTTCTCGAGTACGTCGTCGGCACTCACGACTTGCGCGCCGTGCACCTGCTGGAGCCACGCCGGTTCGTCGATGCCGGCGAGCGCGCGCAGCCGCGCGCGGTTCTGTTCGACATGCGCGGGCGCGTCGTCGGCGCGCCCGCCGAGATTGAGACCGCCGGGCTCATCGGCGCCGTCGCGCCATCTGCCGTACGGCGGCAGACTCACGCCGCCGTTGCGCGTCGTGACGAGCGCCCGCACTTGCGGCGCGACGCGCCAGCCCGGTTGCAGCACATCGGCGAAGGTCAGGTCAGGGACGTTCATCGGCGGTGATCCTTGTTCTTGTGGCGCGGATTGCCGCGCGCTTCGCGCGTGGCGCCGTCCGAGGCTTCGCCATCGGGCCCTCGACTGCCTTCGTCAAGAGCGTTGTCCGCTGCGACAGCATCGCTCTCGTCTTCGTCATCAAAACCGTCTTCGGCTTCCAACACCTCGATGTCGTGATCGGCTTCATTGGCATCGAGCGTCGCATCGTAAGCGGCTTCGCCGTCGAGATACGCGTCTTCGTCGAAATCGTCCGCTTCTTCGCGGTCGAAACCGAGCGCGGCGCACAACGCCGCGAGGTCGTCGGGCACGTCCGCGCGCCACTGCATCGTGCGGCGCGTGTCGGGGTGAACGAGCCCCAGACGCCACGCATGCAGCGCCTGCCGCGCGAAGCCGCCCGGCAGCGGCGTCACGGAACGCTTGCCGCGCGCGCGTCCGTACACGGGATCGCCAAGCAGCGGATGGCCTGTGTGCGCGCAATGCACGCGAATCTGATGCGTGCGCCCGGTTTCGAGATCGCAGTGAATCGCGGTCACGGGCTGCCGCTCCCACACCACCGTCGCAACGCGCCGGAAGTGCGTGCGCGCCGGTTTGCCCGACGCGCCGGTCACGACCGCCATGCGCGTACGTTCGCGCGGGTCGCGGCCGATCGGCGCGTCGATCGTGCCTGCTTCGGGCATCCCGCCCCAGACAAGCGCGACATAGCGACGCTTGACCGTGCGCGCCTGCAACTGGCGCACGAGATCGGTCTGCGCAGCCAGCGTGCGCGCGACCACCATGAGCCCCGAGGTTTCCTTGTCGAGCCGATGCACGATGCCCGCGCGCGGCAGGCCCGCCGCCGCGTCGCCATAGCGATGCAGCAGGCCGTTGAGCACGGTGCCGCTCCAGTTGCCGGCCGCCGGATGCACGACGAGCCCCGCAGGCTTGTTGATCACGACGATCGCCTCGTCTTCGTAGACGATATCGAGCGGCACGGCCTCGGGCGTAAAAGCCAGCTGCTCGGGCAGCAGATCGGGCACGAGCTCGATCGTCGCATTGAGCGGCACAGGCTGACGCACCTTCGCCGGCTTGCCCTCGACATGCACGCGCTGCGCTTCGATCCAGCTTTGCAGCCGGCTGCGCGAGAACTCGGGGAAGACTTTCGCAAGCACCTTGTCGAGCCGTTCGCCCGCGAGTTCGGCCGGCACGGTCACGACACGCGGCGCTTCTTGCGCGGCCGCGCCGCGTCCGCAAGCGCGGGAAACCGGGGTGTGCGCCAGTTCGTCCGCGGCGAATTCGTCGTCGGGCATGCCGCAACTATTGGAACTGTCGGGGGGCGCCTCGTCGGAGCGTCCTTCGCATCGGCTATAATCTTTGTCGCTATTCCGTGTGCCGGCTGCGGCGCGCGGAGTATGAGAACGGGTCATCGAGACTGGTTACCTGACGTAAAGCGCTTGACGTGAAGCTGGACTGAGAATGCGAGCCTTGAACATGATTACCCAAATGGCCCAATACGCGACGGGAAAAGCGGCCCGAACCATCGCGTGCCTGTGCGCTGTCGCGCTCGTCGCAGCGTGCCACGGCCTGCCCGAGAAGACCGACGAAACAGCCACGTGGACCAACAACAAATTATATAACGAGGCACAAGACGCCTTGAGCGGCAGCGACTGGGGCAAGTGCGCCAAGTATTTCGAGGCGCTCGAGGGTCGCGACCCATTCGGCCATTTCGCCCAGCAGGCGCAGATCAATGTCGCGTATTGCAACTGGAAAGACAGCGAAACGGCCGCAGCCGACCAGGCCATCGACCGCTTTATCCAGCTTCACCCGGATCACCCCGACATCGCGTATGCGTATTACCTGAAGGGCATGATCCACTTCAACGACGACCTTGGCCTGTTTGGCCGGTTCTCGGGTCAGGACATGAGCGAGCGCGATCCGAAATCGCTGCGCGAGTCATATGACGCGTTCAAGGTCGTCGTCGACAAGTATCCGAAAAGCAAATATGCGCCCGATGCCGCGCAGCGCATGCGATATATCGTGAATGCGCTGGCGTCGCACGAAGTGCATGCGGCCGACTACTACTATCGTCGCGGTGCGTACGTGGCCGCGATCAATCGCGCGCAACTGGCGATCAAGGAATACAAGAACGCGCCGGCCATCGAAGATGCGCTGCATATCATGTGGCTGTCGTACGAGAAGCTCGACCAGCCGCAACTCGCGGACGACACGAAGCGCGTGCTCGCGGGCACATTCCCGGACAGCCCGTACATCACGGGTCATGCTCGTCCGGGCAAGGAAAAGTCGTGGTGGCAGTTCTGATGCACCCACATTGACGCCAACGCTGTTGCGTCGATAATAAAAAACGCCACGGCATGCCGTGGCGTTTTTGTTTGCAGCCTTCGCACGGGCTGCGCGACGTATCGGCGGCGATCAATCGCGCTCGAAAAGCGCAATCGATTCGACGTGCGATGTATGCGGAAACATGTTCACCACGCCCGCGCCCTTGAGCCGATACCCGGCTTCATGCACGAGCAGCCCCGCATCGCGCGCGAGCGTCGCCGGATTGCACGACACATAGACGATGCGCTGCGGCAGCGGCCCGTCGCCGCTTTGCGCGATATCGGCCAGCGCCTTCGATACCGCCAGCGCGCCTTCGCGCGGCGGGTCGATCAGAAACTTGTCGAAGTGCCCTAAAGCGCGTAAATCGTCGGCACTGACTTCGAACAGATTGCGGCATGCAAACGATGTATGACCGTCGACACCGTTTTCCTTCGCATTGGCGAGTGCGCGCGCGGTCAAGGTTTCGCTACCTTCGATGCCGACCGCTTCGCGCGCGAGTCTCGCGAGCGGCAACGTGAAGTTGCCGATCCCGCAGAAGAGATCGAGCACGCGGTCGGTTTTCGACGGCGCAAGCAGCCGCAACGCCCGCCCCACGAGCACGCGGTTGATCTGGTGATTGACCTGCGTGAAGTCCGTCGGCAGAAACGGCATGCGGATGCCGAACTCGGGCAGCGTGTAGTCGAGCTGTACGCCGAGCGGATAGAACGGCACGACCGAATCGGGGCCCTTCGGCTGCAGCCAGAACTGCACGTTGTGCGCATCGGCGAATTCGCGCAACAACTGTTCGTCGGCGGCATTGACCGGTTCGAGCACGCGCAGCACGAGCGCCGTGACGGTCGCGCCGACCGCGAGTTCGATCTGCGGCATGCGATCGCGAATCGACAGTCCCTCAACGAGCCTGCGCAATGGCACGAGCAGATCCGACACATGGGGCGGCAGCACTTCGCAGCTCGTCATGTCGGCAACGTAACTGCTTTTGCGTTCGTGAAAGCCGACGAGCACGCCGCCTTTTTTCACGACGTTACGCACCGTCAGACGCGCACGGTAGCGATAGCCCCACGAGGGCCCGTGGATCGGGCGGAAAATCGTTTCGGCACGCAGCTTCGCGAGATGCGCTAGGTTGTCTTCGAGAACGCGCTGCTTGACGGCGATTTGCGCGCGCACGTCGAGATGCTGCATCGAGCAGCCGCCGCAGGTGCCGAAGAAGCGGCACTGCGGCCTGGTACGAATCACGCTTTCGCGCAGGATATCGACTGCAACGGCCTGTTCGAAACTCGGCTTCCTTCTATAACTCGAATAGGTAACGCGCTCGCCGGGCAGCGCACCTTCGACGAAGATGACCTTGCCCGGCGTGCCGTCATCGGTGACGGTACGCCCGACGCCGCGCGCTTCCATGTCGAGCGACTCGATGTCGAGTTCGGGCAACGCGGCGGGCGGCGTCGCGGTGCCGCCCGCGCGGGCGGCTTTGCGTTTTGCCGCTTTGCCCGGCGCCGGCTTGGGCGCGGAATTCGACGCGAAATTCGGCGCATGGGGCGTCGCGTTGTTCGCCGCGGAGTTCGGCGCCGCGCCTGCGGGCGGGCTCGCTTCGGCAGTTAAGGCTTCGCGGGGGACGGTTTCAGACACCAGCAACTTCCTGACAGACGGTGAAGTAAAGGCGAGATTGTAGACGAACGGGAACCTCGAACGGAGATTTGACGATGCGACTGATTAGCTGGAATGTCCAGTGGGGACGCAGCGCGAGCGGCGACGTCAGCCTGCCGCGCATGGTGAACGAGGCGAAGCGCCTCGCCGACTTCGACGTGCTGTGCATGCAGGAAGTGACGCGCGGCTTCAACGTGCTCGCGGGCCATCCGGGCGACGACCAGTTTGCCGAACTCGCCGACGAGTTGCCCGGTTACACGGTGCTCGACGCGATCGGCGCCGATCTCGCGCCACTGAAGCTCGACGGACCCAGCGCGCCGCGCAGGCAGTTCGGCAATGCGCTCGCCACGCGTCTGCCCGTGGAACGCGTGATTCGCCACTCGCTGCCATGGCCGGCCGACGCCGACGCGCCATCGATGCAGCGTGTCGCACTCGAAGCCGTGCTGCGCGCGCCCGGTGGACCGCTGCGCGTCATCGTCACGCATCTCGAGTTCTATTCGCTGCCGCAGCGGCTCGCGCAGGTCGATGCGCTGCGCCATATGCAACAGGAAGCGGCTCAGCATGCGGCCCATCCGGCGCCCGCGGAAAACGCGATCGGGCCGTTTGTCGACACGAGCCGGCCCGTCAGCGCAATCGTCTGCGGCGATTTCAACAGTGCGTACGACAGCGACGCCTATCGGCGCATGATCGCGCCGCTCGACGGCAGCGCTTCATTTATCGACGCATGGACGACGCTGCATCCGGGCGCAACGCCGCCGCCGACGGCGGGCGTGTACGACACCGAGCAATGGAAGGACGGGCCGCTCACATGCGACTTCGTGTTCGTCACGGAGGATCTGCGCGGCAGGCTGCGCAGCTGCGAGATCGACGGTGCAACGCGCGCGTCCGATCATCAGCCGATCGTGGTGGAGATTGATTGAACCTGATCGAGCGATTGCGCCGCGCGAGCGGCATCGACGGCGTCTTCCGCGCTGCTGCAATGCGGGAGCGCCGCGCGGACATCTAGCCGTCGAACGCGGCGAGATATTCGGCCCAGTGCGCAGCCGGTTCCTGCGCGAGCGAGTTTTTCACGAACGCGATTTCGTCGGCGTATTCGTCGGCCGAAAAACCGCCACGCATCAGCTGGAACCGGCAATACAGCAGATAGGTATTGACCACGTCGGTTTCGCAATAATTGCGAATTTCCTCGACGCGCCCCTGCTGGAACGCCTGCCACACCTGGCCGCCGTCCATGCCGAGCTTGCCCGGAAAACCGCACAGCCTGGCAAGCGCATCGAGCGGCGCATTCGCGCGCGCCTGATACATGGCGAGCACGTCCATCAGGTCCGTATGACGCGCGTGATAGCGGCTGATGTAGTTATTCCATTTGAACTCGCGGTCGTCTTCGCCGAGGTCCCAGTAACGGCTCGCGGTTACGCCGTTGACCAGCGCGCGATAGTGCAGCACGGGCAAGTCGAAGCCGCCGCCGTTCCACGACACGAGCTGCGGCGTGTACTTTTCGATCACACGAAAAAACGACTGGACGAGCGTCGCTTCGCCGTCGGCAAGCGTGCCTAGAGAACGCACGCGAAAGCCGTTGTCGTCACGGAACACGCATGAAATCGCCGCGATCCGCTGCAGATGATGCGGCAGGAAATCGCCGCCCGTCTTTTCGCGGCGCGCGGCGAAGGCAAAATCCGCGACTTCGGCATCGGATAACGTGGCGGGCAAATCTTCGAGCCGGCGAATGCCGGCGACATCGGGAATCGTCTCGATGTCGAATACGAGAATCGGAGTCATCAGGTTAGAGAACGGCGTCCTTGCGTACGCCATTGGACGCGAAGAAGCGCTTGAGCCGCACTAGCGCTTCCTGCTGGATCTGCCGCACGCGTTCGCGTGTCAGGCCCATTTCGTCGGCCAGCTCCTCGAGCGTGGCCGGCTCGATGTGGTTCAGGCCAAAACGGCGCTCGATCACATGGCGGTGCTTGTCGGACAAGCGCGCAAGCCATGCGCGTGTAAGCGTTTCCAGTTCGCGATGCTGGACCTCGGCATCGGGAGACTGGCTCTGGTCGTCGGACAACAGATCGAGCAGACTGCTGGCCGGGTCGAGATCGAGCGGCGCATCGAGCGACGCCGTGTGCTCGTTCAGCGCGAGGATGTCGGTCACTTCGTCGCTGGTTTTACCGGTCAGATACGCGATGTCGTCGATGCTCGCGTCGCGGCGGTCCGCCGCTTCGCCCGAATTCATCGAGTTCTTTTCCAGATGGCGCTTGGCACGCAGCACCTGGTTCAGTTCGCGGATCACGTGCACAGGCAGCCGCACCGTGCGCGCCTGATTCATGATCGCGCGCTCAATGCTCTGGCGAATCCACCAGGTGGCGTATGTCGAGAAACGGAAGCCGCGCGTCGGGTCGAACTTCTCGATCGCGTGCATCAGGCCGAGATTGCCCTCTTCGATCAGATCGAGCAGCGGCACGCCCCGGTTCAGATAGCCCTTCGCGATACTGACGACGAGCCGCAGATTGCGCTCGATCATGACCTGGCGAGCCTCGAACTCGCCGGCCTTCGCGAGGCGCGAAAACCGCTGCTCTTCCTCGACCGTCAGCAGCGGCTTGACGCTGATCCGGTTCAGATAGTGCTGGATCGTATCGGCGGTCAGTTCGGCCTGCAGCAGTGCGCGAAAGTCGTCGGCGTCCGACGGGGCATCGTTTGCGCCTTCGCGCCCTTCCGAGCCTTCGCCGTCGTCGCCCGAACGGCTGTCCTCGGAATCGGAGGCCCCGTTGTCGAGGTCGTCGATGCTGTCGTCGTCCTGGTCCGAAGCGCCCGTGTCTTCCACCGATACATGCGTGGCACGGCTGATCGTCTCAGTCTCGGCTTGCGGTGGTTGGCGCTTCGATTTCGGCATGGTCGTAATCGCTTATTGCGGCGGCAAATACTTCAGTGGGTCGACAGGCTTGCCCTGCCGGCGAACTTCGAAATGCAACATCACACGGTCCGAATCGCTATTGCCCATCTGGGCAATTGTCTGCCCCTTCGTCACCGCGTCCCCCTCTTTTACCATCAAAGCGCTGTTATGTGCATAGGCGGTAAGGTACGTTGCATCATGCTTGATGATAATGAGATTGCCGTAACCGCGCAGCCCATTTCCGGCATAAACGACCCGGCCGTCCGCCGAAGCCTTGACCGGTTCCCCGACGGTTCCGCCAATATTCAAACCTTTGTTTTTCGAATCGTCAAACGTGTTGAGCAGCGGTCCGCGCACGGGCCACGCGAATGTCACATTGCCCGCGGCCGCGGCCGCGTCGCTCGTGGCAGCCGGCGGCTGCGGCGGAATGGTTGTGGCCGTCGCGCCGGGCGCGTTGCTGGTTGCGCCGTAGAGCGGCGGCTGCGCGACGCCCGCGGCAGCCGGCGCGCCACCGGCGGGCGCGCCGGCGATCGGAGCGCTTTGCACCGCACCACCGGCAATCGGCGCCGTCGCGACGCCCGGCGTGGCCGCCGTCGGCGTCGTGCCGGGCGGCGCCACACGCAGCAGCTGGTCGACTTCGATCTGATTCGGGTTGGTCAGATTGTTCCACGTCGCGATATCGCGATAATTCTGGCCGTTTTCGAGCGCGATCCGATACAGCGTGTCGCCCGGCTTGACCCGGTAATAACCCGGAGGCGGCGGGCCGAGCGGCGCCGGAGGCTGGGCCGCCTGTTGCGAGGCTTCGGTGCCGAGCGCGCCGGAGCGATCGACGACCGGCGCATTGTCCAGGCGCGTCGCGCAGGCCGCGAGCAGCGATAGCGCGAATACGCACACACCACGTTGAGCCACGGTCAGACGGACATTCGTGCTGGTTCTTTGCATCGTGCGCAGCTTACTGATAGTCATCGGATTTAAATCACTCCGGATTTTAAGGGTACAAAGAAAACGCGATCAAGCCGCGACTCCCGCCACTGCGCGGGCCCCGTGCGTTCGACGAGCGTGAGCACCTGCGTCTGACCGTCCGGCGTGCCGACCGGCGCGACGAGACGCGCACCGATCGCCAGTTGTTCGAGCAAGGCCTGCGGCACGTCGAGACCGGCCGCCGCGATCACGATCGCGTCGAACGGCGCCGCCGCCGGCAAACCGATGCGGCCGTCGCCGTAATGCAAGCGAATATTCGGAATACGCAGTGGCCGAAGATTCGTCTTCGCTCGCTCGTATAACGGCTTGATGCGCTCGATCGAATACACGTCGCGCGCGACCTGGCTTAGCACCGCCGCCTGATAGCCGCAGCCGGTGCCGATTTCGAGCACGTTGGTGAGTTCGCGCCCTGCGGCAGCCAGTTCGATCATCCGCGCGACCACCGACGGCTTGGAGATGGTCTGGTGATGGCCGATCGGCAGCGCCGCGTCTTCGTAAGCCTGTGTGGCAAGGCCTGGATCGACGAACATGTGACGCGGCACCGTCGCCATCGCGTCCAGCACGCGCGGGTCCGCCACCCCGTTGGCTCGCAGCCGTTCGACCATGCGTTCGCGGACCCGTTCCGACGTCAGCGCATGCGCACGATTCAACGGGACATTCGGCGCGCCGGCGCGCTCGGGCGAAGCCGGCAGCCTTAGCGCCGGTTGCTGACGCGCGCTCGCGGTGCCGCCCGCGATGCCGCTCGTGATGCGTTTGGCGGAGCTATTCGCAGGCTCGTTGCGTTTGGCGGTCACTGCCGCGCGTGCGCCTCGCGCGCCGGCGCCGATAGACGAAGCCGCGCCGGAACTGCCGGCCCCCCCGGAGCCGCCCGATAAACGGCCATCCAGGACCGCGGTTTTCGCCGGGCGCGCGTCACCCGAACGCGCTTCGCTCCGGCGCGGTTCGCGCACCAGATCCTCGAGGCCTAGCGGGAAGCGCTTCGCGCGCTCGCCCGTCATGAAGCGCTGCTCCCGGCGCGCGCCCAGTCGCGCGTGGCGGGCAACATCTCGGTATGCGTGAGATCGAGCTGCAGCGGCGTGATCGACACGTAACCTTGCGAGACCGCGTGAAAGTCCGTGCCTTCGCTTGCGTCGCGCGCGCTGCCGGACGGGCCGATCCAGTAGATCGGCTCGCCGCGCGGGTTGGTCTGCCGGATCACCGGTTGCGACGGATGCCGCTTGCCGAGCCGCGTGATGCGCCACTCGCGCAACTGTTCGTACGGCAAGTTCGGGATATTGACGTTAAGAAGCGGATGGCCCGGCAACGGCGCGTCGAGATAATGTTTGACGATTTCGGCAGCGACACGCGCCGCCGATTCGAGATGCACCCAGTCTTTATCGACGAGCGAGAACGCGATGGCGGGCACGTTGAACATCACGCCTTCGGTCGCGGCGGCGACAGTGCCGGAGTACAGCGTATCTTCGCCCATGTTCTGACCGTTGTTGATGCCCGACACCACGAGGTCCGGCGTATGGTCGAGCATGCCGGTCAGTGCGATGTGAACCGAGTCGGTCGGCGTGCCGTTCACGTAATAGAAGCCGTTCGCGGAACGCAGCACCGACAACGGCCGCCACAGCGTCAACGAATTCGATGCGCCACTGCAGTTCTGCTCGGGCGCCATCACGGTGACGTCGGCAAGCGGCTTCAGCGCTTCGTAAAGCGCCGCGAGACCCGGCGCCAGATAACCATCGTCGTTGCTGAGTAGGATTCGCATCCGGCGATTGTAACCGAGGAAACAAGGCACGCGAACGACATGGCATGGTGCGATTGCCGATCGCGCAGCACCCGCGCGACATGCGCGCAACAGGCATGTGCCGCGCGACGGGAAGCACATCGGCAAGCACATCGGCAAGCGCGTCGCGACACGCGGCATGGCACTGCGCGACACGAACGCAGGCGGGACGACGCGCACGGTCGTTCGAGCATGCTTTACACTCGCTGCGTCCGCCCACCTGTGCCCGTCTGCGAACGCCGCTCAAAGGAGACGTCATGCGCGCCATCCGCTGTCATCGATACGGGCCGCCCGATATGCTCACGCTCGACGAACTGCCGGATTTGCAACCGCAGGCCGGCGAGGTCGTCATCGACGTGAAGGCGGCCACGGTCAACTTCGCGGACGTGCTGATCATCGAGAACCGGTATCAGTTGAAGCCGCCGCTGCCCTTCTCGCCCGGCGCCGAAGTCGCGGGCGTCGTGCGCGCGACCGGCGAAGGCGTGACACGCCTGAAACCGGGCATGCGCGTGGTCGCCTATATCGCGCATGGCGGCTATGCGGAGCAGGCGCGCGCGGCCGCCAACGCCTGCGTGCCGTTGCCCGACGATGCGCCGTTCGACATCGCCGCTGCGTTTTCGCTGACCTACGGCACGTCGTACCATGCGCTCGCCGACCGCGCAGCGCTGAAGGCCGGCGAAACCTTGCTCGTGCTCGGTGCGGCGGGCGGCGTCGGCCTCGCAGCGGTCGAAATCGGCAAGGCGCTCGGCGCGCGCGTCATCGCGGCGGCATCGAGCGAGGCAAAGCTCGCCGTATGCGTCGAGCACGGCGCCGATGCGACGATCGACTATGCGACCGACGACCTGCGCGAGCGCATCGCGGCGCTGACCGACGCGCGCGGCCCCGACGTGATCTACGATCCGGTCGGCGGCGTCTACACCGAGCCCGCGTTTCGCAGCATCGGCTGGCGCGGCCGCTATCTGGTGGTCGGTTTCGCGAACGGAGAGATCCCGAAGTTGCCGCTCAATCTCGCACTGCTCAAGGGCGCGAGTATTGTCGGCGTGTTCTGGGGGGAGTTTACGAAGCGCGAGCCCGAGCGCGAGGCCGCCGCTTTCGTCGAGATGACCGGATGGATCAGAAGCGGCAAGCTGCGGCCGTTCGTATCGGCGCACTATGCGCTAGAAGAAGCGGCGCAGGCGCTCAACGATATTGCGGCGCGGCGCGTGGTGGGGAAAGTGGTGATCACGCCCTGAGGGCGCCCAGCGCGAATTGCATACGCATCGTTTGAGGCGCTGAGGGAGCACTAAGATGCCCCGCGCCCGCACCGGGGCCGCACCGGGCGCTCACTGATTGCGCGTTAACGGCACGCGCTGTGATCGTAGATCACCTCACGCTCACAGCTTGTCCGTTTCGCCGCTCGCCGGCTGCCACTTCATGAAACGCCGCTCGATCACGCCGACAATGCCGTCGAGAATCAGCGCAAACGCGGTCAGCACGAGAATGCCGGCGAACACGGTGTTGATATCGAACGTGCCCTCGGCCTGCAGAATCAGATAACCGACGCCACGCGCGGAGCCCAGATATTCGCCTACCACCGAGCCGACGAACGCGAGCCCGACCGACGTGTGCAAACTCGAAAACACCCAGCTCATCGCGCTAGGCAGATATACATTGCGCAGCAGCTGCTGACGATTCGCACCGAGCATCCGCGCATTCGCGAGCACGACGGGGCTCACTTCCTTGACGCCCTGATAGACGTTGAAGAACACGATAAAAAACACGAGTGTCACGCCAAGCGCGACCTTCGATCCGATCCCAAGACCGAACCATACGCCGAAGATCGGCGCCAGAATCACGCGCGGCATCGAATTCGCGGCTTTGATGTACGGGTCGAACAACGCGCTCGCAACGGGCGCCAGCGCGAGCCACAAGCCGACCGCGAGCCCGAGCACGGTGCCGATCACGAATGCGAGCACGGTCTCGACGAGCGTGATCCACAAGTGAATATAGATTTCGCCCGACGTGAACCACTGCCAGATTCGCACGATGACTTTCTGCGGCTCGCCGAACAGGAACGCAGCCTTGTTCGGGTTGTCGAAATAGAAAGCGGGTAAAAGCGTCGGGCTCGTCAGCACGTACCAGAGCACGAAGCACAGCACGAGCAGCAGCCACTGCCAGATCACGAGGTTCGCCCGGTTCGGACGCAGCATCTTCCACATCGGTCGTCAGGTCCTTTCGCTGTTCGCGCGTGCGCCGCTCATACCGCTTTCAGTTGTTGCCGATAGCCCTTCAGTACCTCATCGCGCAGCACGCTCCAGATCCGCGCATGCAGTTCGACGAAGCGCGCATCCGAGCGGATCTCGGCGACGTCGCGCGGGCGTTGCAAATCGATGGCGAATTCGCCGATCGGCCGCGTCGCCGGACCCGCCGACAGCACGACGACGCGATCGGACATCGCGATCGCTTCGTCGAGATCGTGCGTGATGAAGAGCACGGCTTTGCGCTTCGCGGCCCACAGGTCGAGCAGTTCGTTTTCCATGAGCTGGCGCGTCTGGATATCGAGCGCCGAGAACGGCTCGTCCATCAGCACGATGTCGGGATCGAGAATCAGCGTCTGCGCCATCGCGACGCGCTTGCGCATGCCACCCGACAACTGATGCGGATAGCGGTCGCCGAAACCGCCCAGACCGACGCGCTTCAGCCACGCTTGCGCGCGTTCGCGCGCTTCGGCGCGCGGCACGTTATGGAACGACAGCCCGGCCATCACGTTTTCGAGCGCGGAACGCCACGGCATCAGCGCGTCGGCCTGAAACATATAGCCCGCGCGACGGTTGATGCCGCTCAACGGTTCGCCGAACACGCTGACCGAACCCGCCGACGGCGCAAGCAGACCGGCGCCGACGTTCAGCAGGGTCGACTTGCCGCAGCCGGTCGGGCCGACCACCGAGACGAACTCGCCGGGCGCGATATGCAGCGTTGCATCTTTGACAGCGGTGTAACGCGCGCCGCGTTCGTCGCGCGAAGCGAAGGTGCAGGTGATACCGTCGAGCGCGAGTGCCGGGACCGTCATCGTCTCGCACCTAGGCCTTGACCGTCGCGAGCGCCTTCTTCACGAAGTCGTTGGTCCACGCTTTCGACAGATCGATCGGCTTGCCTTGCACGGTCGCATCGAACGCCTGCAGCGTTTTCAGCGACGTTGCGGGTCCATCGGCGGCCATCAGTCCATCGGGCGAAATGGCCGGCTTCACGTGCTGCCAGGCCGCGATATACAACGCGCGGTCGCCGAGCAGATACGACTCGGGCACGGCATTGGCGACGTCGTTGTCGCTCGCCGTTTGCAGCCATTTGAGTGCGCGCACCATCGCATTGGTTAGCGCCTGCGTCGTATTCGGATGCTTGTCGATAAAGCTTTGCGACGCATACAGGCAACCGGCCGGCATATCGCCACCGAACACCGCATGCGTATCGGCTAGCGTGCGCGTATCGGAAATCACGCGAATATCGCCCGCGCGCTCGAGTTTCGTCATCACCGGATCGAGATTTGCAAGCGCGTCGATCTGTCCGGCCTGCAGTGCGGCGACCGCGCCGGCGCCCGCGCCGACTCCGATAAACGACACGTCCTTCGCAGTCAGCCCCGCTTTCGCGATCACGAAGCTCGCCATGATCGCCGTCGACGAACCGGGCGCGGTCACGCCGATCTTCTTGCCTTTCAGATCGGCGATCGTTTTATAGTTCGGCATCGTCTTCTTCGACACGGCCAGCACGATCTGCGGTGCACGTCCTTGCAGCACGAATTCACGGAACGTCTGATGCTGCGCCTGCAGCAGCAGCGTGTGTTCGAACGCGCCCGACACGACATCGGCACTGCCGCCGACGGCCGCCTTCAATGCCTGCGAACCGCCCGCGAAATCCGAGATTTCGACGTCGAGCCCTTCGTCCTTGAAGTAGTTGCGCCGCTCCGCGATAGTCAGCGGCAAGTAATAGAAAAGGTTCTTGCCGCCGACCGCGATCGCGACCTTGCGCGTCTCGAGTTTCGCTTGCCCGAATGCGAACGGCGAATGGGCTGCGATCGCCGTGCCCGCGAGCGCCGCGGTGCCGGCCAGAAAGGTTCTGCGTTGCATCGTTGCAATCTCCGTTTCTTTTCTACTTGTGCTTGTGGTGTGCGCTTGCAGCGCTCGAGTCAGACGACCTGTTGCGCATGCAACCTTGCGATGTGGTCCGCATCATAACCCAGCGATTGCAGGATCTCGTCGGTATGCTCGCCGAGTTGCGGACCGAGCCAGCGCGTGTCGCCGGGCGTGTCCGAAAACTTCGGCGTCACCGCGGGCAGCGCAATCTCCTCGCCGTCCTGCCACTTGAAGGTCTGGATCATCTGACGCGCGAGGTACTGCGGATCGGTGAACATATCCGCGACGCTGTAGATGCGGCCGGCCGGCACGTCGGCCGCGTTCAGCACGGCGAGCGCCTCGTCGATCGCGCGCGTCGAGAGCCACGCGGCGATCGCGCCGTCGATTTCCTGCGTGCGCGGCACACGCCCATCGTTATGCGCAAGCTCGGGGTCGTTGGCCAGATCGTCGCGGCCGATCGCAAGCATCAGGCGCCTGAAGATCGGATCGCTGTTGCCGCCGATCACGATACTGCCATCGCGGCACGGATATGTATTGGACGGCACGATACCGGGCAGCGACGCGCCCGTACGTTCGCGCACCATGCCATAGACGCCGTACTCGGGCACGACGCTCTCCATCATGTTGAAGACCGCCTCGTACAGCGCGACATCGACGACCTGGCCTTTGCCGCCGTTCACCTGCCGGTGATGCATCGCCATCAGCGCACCGATCACGCCGTGCAGCGCCGCGATCGAATCGCCGATCGAAATGCCGATGCGCGGCGGCGGCAGATCGGGGTAACCGGTAATGTGCCGCAAGCCGCCCATCGCTTCGGCAATCGCCCCGAATCCGGGACGATCGCGATACGGGCCGCTCTGACCGTAACCGGAGAGCCGCACCATGACGAGACCGGGGTTCCCGGCCGACAATACGTCGTAGCCGAGCTCGAGCTTCTCGAGCAGCCCCGGGCGAAAATTTTCGATGACGATGTCCGCTTCCTTCGCGAGACGCCGCACGATTTCCTTGCCCTCTTCGGCCTTCAGGTTGACCGTCACCGATTTTTTATTGCGCGCCTGCACGGCCCACCACAGCGATGTGCCGCCTGCCTCGGGATACAGCTTGCGCCATTTGCGCAGCGGATCGCCGCCCTTCGGGTCTTCGATCTTGATCACTTCCGCGCCGAATTCGCCGAGAAAGCGCGCGGCGAACGGACCGGCAATCAGGGTGCCGAGCTCGAGCACCTTCACGCCTGCGAGCGGGCCGCCTGCGTGAGCGGTGTGAGTGGCGTTCGTCGCGTTCATGGGTGTCCTTCGATCATGGGTTACATCGGACTGCGTCGAACTTCGAACCGCCTCGACCTACATCGAGCGCCGGTCGAGCATCGCCCGCGCGATCGTGCCCGCGTCGACGTATTCGAGTTCGCCGCCGACCGGCACGCCGCGCGCGAGACGCGTGACCGACAGGCCGCGTGCTTTCAGCGTCTGCCCGAGGTAATGCGCGGTCGCTTCGCCTTCGTTCGTGAAGTTGGTCGCGAGCACGACTTCCTTGACGACGCCGTCGGCAGCGCGCCTGACGAGGCGATCGAAGTGGATCTCCTTCGGACCGATGCCGTCGAGCGGACTCAGACGCCCCATCAGCACGAAGTAAAGGCCGCGGTAGGTCATGGTCTGCTCGAGCATGATCTGGTCGGCCGGCGTTTCGACGACGCACAGCAGCGTCGGATCGCGCTCCGGATCGCTGCAGACTTCGCAGATCTGCGCTTCGGTGAACGTATTGCACTTCTCGCAGTGCTGCAGATGCTCGGTCGCATAGAGCAGCGACCGGCCGAGCTTCTGCGCGCCGTCGCGATCATGCTGCATCAGGTGATAGGCGATGCGCTGCGCGGACTTCGGCCCGACGCCGGGCAGTGCGCGCAGCGCTTCGACGAGCGCCGACAAGGCGGACGGTTGTTTCATGCGGATTTCTGGCGCAAATGCCGGGCCCGGATTGAAAACCGTAATTTAGAAAGGCAGCTTGAAGCCCGGCGGCAACGGCATACCCGCGGTCATGCCGCCCATCTTCTCCTGTGCGGTCGTCTCGGCCTTGCGCACCGCATCGTTGAACGCGGCCGCGACGAGATCCTCGAGCATGTCCTTGTCGTCTGCAAGCAAGGACGGATCGATCGACACGCGACGCACGTCGTTCTTGCAGGTCATCGTCACCTTCACGAGACCGGCGCCCGACTGGCCCTCGACCTCGATCTGCGCGAGCTCCTCCTGCATCTTCTTCATGTTTTCCTGCATCTGCTGGGCCTGCTTCATCAGTCCCGCGAGTTGGCCTTTCATCATGGACGTGCTCCTTCTTGATCGTATGGGATGCGCGGAACGCTTCAGTGTCGCTCAAGCGCCGCAAGTTCGCTTTGGGTTTGCGCTTTATGCTCGCGCTTCGGGTTTCTAATACTGTCCCGGTTCGGGCCGGTGTGGTTTGTTTCGATTGGTTTGGTTTGTTTCGAGCCGTTTGCTTCGGGTTGTCCAGTTCTGTCTATGGCGTGGGTCAGTGCGCGGCGCTCGCGCCGCCCGCGCCACCCTGCGCCGCCGGCATCAACGGGCGAATCGAGCCCGGCACGATGCTCGCGCCGAACTCGCGGATCAGCGACTGCACGAACGGGTCTGCGCCGATCTCCCGCTCCGCTTCCTGCTGGCGTTGCGCGCGCGCCGCGGCATCGAGCGCGGCCGCCGTGCGGCGCGCCGGGCCGACTTCCACGACGACCTCGACCGAACGGCCCAACCGCTCGGCCAGCGCGGCCTTCAGCTTTGCGACTTGCGCCGCATCCGCGTACTGCGGAACCGGCACGTTGAGCTTCAGCGTCGTGCCGTCGAGCGCCATCAACTCGCTGTTGAACGCGAGCTGATACGAAATACCCTTGAGCGGCAGGCCGGCGGCAAGCGCCGGCCAATCGCCGTGAAAGCCCAGTGTGTCGAGCGGCACGGCCGGCGGCAACGGACGCGTGTCGACGGCCGGCGCCGGCGCGGCGGCCGGGCTCACGCGGAGATCGTTGGCACCGCTGTCGAAGACCGGCGCGAAACCGTCGTCCGGCGGCGCGAAAAACGCGTCGTCCGCGGACATCGGGACGTAGTCGTCGAGTGCGCCCGCGGCGTCGGGCGGGATGTCCTCCCAGGGCGGCACCGTGGCGCTGCTGCCCGCACCGGCCTTTGCGCCCGCGCGCGACGAAGCGGCGCGAGATGACGCGTTGTCCTGCTGCTGGGCCTGTGCCTGGGCACGGCGCGCGGGCTCGGGCGTCGGTACCGCGACGCGCGGCGCGGCGGGCTTCGGCGGCACCGGTGCCGCTTTTGCAGGCACCGCTGACGCTGACGCATTCGGCCTGCTGCCGCCGCCCGCCAGCTTCATGCCCGCATTGCGCAATACGTCGAGTGCCGCACTCGCGCCGCCGCCGCGACGCGGCGCACCGTCGGCCGGTTGCGTTGACGGTTGTGTCGAAGATGACGTGGGTGCCGGCTCCGGGTCCTGCGCTTGCGCCGCCGCGTCGATGAAACGCTGTTGCACGGCCGCGGCAGACGCGGCTGGGACCGGCACTGGCTCGACTGCGGCGGATGCGCCAGCGCTCGGTGTCGCACCGGCATCCGCATCGACGCCGGCCGTCCGCGCACCGCTTTCGGCACCCTCGGAATTTTCGGAGCCCGAAACCGATGGTGTCGGCGCTTCGGCTCGTGCGGGTGTCGAAGCCCCTGTGGCATGCGCGGCCAGCGTGCCTCGCCGAACGGCGGTTTCCGCTGAATCGGCGTTGCCGCCCGACAATGCATTGCTTGCGCCCGCCGGAACCGATACCGCTTGCTGTCCGCGCGCTTCATGCGCTGGCTCTCGCATCGCGGCCGTCTGGTCAGCAGCAGCGGACCCGACGTCCACATTCGCCGCATCGAACGCGACATCCGCTTCCTGCGCGTCGGCCGATGCCGTACGGCGCGGCGTCGGCGCCTGCGGCACAACAGTTTGCTGCGCGGTCACCGCGGGCGCGCCCGCGCGCCGGCCGCCGCCCGCCCCGCTTTGCTGGCCACCGGGCCGCGCCGCGGATGCCGGCCCACCGCCCGCCGCGCCCCCGCCGCCGTTGGCTGCCGGTTCGAAGGCGAGCATGCGCAGCAGGGTCATCGTAAAGCCCGCGTATTCGTCAGGCGCGAGACCGAGTTCGCTTCGGCCGATCGTCGCGATCTGATAGAACAGTTGCACCTGCTCCGGACTCAACGCATCGGCAAAACGCCGCACATCGCCGGCCTCGGGCCATTCGTCGAGCACCGACGACGGCGCAAACTGCGCCCAACCGATCCGGTGCAGCAAGCTCGCGAGGTCTTGCAGCGCCGTCGAAAACGACAGGCTGCGCAGCGCCATTTCATCGGCCACCGCGAGCACTGCGGGGCCGTCGTTCGCCGCGAGCGCGTCGAGCAGCCGGATCAGGTAGCTTTGATCGAGTGCGCCCAGCATGCCGCGCACGGCTTCTTCGGTCACCTGGTTTGCCGAATACGCAATCGCCTGGTCGGTCAGCGACAACGCATCGCGCATCGAACCGTCCGCTGCGCGCGAGAGCAATCGCAACGCCTGCGCTTCGAATGCGATCTGCTCCTCGCCGAGAATCCGCTCGAGATGCGACACGATATGGCCGGCCGGCATCTGCTTCAGATTGAACTGCAGACAGCGCGAGAGCACCGTGACGGGAATTTTCTGCGGGTCGGTGGTCGCCAGAATGAACTTGACGTGCGGCGGCGGTTCTTCCAGCGTTTTCAGCATCGCGTTGAACGCATGGTTCGTCAGCATGTGCACTTCGTCGATCATATAGACCTTGAAGCGCGCATCGACGGGCGCATAGACCGCGCGCTCGAGCAGCGCCGCCATTTCGTCGACCCCGCGATTGCTCGCCGCATCCATCTCGACATAATCGACGAAGCGGCCTTCGTCGATCTCGCGGCATGCGCGGCACACGCCGCATGGCGTGGCGGTTACGCCGGTTTCGCAGTTGAGCGCCTTGGCGAAGATGCGCGACAGCGTCGTCTTGCCGACGCCGCGTGTGCCGGTGAACAGATAAGCGTGATGCAGGCGGCCGCCATCGAGCGCATGCGTGAGCGCGCGCACCACGTGCTCCTGTCCGACGAGCGACGCGAAATCTTTCGGCCGCCACTTGCGTGCGAGAACTTGATAGGTCATCGGGAAATTGTATCAGCAACGCATCAGCACAAAGCCGGCTCGACCGTCGGCAGCAAAGCGAATGGGAGAAACAGGTTTGAGCGCTCTATTGTATTTGGCTAATGGCCCGATAGAAAACGGCCATTAGCGTGAGGCGTCTCGCGCGTGCCCGCACGCAAAAGCGTGCCAAGGCGAAAACCGCGCGCAAAATTAAAAGGAAAGCGGGTCGGCGAAAGCGAGGCGGACGCAAACTCGTCAACGGACACGCGTGGAACGAGATGGAACCAGCGACGCAGAACGCGACGCGCAAAAGGCAGAGGAAGTGGGAAACACGGGAAAACAGGAAGGTGACGAGCCCGACCCTCGGCACTGGTGGAAAACGGCTGTGGCTGCTTCGTTCCCGACCTGACCAGGTTGACCGCACCTCCATGCGAGGAGGCCCGTCACGTCGCATTCTATCATCGCGGCGGCAAATCTCCTAACCCTTGTGTTCGCCGCCGCCACCTCCAGATAGGTGCGGAAAGGAACGGCAGAGGGTTGCGGCAAACCCGCCGCAGCGCGCCGCTCCTGCTGTCCGGGATGGGTACTATCACCACGGGCAGCACATAGCGAATTAGGCTAAACTGCGTGCAAGTGACCCGTAAAGCCAAGCGCCGAGCGCCTTCGCAGGTTCTTAGCAGTCAGTCCCCACAGACCCTCGAACGTCATTCGGTTGAGCCTTTCTTTGCGGTAAAGCGAACGGAGATTTTCTTCAGTTTTGATGTATCGTGGCGAGCATTCAGGCAGGCCTCGAACCGGATGAGGTATTCAGACAATGAGCGAACAAATCAAGCACATCAGCGACGCATCGTTCGAACAGGACGTTGTGAAATCGGATAAACCCGTACTGCTCGATTTCTGGGCGGAATGGTGCGGTCCGTGCAAAATGATTGCACCGATCCTCGACGAAGTCGCAAAGGACTACGCAGACCGCCTGCAGATCGCGAAGATCAACGTCGATGAGCATCAGTCCACGCCGGTCAAGTTCGGCGTGCGCGGTATCCCGACGCTGATTCTCTTCAAGAACGGCGCAGTCGCCGCACAGAAGGTCGGTGCGCTGTCGAAGTCGCAGCTCACCGCGTTCCTCGACGGTAACCTTTAAACAGCTTTAATTGAACGATTTGCCGGCGCGTTTTATTGCGACTCTTTTATTGTCGTGTTTTGCGACCGGTTAATTCCGCGAGTGCGGCGTCGCCGACACCCGCTCCTCCATCCGGTTTGCCGCGCGACGCACGCGTGCATACCGGGGGAGATCGCGCCGGGTCGGACCGACGGTCAGGGTGCCCGGATGAATTGCCGGGTTAAAAAGCTTTCACCGTCCCTCCAGGTTCTGTGCTGAATGGCCTGTTGTTGTGGGTTCACAACACGGGCAAAACAAAGCGGCCGGTCCGCCACGCAAGCCGTAGCACGCGTGTGCTATGCTAGAATTCACAAAACGTCGAAAAGACGAATAAGTCCCTGAGCGGTTCCGCTCAACTCTCCTCCCAGATTTCTTTTCAGGTCGCACCTTCTCCTGCGGGTTCTCCGTATGCATTTATCCGAGCTTAAGACTCTGCACGTGTCACAGTTGATCGAAATGGCCAATGGCCTCGAGATCGAAAGTGCGAACCGCCTGCGCAAGCAGGAATTGATGTTCGCCATTCTCAAAAAGCGCGCGAAGACGGGCGAAACGATCTTCGGTGACGGCACGCTCGAAGTGCTGCCGGACGGTTTCGGTTTCCTGCGCTCGCCGGAAACGTCGTATCTCGCGAGTACGGACGACATTTACATCAGTCCGTCACAAATCCGCCGTTTCAATCTGCATACGGGCGATACGATCGAAGGCGAAGTGCGCACGCCGAAAGACGGCGAACGCTATTTCGCGCTGGTGAAAGTCGACAAGGTCAACGGCCAACCGCCGGAGGCGTCGAAGCACAAGATCATGTTCGAGAATCTGACGCCGCTGCACCCGAACAAGGTGCTGCTGCTCGAACGTGAAATGCGCGGCGAAGAAAACGTCACGGGCCGCATCATCGACATGATCGCGCCGATCGGCAAAGGCCAGCGCGGCCTGCTCGTCGCGTCGCCGAAGTCCGGCAAGACCGTGATGCTTCAGCATATTGCGCACGCGATCAAGCAGAACCATCCGGACGTCGTGCTGTTCGTGCTGCTGATCGACGAACGTCCTGAAGAAGTGACGGAAATGCAACGCTCGGTGGCGGGCGAAGTGATCGCGTCGACGTTCGACGAACCGGCCGCGCGTCACGTGCAGGTTGCCGAAATGGTGATCGAAAAAGCGAAGCGCCTCGTTGAAATGAAGAACGACGTCGTGATTCTGCTCGATTCGATCACGCGTCTCGCACGCGCGTACAACACGGTCGTGCCGGCATCGGGCAAAGTGCTCACGGGCGGTGTCGATGCCAATGCGCTGCAGCGTCCGAAGCGCTTCTTCGGTGCGGCTCGCAATATCGAGGAAGGCGGCTCGCTGACAATTATCGGCACCGCGCTCATCGAAACCGGTAGCCGCATGGACGACGTGATCTATGAAGAGTTCAAGGGCACCGGCAATATGGAAGTGCACCTCGAGCGTCGTCTCGCGGAAAAGCGTGTCTATCCGTCGATCAACCTGAACAAGTCGGGCACGCGCCGCGAAGAGCTGCTGATCAAGCCCGAGATCCTGCAAAAGATCTGGGTGCTGCGCAAGTTCATTCACGACATGGACGAAGTCGAAGCAATGGAATTCCTGCTCGACAAGATCCGCCAGACGAAGAACAACTCCGAGTTCTTCGACATGATGCGCCGCGGCGGTTGACGCACTGGCCTGCTTCGAACCAGCGCTGCAAATCAGCGCTGCAATCAGCGCGTTAGAGTTAGTTGAATACGCCCGCATTCGCGGGCTTATTCTCATCGAGCATGGAGTCAGGCCGGCGCCGCGAATCATCGCGCGTCGCGTCGAGTCGCACAATGCGCAGGGCCGAGCCCGGCGCGATTAAAATCATCGCTGTCCGGAAAAACCACGGCCACGAAAATCGTCATTGCGTCATTGCGCGTGACGTCGCCGCCTTCAGCAATGCTCTCGAAACTGACTCAGTGGATCGACACACGCCGCCGCAAACGTGCGCTGCGCACCCACGCGGTGTCCGACGCGCTATGGCAAAAAACGCTTGGCGCCCTGCCGTTTCTCGCGTGTCTCGACGTCGAAGATCAGCGGCGTCTGCGCGAGCTGACGAGCCTCTTTCTCGCGCAGAAAGAATTCTCGACCGCGCATGAACTCGAACTGACCGACGAGATTTGCGTCGCGATCGCGGTCCAGGCGTGTCTGCCGGTGCTCAATCTCGGCCTCGAACTGTATCGCGGCTGGGTCGGCATCATCGTCTATCCGGGCGAGTTCGTGATCCGCAAGACCGTCGAGGACGAAGACGGCGTCGTCCACGAAGTCGAACACGATGCGAGCGGCGAAGCATGGGAAGGGGGCCCCGTCGTGCTTTCGTGGGAAGACGCACAAATGACGGACGGCAGCGACGCGTACAACGTCGTGATCCACGAATTCGCGCACAAGATCGACATGGTGACGGGCGACGCGGACGGTCACCCGCCGCTTTTTCGCAGGCTGCACGCGCCACTCGACAGCACCGCCTGGGCCAACGTGTTCGATCGTGCATACGACCATTTCTGCGCGCGGGTAGATGCGGTGCCCGATCGCCGCTGGGCGCGTTTCGAGCGCGAGTCGCTGATCGATCCCTACGCGGCCGATCATCCGTCGGAATTTTTCGCTGTCTGCAGCGAAGCGCTGTTCGTCAAGCCGCGCGAGTTCGAAGCCGGGTATCCGGAGCTTTACCGGCTGCTGGCCCGCTATTACCGGCAGGATCCGGCGAAAACAGGCGTGCTGCGCACAGCCGCAGCTGATTAGAAATATCTGACGAAATTCTCGCCAAGCGCCTGATTTTCTGGCATAATCGCGGTTTTTCGACCTTAGGCAAGTGGCTTACGGATCCGCGCACTGAGTTCGTTCACTGAGTTGACTACTGCCTCGCCTACCGAGGCGCTCACCGGGCACTCGCTGCACCAGGCTGAGGCACATCAGGATTCGCAGGCTGGCTACCGCCCGATCAGAGGAAAGACCATGAAAGAAGGCATTCACCCCAATTACCGCGAAGTGCTGTTCGAAGACATGTCGAACGGCTTCAAGTTCGTGACGCGTTCGACCATCCAGACGCGCGACACCGCTGAATTCGAAGGCAAGAGCTACCCGCACGCGAAGATCGAAGTGTCGTCGGAATCGCATCCGTTCTACACGGGCCAGCAGAAGATCATGGACACGGCCGGCCGCGTCGAGAAGTTCAACAAGAAGTTCGGTGCCCGCGCAACGGGCAAGGCCACGAAGTAAGCGCGCGTCGCGAACTTCGCGGCGCCGGGACGACACGCAATGCTCGACCCGCGCAGCACAACACCAGAAAGGGCAGCATACGCTGCCCTTTTTTATCGGCCGGACCAAACCGGCCCTCACTCGACCTGTCACGATATCGATCGCCGCGCCAGCGCCGCCTGCGCGTCCATACAGACAAAGCGGAAAAAGCAGGCCGAGCTTCACGCCGATTTCACGTCGATGCAAGCCGCGCGTGCGGCGACGGCCCGCCATGCGGGCCCAAACATCGGATACCGAACCGGCGGCGACCGCAGCAAAATCGCCATTAGCAATGCGCCGTTGTCAACACCTGGTTGTCGGCACGCCATGCTGCCTGTTACACGTTCATGACGTGCAGCGCCGCGCGCGTCTACAATGCCGGATGCTCAAAACCGGCCGGGGCGCCGCGCTGCACGCCGGGACAAAACCAGTGGCAAACCCCGTGTTCGATACCGGGGTTGCCTTGCTGTCCAACCGCTTGCTGTTCGACCGCTTGCTCCCAGAACGTCCATCGCGTCCCGAAAAAACGCTTCATCACGATCAATAACACCGCATGAGACCCGTTGTCCGACTCACCGCCTCCGCGACCAGCGCTTTGCCGCGCTCCCTGCTGCTCGCCATCTGCGTGATCTACGCGTCGTTCGGCCTGTTCGGCCGCGACCCGTGGAAAAACGAGGACGCGGCCGGCTTCGGCGTGATGTGGACGATGGCGAACGGCAATCTGCACGACTGGCTGCTGCCGAACCTCGTCGGGAAATTCATCACATCCGATGGACCGCTCGGCTACTGGCTCGGCGCCGCCGCAATCCGCGCGCTCGCGCCATGGGTCGACGCGAGCAACGCATCGCGCGTTTTCACGGGCCTGCTCTTCTGCGCGGCCTGTGCGTTCGTCTGGTACGGCGCCTATCTGCTCGGCCGGCGCCCCGAGGTGCAGCCGTTCAAATACGCATTCGGCGGCGAACCGGAACCGCGCGACTACGGCCGCACGCTCGGCGACGGCGCGCTACTGATCCTGCTCGCGTGCTTCGGCCTCGCCGAGCGCGGTCACGAGACCACGCCCGCGCTCGCGCAGTTCTTCTGTATCTCGATGCTCGTCTACGGTCTCGTGCGCATGCTCGACAAGCCGATACAGGGTACGCTGATCTGGGGCGGCGGCCTCGGCCTCGTCATGTTGACGGGCAGCCCCGTGCTGGTCGGCGCGCTGCTCGTCGGCACCTTCGTCATGACGCTGATCGTGCGCGAAGCGCGCACGCGCTGGCTGCTGATCGCGGGCCTGCCCGTCGCGCTCGCGCTGTCGATATCCTGGCCGATTGCCGTGCTCGCCGCGTTTCCGGCCGACGGCGTCTGGTTCCTGAATCAGTGGATGCGCGGCAGCCTCAATTCGTTCATGGGCCCGTTCGGACCGGTGCTGCTGTATGCGCTGAAGAATCTGCCGCTTTTCACATGGCCGGCGTGGCCGCTCGCGATCTGGGCATGGATCAGCTGGTCGGGCTTGCGCCGCGCGCCGCATATCGCGATTCCGCTCGCGGTGATCGGCCCGCTTTTCGCGCTCGTCGTGCTGCAAAGCTCGGAGACGAACCGCCTGTATATGCTGCCGCTGCCCGCGCTGTCGGTGCTCGCCGCCTTCGCGCTGCCGACGCTGAAGCGCGGCGCGATCAATGCATTCGACTGGTTCGCAGTGTTGAGCTTCACCGTGCTCGGCTCGTTCGTCTGGCTCGTCTGGCTCGCATCGATGACGGGCTTCCCGTTCTTCCTCGCGCGCAACCTGTCGCGGCTCGTGCCCGGCTATGTGCCTCAATTCAAGATCGTGTCGCTGATCTGCGCAATGGCGGTGACCGTCTGCTGGATGGCGCTCGTGCAATGGCGCGTCGCGCGACACCCGAAGGTGTTGTGGCGCAGCGTCGTCCTGTCGAGCGCGGGCACGACGCTGATGTGGGTGCTGCTCATGACGCTGTGGCTGCCGATCGTCAACTACAGCCGGACCTACAAGGACGTCGCGCAGCAGATCGCCGCACATTTGCCCGAAGACTACTCGTGCATATCGCCGGTGCGCCTCGGCAACGCACAGATCGCCACCTTCGCCTATTTCGGCGGCATGCACTTCTCGTTCGCCGACGACGATTGCGACGTGATCCTGCGCCAGGACACGCAGGACTTCGGCGAACCGAGTTCGATGTCGAACTTCGTCTGGAAGCTCGTCTGGGAAGGCCGCCGCGCGGCCGACCGCGACGAGCGTTTCCGGCTGTACGTGCGAATCGACCGTCCGAAGCCGCCGGTCAAGCGGCGCAACGTGCGGCCTAAAACGCCGCAGTGAATCCGACAGTGCGCGAATCGCCGCTCGGCGCGCCCTTTCTCGCGAACCTCCGCAAGATCGCGGTGCTCGCGTGGCCGGTACTGATCGGCCAGCTCGCGATCATTGCGTTCGGCGTGATGGACACCGCGATGGTCGGACGCTATTCGTCGACGGATCTGGCGGCGCTCGGACTCGGCGCGTCGATCTATATCTCGGTCTACATCGCGCTGACCGGCATTCTGACCGCCCTGCAGCCGATCGTCGGACTCTCGTACGGCGCCGGGCGTCATGAGGAAATCGGCGAAGACGTGCGGCAGGCGCTATGGCTCGCCGCGGCGCTGACGGCAATCGGCTTTCTGATCCTGTACTTCCCCACCCCGCTGCTGCAGCTCGCGCACGCGCCCGATGCGCTGCGCGAGCGCACCGTCGCCTATCTGCAGATTCTCGCGTTCGGGTTGCCGGCAGCGCTCGTATTTCGCGTCTATTCCGCGCTCGCGACTGCTGTCGGCCACCCACGACTCGTGATGTTCCTGCAGGTCGGCGCGCTCGCGCTAAAAATCCCGCTGAACCTGTGGCTGATTTTCGGCGGCCTTGGCGTGCCTGCCGCCGGCGGTCCCGGCTGCGCGCTCGCAAGCACGCTGCTGAACTGGCTGCTCGGCGCGACCGCCTTGCTGCTGCTCGTGAAGCTCGAGGTCTTCAGGCCATTCGCGATTTTCGCGCGCTTCTGCTGGCCGGTCCGCGAGCGCCAGTTCGCGCTGTTGAAACTCGGCATTCCGATGGGCGCGTCGTATCTGATCGAAGTGACGTCATACACGTTCATGGCGCTGTTTATCGCGCGCTTCGGCACGACCACGCTCGCGGGGCACCAGATTGCCGCGAACCTCGGCGCCGTGCTGTATATGACGCCGCTGTCGATCGGCATCGCGACCTCGACGCTCGTCGCGCGTGCGCTCGGAGCGCGGCACGATGCGGCGGCGCGCACCCTCGCGCGGCACGGCATCGTCATGGCATGCGCGATTGCATGCTGCTTCTGCGCGATCGTGCTCGCGCTGCGTCCATTGATCGTGGCAGGCTACACGACCAACGAGCACGTGACGGCCGCCGCGCTGCCGCTCGTGTTGATCGTCGCGATCTATCACATCTGCGACGCGTTGCAGGTCACGTCCGCATTCGTGCTGCGCGCCTACCGGATCGTGATCGTGCCGACTGCGATCTATGCCGTCGCGCTGTGGGGCGTCGGGCTCGGCGGCGGCTATCTGCTCGGGTTCAACGTGGGCGGCGTCGTGCCGCCGTGGTTGACCGGCGCGCGCGGTTTCTGGGTGGCGAATACCTTGAGTCTCGCGGTGGCGGGCGTCGCGTTGCTGTTCTACTGGCACAACGTCAGCCTCCGCCCTGTACAGGCCGACGACGCGCGCGACGCGTCGTAGCACGCGGCGCCGCACCGCGTTTTCGGGCGCGCCGGGTTCAGGCCGCGGCGCCCTCTGCCGCGTCGATATGCCCGAACACGTCCCGCGCCGCGAAGAGCGCATTCAGCGCAGCCGGAAATCCCGCATACACGGCCATCTGCATAAAGACTTCGACGATCTCGTCGCGCGTGCATCCGACATTGAGCGCCGCTTCGATATGCACCTTCAGTTGCGGCTGTGCGTTACCGAGCGCGGCTAGCGCGGCGATCGTCGCGATCTCGCGCGAGCGCAGATCGAGCTGCGCACGGCTATAGATATCGCCGAACGGAAATTCGATCAGAAGACGCGCAAAATCCGGCGCAACTGGCGCCAGCGATGCGAGCACTTTTTCTCCGGCCGCGCCGTCGATTTCCTTCAGCTTGTCCCAGCCCCGCGCATAGCGCTCGTCTTGCGCATCGAGTTCATGGTGAGTGTGTTGCATCGTGATCTTTCGCTCCGCTCAAGTTTGATTGACATGTCATGTCTCACTGCGTGTCGCCCCGCTTGCCGCCCGATTTGCTACCGCGTTCGATCGCTTCGTAGTGGTCGATCTTGTCGCTGATCGCCGCAAGGTTCGCCTGTAATTGCGCGATGCGCGCGAGGACCGCCTCGCGATGCGCAACGAGCATTTCGCGGCGCGCACCGACGCTGACGTCGCCCTGCGCACGCAAGGCGGCGAACGCCTGCATGCCGGCGATCGGCATGCCGGTCGCCTTGAGCCGCATCACGAACTGCAGCCAGTCGAGGTCGGCCGGCGAATACAGGCGATGCCCCGCCTCGCTGCGTCCGACGGCGCGCAGCAGGCCCGACTGCTCGTAGTAACGCAGCGTGTGGGTGGAAACGCCGCTCGAAGCGGCAACCTGACCGATCGTGAGTGGTATGGACATGACAGAACCAAGGTTAGGAGTTCGAGTGCACTCTAAGTCAAGCGCGCCGATTCGTGAACCGTCGGTACGCAAAAACGTCGTCGTTTTCTCGCGGCGCGTAGGCTTGCGCCCACACCGTTTGACGGTTGGGAGCCGCCTCGTCCTCAGTTAGAATCGCCAGCGTTCTGTAAGCAATTGGAGCGCGCTCGATGCGATTGGCGAAGCAATGCGGGACCCGTCGGCGGACGTTGCGGTCGGCATGTTTGACGTTCGCCATGCTGTGCGGCTTCGCCGCGCTTGCATGGAAGGCCGATGCAGCCCGCATCACGCAGGTGTCGCCGCAAGGCAAAGTCGCGCAGGTGCGCCAGGTCGTCGTCAAGTTCGATCAGGCGATGACCGCGTTCGGCGCCGCGCACGCAGCAGCGCCGGCGCGCGTGCAATGCGACGACGCATCGGCGAGCGCCGGCAGCGGCCGCTGGATCGACGCAAAGACATGGGCGTGGGACTTCAAGGCCGATTTGCCGCCGGGCATGCGTTGTTCGGTCGACCTTAACGACGCATTGAAATCGTCGTCCGGAGAGCCGCTGACCGGCCCGCGCCGATTTGCATTCGAAACCGGCGGACCATTCGTACAGAGCGTGATGCCCGGCGGCGGCGAAATCGAAGAAGACCAGGCGTTTATCGTGCGTCTGAACGGCCCGGCCACCGATGCTTCGGTACGCGAACATATCTGGTGCGAATCGAGCGGCCTCGGCAATCGCATCCCCGTCAAAGCGGTCGAGCCCTCCGTGCGTACCGCCCTGCTCTCGCGCTTTCGCTTGCAGAAAGACGCCGCACGCATCCTGACGCTGCAATGCCAGCAGACGCTGCCCTCGGGCACGAAGATGCAGCTCGTCTATGGCGCCGGCGTCGCGGGCCCGAGCGGCCTCGCCAACGATGTCGAGCGGCGCTTCGATTACATGGTGCGCGAGCCTTTCGCCGCGAGTTTCTCGTGCGAGCGCGAAAACGCAAAAGCGCCATGCACGCCATTGCGTCCGTTGCGCGTGAAGTTCAACGCACCGATCGCGCGTGCCGACGCCGTGAAGATCCGGCTGCAGGCGTCTAAAGAACGCGCTAAGGAAAGCACTGAGGGAAGCACCGACGAAAGCACCGGGCGGAACATCGCCCCGACCTTCCCGCGCGACGACAGAAGCGCCGAAGTCGACACGGTCGAATTCGCCGCGCCCTTGCCCGAACACGCCGAACTGACGATCGACGTGCCGGCGCATCTGAAAGACGTCAGTGGCCGCGCGCTATCGAATGCCGACCTCTTTCCGCTGAAGACGACGACCGCGCCGCTGCCGCCGCTCGCGAAGTTCTCATCGGGCACCTTCGGCATTATCGAGCGCTATGCGCAGTCCGATAAGCCGGCGCTCGTGCCCGTCACGCTGCGCAATGTCGAAGCGGATCTGCACGTCGAAGGGCTCAACGCAGGCAACACACAGTTCAGCGAAATGCGCGTCGATGCGGACACCGACATCCGCCGCTGGATGCGTGTCGTCGATCGTTTCGATCAGTATGGAATGACGCGCGAATCGATCGCGAAGCTGATGCCGGATCTGCTCGAGCGCAACCCGCATCCGGTGTTCGTGCCGCGCGCGCCCGATGAAACGCCAGACAACGCACAAAATAACAGCGAGCGCGAGCGGCTGATCGATGTGCGCTCGCTGTCGCTGCTCGCCGGCCAGCGCGGCGTGGCAACGCTCACCTTGCCGAAGGCGGACCCGAAAACGCTAAGGCCATTCGAAGTGATCGGCGTGCCGATCGCGAAGCCAGGCTTCTATGTGATCGAACTCGCCTCGCCGGCGCTCGGCGCATCGCTGCTCGCGAAGCCCGCGCCGATGTACGTGCGCACGGCCGTGCTCGTGACGAACCTCGGCGTGCACTTCAAACAGGGACGCGAAAACAGCGTCGTCTGGGTGACGACGCTCGACAAGGGCCGGCCGGTGCCGAATGCTGCCATCCGCGTCAGCGACTGCAACGGCAGCGAACTCGCCTCAGGCAACACCGACGCGCGCGGCCTGCTCACGATCGGCAAGCCGCTGCCAACACCCGCGCGCTGCAACGACGGCAACTACGAAGGCCTGTTCGTCTCGGCCCGCATCGACGATCCGAAGACCGGCGCGGACATGGCGTTCGTGCGCACCGAATGGAATCGCGGTATCGAGTCGTGGCGCTTCAATGTGCCGACCGATATGAGCCGCGAAGAGACGGTGCGCGCGCATACGATTTTCGATCGCACGTTGTTGCGCGCGGGGGAAACGGTATCGATGAAGCACATGCTGCGCGTCGAGACCTTAAGCGGCTTCGCGTTGCCGAAGCGGTATCCGGCGCGCGTGACGATCCGGCATCTCGGCAGCGGCCAGACCTACCGTTTGCCGTTGAAGTGGACCGCCGATCACACGGCGGATTCCACCTTCGCCATTCCGGCCGCGGCGAAGCTCGGCGAATACAGTGTATCGCTCGACGATGGCGACCCGAACGCGGCGGCCGGTAACGGCAACGACGATGCTGAAAACAACGATGGCAACGAAGCCGATGCGGACGGCGGCCCTGCGCCGCACATGAGCTACGAGTCGGGCAGCTTTCGCGTCGAAGCGTTCCGTCTGCCTGTCTTCAAAGGCTCGATCGCAGTACGCGACGAAAAATCGCATCCGCTGATCGCGGCGCGCGAAGCGCCGCTCGCATTGCAGATCGACTACGTATCGGGCGGCGCGGCGTCGGGCTTGCCGGTGCAGGTCTCGGCGCTGACCAGAAGCACATCGCCCGCATTCGCCCACATGTATCCCGACTTCAGCTTCATGGCATATCGCAAGCCGTCCGACGACGATGCCGCGTCATCCGCGAACGAAGACGGCGGCGACGACGGCGACGGCGACGGCGACGGCGGCGGCGGCACGTCATCGCCGTCGAACGAAGACAGCACGAAGCTCGTGGCCGACAAGGAACCGGTCACGCTCGAGCGCAACGGGTCCGGCACGCTGACGCTGAAGAACCTGCCGCCGCTCGACGCGCCGAGGCGCCTCGTGCTCGAAGCGAGCTTCGCCGATCCCAATGGCGAAGTCCAGACGATCAGCGGCGGCACGACGCTGTGGCCCGCCGCAATCGTCGCGGGCGTGAAGTCGGGGCAATGGGTGTCGGTTGGCCGCACCGTTCCGGTCAAGGCGCTGGCCGTCGATCTGCAAGGCAAACCGCGCGCCGGCGTGGCGCTCGACGTGCGCGGCATCGCGCGCATCACGAGCAGTTCGCGCAAGCGCATGGTCGGCGGCTTCTATGCATACGACAACCACACCGAAACGCACGACCTCGGCTCGCTTTGCAGCGGCACGAGCGACGCGCACGGCTTGCTGTCGTGCGACGCGACGCTGCGCGAAGCGGGCAATATCGACCTCGTCGTGACCGCGAAAGACGGCGAGGGCCGCCAGTCGACCGCGACCACATCGGTGTGGGTCACGCGTGCCGACGAATTATGGTTCGGCGGCGACAACACGGACCGTATCGACGTCTTGCCCGAAAAGACCAGCTACGAGCCCGGCGAAACCGCGCGCTTTCAGGTGCGCATGCCGTTCCGCTTCGCGACCGCGCTCGTCGCAGTCGAACGCGAAGGCATTATCGACACGCGCGTCGTGCAACTGAACGGCACCGACCCGACGATCGAACTCAGGGTGGACGAAGCGTGGGGCCCCAACGTCTACGTTTCGGTGCTCGCGCTGCGCGGGCGGATTCGCGACGTGCCGTGGTATTCGTTCTTCACATGGGGCTGGAAAGCGCCGCTCGAATGGGCGCGCGCGTTCTGGTATGAAGGCCGGCACTACGAGCCGCCGACGGCGCTCGTCGATCTGTCGAAACCGGCATTCCGCTACGGCCTCGCGCAAATCAAGGTCGGCACCGCCGCGCACCGGCTCGCGGTCGACGTGACGCCCGATGCGCAAACCTACACGGTACGCGGCAAGGCGCACGTGAAGCTGCGTGTGCGGATGCCTGGCGGCGCGCCCGCGCCGGCCGGCACGCAGATCGCGGTGGCCGCCGTCGACGAAGCCTTGCTCGAACTGATGCCGAACCGCAGCTGGGATCTGCTCGACGCGATGCTGCAACAGCGCGCCTACGGCGTCGAGACCTCGACTGCGCAGATGGAGATCGTCGGACGCCGGCACTTCGGCCGCAAGGCCGTGCCCGCCGGCGGCGGCGGCGGACATGCGGCCACGCGCGAACTGTTCGACACGCTGCTGCTGTGGAACCCGCGCGTCACGCTCGACGCGCAGGGCGCCGCCTCGCTCGACGTACCGCTCAACGATTCGCTGACGCGCTTCAGGATCGTCGCGATCGCCGCAGTCGGCACCGGCACGTTCGGCACCGGCAGCGCAACGATTCGCAGCACGCAGGATTTGCAGCTGATTTCGGGACTGCCGCCGCTCGTGCGCGAAGGCGATCGGTTCCGCGCGCAATTCACGGTGCGCAATACGACGGCGCGCGCGATGAAGGTGGTCGTCAGCGCGAATGTGCCGGGGCTTGCATTGCCGCCGCAAACGGTCGATGTCGGGCCGGACGCCGCGCGCGAAGTCGCGTGGGATGTCACGACGCCCGACGGGCTCGCCGATGCGGCATCCCCCGCGCTGGCGTGGAATGTGAGCGCGTCTGAGCAGGCAGGACCGCGCGCGGCCGACTCGCTGAAGATCACCGAGCGCGTCGCCGCGGCGATTCCGGTCACGGTCCAGCAGGCGACGCTCGCGCAAGTCGACGCAACGCTGTCGCTGCCCGTCGCCGCGCCGCCCGATGCGAGCGCGGCCAGCAACGGCGCATTGCGCGGCGGCATTGCGGTGTCGCTGCAGCCGAAGCTCGCGGACGGTCTACCCGGCGTCCGGCGCTGGCTCGAACGCTATCCGTATACGTGCCTCGAACAGCAAAGCTCGCGCGCAATCGGCCTGCGTGACGCGCAGCTGTGGCAGTCGGTGGTCGCGAAGATGCCCGTCTATCTCGATCGCGACGGCCTCGCAAACTACTTCCCGCCCGGCGACGGCAGCCGCGACACAGGCAGCACGGTGCTGACCGCGTATCTGCTGTCGGCAAGCGACGAAGCCGCCAGGCTCGATACGCGCTTCGCGCTGCCCGACGAGTTGCGCGGCAAGCTCGAGGCGGGTCTCGCCGCTTTCGTCGAAGGCCGCATCGAGCGCAATGCGTGGGCGCCGCGCAAGGATCTCGATTTGCGCAAGCTCGGTGCGCTCGAAGCATTGTCGCGCTTCGGCGCGGTTGAGCCGCGCATGCTCGATTCCATCGAAATCGCGCCGAACCAGTGGCCGACCTCGGCGGTGCTCGACTATTACGCGGTGCTGTCGCGCGTCAAAGGCATTGCGCAGCGCGACGAGAAGCTCGCTCAACTCGAACAGATACTGCGCGCGCGCCTCACGTATCAGGGCACGCGGCTCACGTTTTCGACCGGATCCGGCGATGACCTCTGGTGGCTCATGACCGGTCCGGAAACGAATGCGGCACGTCTCGCGCTGACGTTCGCCGATGCACCGGGCTGGAAAGACGAGATGCCACGGCTCGTCGGCGGGCTACTCGCGTTGCAGCGAAACGGCGCATGGCAAACGACGACGTCGAATGTCTGGGGCTCGCTTGCCGTCGAGCGCTTTTCGCGTGCGTTCGAAAGCGAGCCGGTGAGCGGGCGCACGATGGTGCGGCTCGGCGCGCTCGATAGAACGATTGCGTGGAAAGCGCCGGCGGCTTCGGTATCCGGTGCTGCCAATGTGACTGCGGCTTCCGGTTCTGCTGCTGCCTCGGCTTCCGCTGCTTCCGCTGCATCGCCGGCGAGCGGCACGGCCACGAAAACCACCGCCGCCGGCAACGCCACGCGCAGCGTATTGCTGCCGTGGCCGCCCGCCGCGCAGGGCACGCAGCCGCTTACGCTCACGCAGGAAGGCGCAGGCAAGCCGTGGGCGACGATCGAAAGCCTCGCGGCGGTGGCGCTGAAAGCGCCATTCGCCTCGGGCTACCGGATTACGAAGACCGTCACGCCGCTCGATCCGGCCGTCAAAGGCGTTCTCACGCGCGGCGACGTCGTGCGCGTCCATCTCGACATCGATGCGCAAAGCGATATGACATGGGTCGTCGTCGACGATCCGGTGCCCGCCGGGGCGACGATTCTGGGTTCGGGGCTCGGCCGCGATTCGCAGACAGCCGTGCTCGGCGAAAACCGGAACGATCGGAACGACGAAGACGCGCCGCGTACCGCGTGGCCCACGTTCGTCGAACGCGGCTTCGACGCGTATCGCGCGTACTACGAGTACGTGCCGAAGGGCCGCTTCTCGATCGAGTACACGGTGCGGCTCAATAACGCCGGCACCTTCGGCCTGCCGCCGACGCGCGTCGAAGCGCTCTACGCGCCGTCGGCTTACGGAGCATGGCCGAATGCGCCGGTCGCCGTGCGCCAGGCGGCGGCACCGGGCGCGGCTCAGGCGGTCACGACGTCGGCATCGTCTTCCGACGCCTCCGCCGCTACGTCCGCGTCGGCCCCGAAGTAGCCGCGAACGGGACGGAACCATCATGCGCCGCGCGCCCAGCTCGCTACGAACCCGACCCGCGCAGGCACGCGCACTCGCGCGCGCGGCGGTTGCATGCGCAACCTTATTCGCGACGCTGACGCCGCTCGCCGCTTACGCCTTGCCGGCATTCGACGATGTGCGCGCGCAATGGCGCAGCTCCGACTGGCTGCTGTTGTCGCGCGACGGCGAACCGCTGCAGCGCACGCGCATCGATCTGAGCGAGCGGCGCGGCGAATGGGTCGCGCTCGCCGATGTTTCGCCGGCGCTGCGCGAAGCGATCGTCGTATCCGAAGACAAACGCTTCTACGCGCACAGCGGTGTCGACTGGCGCGGCGCGGCCGCAGCGGCCTGGGGCAACTTGTGGAATACGCGCACGCGCGGCGCCTCGACGGTGACGATGCAATTGTCAGGGCTCCTCGACGACGACCCGCGACGCTCGGGTCAACGCTCGCTCATGCAGAAGGCCGGCCAGGCCTTCGACGCATTGCGTCTCGAACGCAGCTGGCGCAAGGATCAGATCCTCGAGGCCTATCTGAATCTCGTGCCGCTGCGCGGCGAGACGATCGGATTGTCCGCGCTCTCGCTCACGCTGTTCGGCAAGGCGCCCTCGGGCCTCGACGATCGCGAGGCCGCTGTGGCCGCGGCGCTCGTGCGCGCGCCGAATGCACCGTATCCGAAGGTTGCAGCGCGCGCGTGCCGGATCCTGCGCGACATGCACGCGGCCGCGCACTGCGCGAATCTCGATAGCTTCGTGCAGCTCGCGTTCGCACGCCCCGCCCCGGCGTTGCTGAGCACGTCGCCAGCCGCCGAATCGCTTGCGCCGCATTTCGCGCGCCGCGTCGCAAATGAAGTGCATCCGGCCGCCGGTGCGCGCGTGCGCTCGACGCTCGACGCGAACCTGCAGCGCTTCGCGCGCGATACGCTCACGCGTACGCTCGCGGAGCTGAATGCGCGCGCACACGCGCGCAACGTGCACGACGGTGCGGTCGTCGTGCTCGATAACGTGAGCGGCCACGTACTGGCGTGGGTCGGCTCGTCCGGCAATCTGTCGGCCGCATCGGACGTCGATGCGGTGCTTGCGCGCCGCCAGGCCGGCTCGACGTTGAAACCGTTTCTGTACGCCGAGGCCATCGACGAGCGCCGCGTGACGACCGCGACGCTGCTCGACGATGCGCCGCTCGATCTGCCGGCGGGCGGCGGCCTCTACATTCCGCAAAACTACGATAAGGGCTTCAAGGGCTGGGTCAGCGTGCGCACCGCGCTCGGGTCGTCGCTGAATGTGCCCGCGGTACGCACGCTCGTGATGGTCACGCCGCATCGCTTCGCCGATACGCTCGTCGCACTCGGGCTGCCGCTCGAGCAAAGCGGCGACTACTACGGTTACAGCCTCGCGCTCGGCAGCGCGGACGTCACGCTGCTGTCGCTGACCAATGCGTATCGCGCGCTCGCCAACGGCGGCATGGTGTCGCCAACCGTGGATCTCGCGATGCGGTCAGGCGCGGCGCGCCGCAACGGCACCGCGTTCGCAATGCGGCGCGTATTCAGCGCCGACGCGAGCTTTATCGTAACGTCGGTGCTGTCCGACAACAATGCGCGCACGCGCACGTTCGGCTTCGACAGTCCGCTCGCGACACGCTTCTTCTCCGCCGTCAAAACCGGCACGAGCAAAGACATGCGCGACAACTGGACGATCGGTTTTACGTCGTGCTATACGATCGGCGTCTGGGTCGGCAATGCCGACGGCACGCCGATGTGGGACGTATCGGGCGTAACGGGTGCAGCGCCCGTCTGGGCCGCCGTCGCCGGTTATCTGCATCGGCGCGTGGCCAGTACGCCGCCCGCGGCCCCCGCGGGCGTGATCCGCACCCATGTGACGTTCGAGCGGGCGCTCGAACCCGCGCGTGACGAATGGTTTCTGCGCGGCACACAAATGCCGACGGTCGCGCTGTCGGCGGGCGCGCGCGGCGACGAAGCCGCGAACCCGCTCATGGCGCCGCTTATGCAGCGAGGCACAGCGGCCGGTGCGACGAGAACGGCGATGACCGCGACAACGCCATCGACCGCCGCGATTGTCGCCACCGCCTCGCCCGCTGCCGCGCCCCGCATCGGCGCACCGGCCGACGGCACGCTGTTCGCACTCGACCCCGACATTCCGCCCGCGAATCAGCGCATTGCGTTCGAACGCGCGAACGGCACGTCGGCGCATAGCGTATGGCAGCTCGACGGCAAGCGGCTCGGCAATGCGCAGCGCGTAATGTGGCCGCCGTGGCCAGGGCATCACACGCTCGAACTCGTCGACGCAAACGGACGCATCGCCGACAGCGTGCGCTTCGAAGTGCGCGGCGCGACCGCGCGCGCAGCGAGCGCGCGCGACGCCTCGGGCCGTCCACGGACATCGACCGCCGCATCGGGCCATCCATCTTCCGCTACGCCTGCCGCAGAACCATTGCGCAGATGATTCGAACGGCATGGTCCGTGCGAAGCGAAACCTGACGGCGCGAAGCAGCCGTCGACACACTGACCCGCACCCAATGGCACGACGAATCAACGGTTTTCGCAATAGTGCCGCACAAAGTGTCCTATGCTTGAGTCGCAGTGCTTGCTGACTGCATGCGCGGTCCGTTCCCGGCCTTGTTGCCCTCAATGGAGTGCTTGCCATGTTGAAGAAGCTCTGGATGCTGTGCGTTGCGCTGGTGTTCGTGCTGTGTGCGGGCATCGCCGCCGCGGTCGAGGTCAACACGGCCGATCAGGCCGCGCTCGAATCGGTGAAGGGTATCGGGCCCGTCCATGCGAAGGCGATCATCGACGAGCGCACGAAAAACGGCCCGTTCAAGGATGCCGACGATCTCGCGGCTCGCGTCAAGGGCATCGGCGCAAAGTCGGTGAAGAATCTCGAAGCAGCGGGTCTGACGATCAACGGATCGGGCGCGCCGCCGACAGGCGCGGCACGGTCCTCATCGAAGCCGGCATCGAAGTCGACGAAGTCCGCACCGCCCTCCGCCGCGACCACGGCCCAGGCGCCCGCCGCCGAAGCGCCCGCGGCCGCATCGGCTGGCAAAGCATCGAAATCGAAGAAGAACAAGGCCGCCGCATCGGCGCCTGCGGCGTCGGGCGCCTGACCCAAACCCGTGTTTCGGCTCGCAATCGTCTTTTACGATTGACGTGACGCGCACGTGTACGCTGTCGTTTCCCGGTGGCAAGCGTCGTTGTCCTGACGTTGCCCGTGGGTCCACCGCCGCTGCACCGGTTGTTGCCCGTACAACGACCTTTGCCGGCGCTTTCCGTGCCGCGCAATGCTCGCGGCGTTATCCCCCAACCGGTCGCATGGCGCGCACCGGCCCTCAGGAGAGACAGTCATGAGCCTACTCGATACGATCGGTTCGATGTTCGGCAATTCGCCGCAAGGCGGCGGAAGTCAGCAGGCGCTCGTTGCAAGCGTGCTCGAATTCATCAACAACCAGCCTGGCGGTCTGAACGGCCTGATCCAGCGCTTCCGGGAGAATGGCGCCGGAGAAATCATCGGTTCATGGATCAGCACCGGCGAAAACCAGGCGATCAGCGCCGACACGCTGCACAACGTGCTCGGTTCGGAAACCGTCACGAATCTCGCGGCAAAAACGGGCGTCGAGCCCGAGCAGGTCACGGGACTGCTGTCGCAAATCCTGCCGCATGTCGTCAATGCCGCGACGCCGAACGGCGAAGTACCCGCCGACGGCAAGATCGAACCGGCGAACCTGTCGGGCGCGCTCGGCGCGTTGAGCGCGTTGTCGGGATTGTTCGGCAACAAAAACGCCTGACGTGTCCCGTTGCGCCATCGTGCGTGGCCAGGGCGGCAGCGCTTAAACCACGCACCGCCCGGCCACGCGCTCATCTCGGCGCTTGCCATTGTCGCCAGCGTTCCAACGCGTCCAGCTCAAGATCGACTTTCAAGCGTTCCGCTACCAGTTGCTGAATCCGCTCGGCGTTCTGATCCTGTTCCTGTAGCAAGACCCTGCGGTCCTCGCTCAATCGCATTGCGTCGTTCCGGGCGACCATCCAACGTTGCTGCAGCATCGGCCGCACCGCTTCCACCGCGGGCAAATGGCGCATCGCGATAAGATCGCCTGCGTTTGCGGCACGCCTCAACTGCTCGATGTCGCGTCCCGTGGTCCTGCCGGCCTCCGCGAACGCCCGCGCAATCCGGTTCCAGACAAAGCCGTGCTGCTTGACCGCGTACTGACGGCCATGTATGTCGGCATCGAGCGCGCGGCCATGCTCGATCTGCTGATCAAGCCATCGCCGCCGCTCCCACAGCATGGGCTCGCGGTCAGGCCGCGCCATGGCGACCGGTTCGCGGCCATAGGCCGGCGCGAGATCCACCCGCCATTGGGTCGTATAGGGCTCGAAACGCTGCCGTGGCGTCGGCAATAATCCTTGCCCCGTGTTCCGTCGTTGAGGCATCGACTGCGCCTGCGCTGCGAATGCGGCGGCGAAATCGCGGCTATCGATCGCCCGCGATCGAGGATACGGATGGAAGTGCACCCCCGCAGACGCTGCGTCATAGCCTTGGCCAACGAGATCGGATCCGGGCATCGAACCCGGCGCGCGCGCATTGTTGCGGTCTGCCGATATCGGCCTGTCGCCACGGTCTGCGGCCGGTCCCGACGAAACCGGAAACGCTCGCCCGTCCTCGATGAAAAACCTCATCCCGTTGCTACGATCGATGAAAATTCCCGGCGTTTCCGACGACTCGTATTCGGATGGAGGCGCGGACAAAGCGCGAGCGGCGGGCGGCCTTGACTGCCCGGCGAACGGCGGCTGCGCCCGCGGAAAAGGCACATAAGGCGTCGAAACACGCGGACGCGCGCCGCCGCGCACGTTTGTGCCCGGCGCACGCGCGACAGCGGGCGGGCGCGTATCGACCGGCACATTCGCGGGGCGCGCTTCGGGCGCCCGGATCGTGTTCGGATGCATCGGCAACGGGTACATAGCGCATCTCCATCGGTCGCATGCATAGATGCTAGGGACGCGCTACCGCACGTGTGCAATGCTTATTCACGAGCGGCAAAAAAAAGCGGACAACGAATTGCTTCGTTGTCCGCTTGACCTCCGCGCGGCGAGTACCGCTCGCCGAACGTGCGATCAGTGTACGACGCGCTCGAACACGAGCTTGCCGTTAAGCACGTCGACCGGAATCACATCCTTCGGTCCGAACTTGCCCGCGAGAATCAGCTTCGCGACCGGGTTCTCGATCTCCTGCTGGATTGCACGCTTCAGTGGCCGCGCCCCGAACAGCGGATCGTAGCCGACCTTGCCGATCAGCTCGACCGCCTCGTCGGAGACGACGAGCTGCATATCGAGCTTCGCGAGCCGGTCATGCACACGCTCGAGCTGGATCTTCGCGATCGACTCGATGTTCGAGCGGTCGAGCGCATGGAACACGACCACGTCGTCGATCCGGTTCAGGAACTCGGGCCTGAAGTGCAGCTTCACCTCTTCCCAGACCGCGTCCTTCACCGCATCCTGCGGCTCGCCGACCATCGATTGAATGACCTGCGAACCGAGGTTCGATGTCATCACGATCACCGTGTTCTTGAAGTCGACGGTGCGGCCCTGGCCATCGGTCATGCGGCCGTCGTCGAGCACCTGCAGCAGCACGTTGAACACGTCCGGATGCGCCTTCTCGATCTCGTCGAGCAGGATCACGCTGTACGGCTTGCGCCGCACTGCTTCGGTCAGGTAACCGCCTTCCTCGTAGCCGACATAACCGGGCGGCGCGCCAATGAGCCGCGCGACGCTGTGCTTCTCCATGAATTCGCTCATGTCGATCCGGATCAGATGCTCTTCCGAATCGAACAGGAACGAAGCGAGCGCCTTGCACACCTCGGTCTTGCCGACGCCCGTCGGCCCGAGAAACAGGAACGAGCCGTACGGACGGTTCGGATCCGACAGGCCCGCGCGCGACCGGCGGATTGCATCGGCGACCGCGCTGATCGCTTCGTCCTGACCCACGACGCGCTGATGCAGCTTCTCTTCGATCTGCAGCAGCTTTTCGCGCTCGCCCTGCATCATTCGCGCGACCGGGATACCCGTTGCACGCGACACGACTTCCGCGATTTCCTCCGCGCCGACCTGCGTGCGCAACAGGCGCGGACGCGTCGGGTTGTTCTGCTCCTGCGCTTCGGCCTGCGTAACCTGCTTCAGGCGCTGCTCGAGCTGCGGCAGCTTGCCGTACTGCAGCTCGGCAACCTTCTCGAGCTTGCCTTCGCGTTGCAGCCGCGCGATTTCGGCACGCGTTTTCTCGATCTCTTCCTTAAGCTGAGCGCCGCCCTGCACCGCAGCCTTTTCAGCGGTCCAGATTTCTTCGAGATCCGAATATTTGCGGTCGAGCTGCTCGATTTCTTCCTCGATCAGCTGCAAGCGTTTCTGCGACGCTTCGTCCTTCTCCTTCTTCACCGCTTCGCGTTCGATTTTCAGCTGGATGCGGCGGCGATCGAGCCGGTCCATTTCTTCGGGCTTCGAATCGATCTCCATCTTGATCTTCGACGCAGCTTCGTCGATCAGGTCGATCGCCTTGTCCGGCAGGAAACGGTCGGTGATGTAGCGATGCGACAGCTCCGCGGCCGCGACGATTGCCGGGTCGGTGATATCGACGCCGTGGTGCAGCTCATAACGCTCCTGCAAGCCGCGCAGAATCGCGATGGTCGCCTCGACGCTCGGCTCGTCGACGAGCACCTTCTGGAAGCGCCGCTCGAGCGCCGCATCCTTCTCGATGTACTTGCGGTATTCGTCGAGCGTCGTCGCGCCGACACAATGCAGTTCGCCGCGAGACAGCGCCGGCTTCAGCATGTTGCCCGCGTCCATTGCGCCTTCGGCTTTGCCCGCGCCGACCATCGTGTGGATTTCGTCGATAAAGACGATGGTCTGGCCTTCGTCCTTCGCGATGTCGTTGAGCACGGCCTTCAGGCGCTCCTCGAATTCGCCGCGATACTTGGCGCCCGCGAGCAGCGCTGCCATGTCGAGCGACAGCACGCGCTTGCCCTTCAACGTCTCCGGCACTTCGCCGTTGACGATGCGCTGCGCGAGTCCTTCGACGATCGCCGTCTTGCCGACGCCCGGTTCGCCGATCAGCACCGGATTGTTCTTCGTGCGGCGCTGCAGGATCTGGATCGAGCGGCGGATTTCATCGTCGCGGCCGATCACGGGGTCGAGCTTGCCGGCGCGCGCGCGCTCGGTCAGATCGATCGTGTATTTCTTCAACGCTTCGCGCTGGCTCTCGGCGTCCTGGCTGTGCACCTGCGAGCCACCGCGCACCGCGACGATCGCCGCTTCGAGCGATTTGCGCGTCAGCCCATGTTCGCGCGCGAGACGGCCGGCCTCGCCTTTATCGTCGGCGACGGCAAGCAGGAACATTTCGCTCGCGATGTACGTGTCGTTGAGCTTTTGCGCTTCCTTGTCGGCCTGGTTCAGCAGGCCCGTCAGTTCGCGGCCGATCTGCACGTTGCCGTCGGTGCCCTGCACCTGCGGCAAGCGCGCGATCGCGTCATTCAGCGCGCTTTGCAGCGCCTGCGCATGCACACCCGCCCGCGACAGCAGCGAGCGCGCCGAACCATCGGGCTGCGCGACGAGGGCCGCGAGCAGGTGGACGGGCTCGATGTACTGATTGTCATGGCCGACCGCAAGGCTTTGCGCGTCCGCCAGCGCTTCCTGGAATTTGGTGGTGAGTTTGTCGATTCTCACAAGAGACCTCCAATTTCGAATGTCACCAAAGTGAGGGAGGTTATTCGCGTTTCAAGCGTTTTTTGCGCCGGGAGATAACAATTCGCCCGATTGGGCGGGCCGACGGCGCTAATCCGCCGCCGACCGCGTGCGCTCGGGCTTCGCGCCGCCGCGGGCGCCGTACGGACAGCATGCGGCCTGAAGCCGCGTCGGTGCGGCGAGGCGCCGCACGGCACTTACACGTCGGGAGAGACCGGGACGATCGACGCGACCGGCACCGCGGCAGGCATCAGACCCAGCAATCTTAGCAACGGGTCGCTCGGCTGGGCGATATCGCGGATCGTGTGGCGGTCGAGTTCGGCGAAAAACGCGTCGCGCGCGCTTTCGAACACGCTTTTCAGGCGGCAATGAGAGCGGATCGTACAGTTGCGATGCGCGCCTTCGCCGTCGGGCAGGCAGGCGACGAACGCGAAGTCGTTCTCGGCCGCGCGCACCACCTCGCCAACCGTCAGCGCCGACGAGTGCTCGTACAGCCGCAGCCCGCCGTTGCGTCCGCGCACCGTCTCGACCCAGCCGAGTTCAGCGAGTCGCTGGACGACTTTCATCAGATGATTTTTAGAGATTCCGTACGAGTCGGAAATATCCTGGATCGTTGCAAGTCCCTCAGGACGTACGGCGAGGTACAGCAGCACACGCAACGAGTAGTCGGTATAGTCTGTCAGTCTCATGTATGCCAAGTCGCGATCGGCGAAGGCGGGGCCGCACAAAAGTCGGGTCTCGTCCTTTCCAAGGTTGCCGTGAACGCTGTTCATCGCATGCTGTATCGCACGTCTGATTGCGATAAGATGCTTGCTATACGCATCTTATTGCTGCGTTTGTCGTGTTATTTCGCGTAACTATAAACGCTATGGTTTCTTTGCATAGGGACTTTTTTATAAGTTTGATGATGTCTTTTTGCATTTGACCGCCAGCCGTTTGTCGACTGGCTTACTCGTGAACATCGAATGAATCCGTCTTTCGAGCCTGCCGCGGCCGTCGTGCGGCAATCCGAAGCAACTGAAGCGAACATCCGCGAGCTCGTCTACGCGTTCTATGATCGCGTGCGCGCCGATGCGTTGCTCGGTCCCGTCTTCGAACAGAAGATCGCGGGCCGCTGGGACGAGCATCTGCCGAAGATGTGCCTGTTCTGGGGTAGCCTTGTGCTCGGCTCGAAGCGGTACCGGGGCAATGTGCAGCAGACGCACGAGCCGCTCGAAGGCATCGAGCCGCGGCACTTCAGCCGGTGGCTCTACCTGTTTCTCGATACGGTCGAAGCGCGTTACGCGCCTGCGGCGGCCGTGCGCTTCATGGAACCGGCGCTGCGTATCGCGCAGAGCCTGCAGTTGAGCAGGTTCGGGTGGGACTACGAAATTCCCGCCGAGCAAAAGGCGTTGCTCGAGCGCGTGGCGCCGAGGCGGCCGAAGAACGACGGCGATGCACCGCACGCGCATGATGCGGACGCTTTGCCAGCGAGGCGGCGCGGCGAGCCGTTTCCGGCGAAGTTCGTCGGACGCGGACGGGACGACCAGTAAGGGCGCAGCCGGCGCCGCGTCCGCGCGAGGCGCCGCTCAACTGTTCAGCCGCTCAACTGTTCAGCCGCTCAAGCAGCGCCGCGGCAACAAAGCGCGCCGCCAGACGCGTCATTCCGGTTTCGCGTTACCCGAGTCCAAACCCCATCGCTCGAGCGCCTTATCGTCGGTGACCCGCGCATCGACCCAGCGCTCGCCGTGTTCGGTCTTTTCTTTCTTCCAGAACGGCGCGTGGGTCTTCAGATAATCCATCACGAACTCGCACGATGCGAACGCGTTGCCGCGATGCGCGGACGTCGTTGCAACGAGCACGATCTGATCGAGCGGATAAAGCTTGCCGACGCGATGCACGATCAGCACGTCGGTGCCGGGCCAGCGTTCGCGCGCGGCGTCGACGATGCCTTCGAGCGACTTCTCGGTCATGCCCGGATAGTGTTCGAGTTCCATCGTCTCGACCGTGCTGCCTTCGTTCAGATCGCGCACCGTGCCGATAAAGCATGCGACGGCGCCGACTTTCGGATTTTGCGCGCGCAGCGCGGCCAGCTCGGTCGAGACGTCGAAGTCTTCGGTCTGAACACGCACCGTCATGGTTCGACCCCTAACCGCCGGTAACCGGCGGAAAAAATGCGACTTCGCAGCCGTCGGTGATGCGCGTGCCCGCATCGGTCATCACATGATTGCAGGCCATGCGCAACGCGCGCCCTTCGGCAAGCGTATCGGCCCAGATGCCGCCGCGCACGCGCAGCCATGCGCGCACGTCGCCGACGGTCGCGACCTCGGCCGGCACGTCGACCGCCTCGTCGGACAGGCCAAGCGCTTCGCGTACGCTTGCGAAATATTTGAGCTGGATTTTCATCGGCGGCTTCGTTTGAGTCGTGACAGGCTTCGCGGCGCTAGTTCAACAGTTCGGAAAACGGAATGAAGCGCACGGTCTCGCCGGCGCTGATCGCATGATTCGGCGGATTGTCGATGAGCCCGTCGCCCCATACCGTCGACGTCAGTACCGCCGAACTCTGGTTCGGGAACAGGTCGAGACCGCCGGCCGCGTTGACGCGCGCACGCAGAAACTCGTTGCGGCGATCGGCCTTCTGCTGCGTGAAATCGGCGCGCAGCGACAGCGCACGCGGCGCGACCGTGCGCACACCGGCCAGACGCAGCACGAACGGCCGCACGAATAGCAGAAACGTCGCGAAGCTCGAGACCGGGTTTCCGGGCAGACCGATAAAGAACGTTTCGGCGCGTGCGGTGGACGTGCTTGCCGTGCTGGCCGCGTCGCCGGCGCTGCTGCCGGCATGATCGGCGCCGCCAGCGGCGGTACGCCGCACAGCGCCGAATGCGAGCGGCTTGCCCGGCTTCATCGCGATCTGCCACATCGACAACCGCCCTTCCGCCTCGACGGCCGGTTTCACATGATCTTCCTCGCCGACCGACACGCCGCCGCAGGTCAGGATCAGATCGTGCTCGCGCGCCGCATCGCGCAGCGTCGCGCGCGTCGCATCGAGCCGGTCGGCCACGATGCCGTAGTCGGTCACGTCGCAACCGAGTTTCTCGAGCAGCCCGCGCAGCGTGAAGCGGTTCGAGTTATAGATCGCGCCCGGCTTCAACGGCTCGCCGGGCATGGTCAGTTCGTCGCCCGTGAAGAACACCGCGACTTTCACGCGGCGCTTCACGCGCAGTTCCGCGCAACCCACCGAGGCAGCGAGGCCGAGCGCTTGCGGCGTGAGGCGCGTGCCGGCCGGCAGGATCACCGAGCCGCGCCGGATATCGGCGCCTTGCTGCGTGATCCATTCGCCGGCCTTCGGCGTATGCAGCAGCGTGACGGCGTCGCCGGCGGCCTCGGTCTGCTCCTGCATGACGATCGCGTCGGCGCCGGGCGGCACGGTCGCGCCGGTGAAGATGCGCGCCGCCGTGCCCGCCGCCAGCGGCTGCGGCGCATGGCCGGCTGGAATGCGCTGCGATACAGGCAGGCGCCGGTCGCCATGCGCCAGGTCGGCCATGCGCACCGCGTAGCCATCCATCGAACTCGTGTGCATCGGCGGGACGTCGAGCGGCGAGATCACGTCGGCCGCGAGCACGCGGTTCAATGCGTCGAGCGTGGGCAAGGTTTCTTCGCCGTCGATCTGCACGGCGGCGCCGAGCAAAGTGGCGAGCGCATCGGCAGTCGACAGCAGCGGGGCGCGAGGTGCGGCGGGCGTGGGTGTGGACATCGGTAGCGGGCGCGGGCGGGACGAAAGGTTATTTATTGTAGTGCGCGCCTCTATGACGCGACAGACCCGGCGACACGCTTCGCGACATACGCCTTCACACGTTCGGCATCGGCCGGCAGCACATCGAAGCGCTGCGGCAGCGCTTCGAGTCCGACAAATGCCGCGGGCCGCTCCGGCTCGCGCAACAGCGCCTCGCGGATCGTCTCGCCGAATTTGATCGGCTGCGCGGTCTCGAGCACGATCATCGGGATGCCGGCCTGCAGATGCTCGCGCGCAACCTTGAGGCCATCGGCCGTATGCGTGTCGATCATCGTGTCGTAGCGCTCGAACACATCGCGAATCGTCTCGACGCGGCTCGCATGCGTGCTGCTGCCCGACACGAAGCCGAATTCCTTGACGCGCTTGAAATCGCCGCTTGCCGCGAGATCGAAGCCGCCCTTTTCCTCGACATCGCGGAACAGCTGCAGCACGCGCGCCGGGTCGCGGCCGAGCAGATCGAACACGAAACGCTCGAAGTTCGACGCCTTCGAGATATCCATGCTCGGGCTGCTCGTGTGATATGTCTCGGCGGCCTTGCGCACGCGGTAGATGCCGGTGCGGAAAAACTCGTCGAGCACGTCGTTTTCGTTCGTCGCGACGACGAGCCTTTCGATCGGCAAGCCCATCATGCGCGCGATATGACCGGCGCACACATTGCCGAAATTGCCCGACGGCACGGTGAACGACACGCGCTCGTCATTCGACTTCGTCGCGGCGAAATAGCCTTTGAAGTAGTAGACGACCTGCGCCACCACGCGCGCCCAGTTGATCGAATTGACGGTGCCGATCTTCTGCGCGGCCTTGAACGCGTGATCGTTCGAGACGGCTTTCACGATGTCCTGGCAATCGTCGAACACACCTTCGACCGCGATATTGAAGATGTTCGGATCTTGCAGGCTGTACATCTGCGCCGTCTGGAACGCGCTCATTTTCTTGTGCGGCGACAGCATGAACACGCGTATGCCCCGTTTGCCGCGCATCGCGTATTCAGCCGCGCTGCCGGTGTCGCCCGAGGTCGCGCCGAGAATATTCAGCGTTTCGCCATGCTTCGCGAGCGTGTACTCGAACAGGTTGCCAAGCAGTTGCATCGCCATGTCCTTGAACGCGAGCGTCGGCCCGTTCGACAGCTCGAGCAGCGAAAGCGGCGCGCCCTCCTCGATGCCGAGCGTTTTGAGCGGCGTGATCTGCGCCGCCTGCTCGTCGTCGCGCACGTTGCAGTACGTTTGCGGGGTGTAGGTGCGGCGCGTCAGTTCGCGCAGGTCGTCGGCGGGAATGTCGTCGCTGAATTTCGACAGGATTTCGAACGCGAGGTCGGCATACGGCAGCGCGCGCCAGCGCGCCAGTTCCTCGGCCGACACGCGCGGGTACGAGGACGGCAGATACAGGCCGCCGTCTTTCGCAAGGCCGCCGAGCAGAATGTCGGAAAACGAATGGCGTTCGCCTGCCCCGGCGCCGCGCGTGGAAATGTAGTTCATGAGAGAAGTCCGCTCGAGTTCAGTTCAACGATTCCATGCGCAGTTTCGTCACCTTCGAAACGACCGTGCGCAATGCCTCGATGTCTGCGATCGCCGCATTGACGTTCTTTTCGACCGTCTCGTGCGTGATCAGGATGATGTCCGTTTCGCCCTTGCCGTGATCGTCGACCTGCTCCGATTCCTTCTGCAGCAACGCGTCGATCGAAATGCCGGTATTCGCGAGAATGCGCGTGATATCGGCCAGCACGCCGGTCACGTCGGCCACGCGCAGACGCAGGTAATAGCCGCTCGTCACTTCGTCGATCGGCAGGATCGGCGTGTCGGAAAGCCGGTCGCGCTGGAAAGCGAGATGCGGCACGCGATGTTCGGGATCGGCCGTATGCAGCCGTGTCACGTCGACGAGGTCCGCGACCACAGCGGAGGCCGTCGGCTCCGCGCCCGCACCCTTGCCATAGTAGAGCGTCGTGCCGACCGCATCGCCATGCACGACCACCGCATTCATTGCGCCTTCGACGTTCGCAAGCAGGCGCTTGGCGGGAATCAGCGTCGGATGCGTGCGCAGTTCGATGCCCTTGACGGTGCGGCGCGTGATGCCGAGCAGCTTGATCCGGTAGCCAAGTTCCTCCGCATAGCGGATGTCGATAGCGGCGAGCTTGCTGATGCCTTCGACGTAGGCCTTGTCGAACTGCACGGGCACGCCGAACGCGATCGCGCTCATGATCGTCGCCTTGTGCGCGGCGTCGACGCCTTCGATATCGAACGTCGGATCGGCTTCGGCATAGCCGAGCTCCTGCGCGGCCTTCAGCGCCGTGGCGAAGTCGAGCCCGCGATCGCGCATCTCCGACAGAATGTAATTCGTCGTGCCGTTGATGATGCCCGCGATGTATTCGATGCGGTTCGCCGTGAGCCCTTCGCGCAGCGCCTTGATGATCGGGATGCCGCCCGCCACCGCCGCTTCGAACGCGACCATCACGCCGTTCTTGTGCGCGGCTTCGAAAATTTCCGTGCCGTGCACGGCGAGCAGCGCCTTGTTCGCCGTCACCACATGCTTGCGATTCGCGATCGCGCGCAACACGAGTTCGCGCGCGATGCCCGTGCCGCCGATCATCTCCGCGACGATGTCGATCGACGGATCGTCGACGACCGAGTTGAAGTCGTCGGTCACCGCCACGCCGGACGCATCGGCGCCATCCGCGTTCGCGAGCGCGCGCTTCGCTTTCTCCGGATTGCGCACCGCAAGGCGCGCAATCTCGATGTCGCGGCCGGCCCGCCGTTTGATTTCTTCCTGATTGCGGCGCAGCACCGTATAGGTGCCGCAGCCGACGGTGCCGAAGCCCAGCAGTCCAACTTTGATCGGTTCCATGCAGCGTGTGTGTTTCTGGTAAGAGTTTGAGGGAACGGGTAAGCGCAGGACCTGTATTTTAGGCGCTACCTCATACCGCGTGCCGCTTGCGGTAGCCGTCGAGAAAGCGCGCGATGCGGTTGATCGAGTCCGCGAGGTCGTCGACGTTCGGCAGGAACACCACGCGGAAGTGGTCCGGCGCCTTCCAGTTGAAGCCCGTGCCCTGCACGAGCAGTACACGCTCCTCGAGCAGCAGGTCGAGGATGAATTGCTGGTCGTTGTGGATCGGATAGAGCTTCGGGTCGAGCCGCGGAAACATATAGAGCGCCGCTTCCGGTTTCACGCAGGTCACGCCCGGAATGGCGGTCAGCATGTCGTAGGCGAGTTCGCGCTGCCGGTAGAGCCGCCCGCCCGGCGCGATCAGTTCGTTGATGCTCTGGTAGCCGCCAAGCGCCGTCTGGATGGCGTATTGGCCCGGCACGTTCGGACACAGCCGCATCGACGCAAGAATACCAAGCCCCTCGAAATAGTCCTTCGCACGGCGCCGGTTGTCGCCGCCGAGGCCCGACACCCACATCCAGCCGGCGCGGTAGCCGCACGACCGGTAGCTCTTGGAAAGACTGTTGAACGTGACCGTCAGCACGTCTTCGGACAGCGACGCGATCGCCGTGTGCTCGCGGCCGTCGTAGACGATCTTGTCGTAGACCTCGTCCGCGAAGATCACGAGACCGTGCTGGCGCGCGATTTCGATCAGTTCGAGCAGCAGTTCGTTCGAATACAGCGCGCCGGTCGGGTTGTTCGGGTTGATCACGACAAGCGCGCGCGTGTTCGACGTGATCTTCGCGCGGATGTCGTCCGGGTCCGGCATCCAGCGGTTCGATTCGTCGCAGATGTAGTGCACCGGCGTGCCGCCCGAGAGGCTCACGCCCGCGGTCCACAGCGGGTAATCGGGTGCCGGCAGCAGCACTTCGTCGCCGTCGTTGAGCAGGCCCTGCAGCGCCATCACGATCAGTTCGGAGGCGCCGTTGCCGATGTAAATATCGTCGAGTTCGACGCCGTGCACGCCCTTCTGCTGCGCGTAGTGCATGATCGCCTTGCGCGCCGCGAACACGCCTTTCGAATCGGAGTACCCGGACGATGTCGGCAGGTTCAGGATCATGTCCTGAATGATCTCGTCGGGCGCTTCGAAGCCAAACGGCGCGAGGTTGCCGATGTTCAGCTTGATGATGCGATGGCCTTCCTCTTCGAGCCGTTTCGCGTGTTCGAGAACGGGCCCGCGAATGTCGTAGCAGACATTGAGCAGCTTGTTGGATTTGAGTATGGGTTTCACGGCGGATTTCTCGACGGGCACACGCGGCACTGACAACGCGCGCAACAAATAATGGAACGAACCGCAAAAACGCCCGGAACACGAGTGGAACAAACACGCAGGCAATCAGCCAAACCGGATGAACGAGTGATTCAGCACGCCGTGCGCGGCATATCGATCTGGCCGGCCACGGCCCGCCGAGGTCCCGCTCAGGCCCCACTGAGGCCCCACACAGGCCCACTTGCAGCCCCACTGAGGTCGCGCTGCCGGCCGACGCGGACTGACCAGGCCGATCGGTCGGACAGGCTTGACGGGCGCCGCTGAACCGGCCTTGCCGGATGCGTGCGTCGCGGGTGTGCGTTCGCTTATGGCGACGTGCACAGCGCAAAGGGCCGCCGGGCGGCCAAAAAGCTATAATTTAGCGGATTTTGACCGACTTCCGCAATGCACCACGTGCGCGCAACCCCCGCCGCCCGGGCGTCGCGTCAGGCGTCAAGCGTGTTCGCCACCTATTCGTCGCAACTCACGGAATACCAGTTTGAAATTACACCAGGATTCGAGCGGCGCCCTCAATACCGTCACCGGTTACGGCGCCGACTACGTCGAAATCAATCTCGAACGTCATACCGGCAGCATCATCGTGTTGCCCGAACAACCGGTGATCGCATGGCCGGTTTCGTCGTTCGAGAACCTTGCCCCCGAGCACTTCGCGCTGCTGATCGAGCCGGCTCCCGAAGTCGTGATCTTCGGCAGCGGCGAACGGCTGCGCTTCCCTCATCCGCGGCTCACATCGGCGCTTGCGGCACAGCGCATCGGCGTCGAAACGATGGACTTCAAGGCGGCCTGCCGGACCTACAACATCCTGATGGCCGAAGGCCGCAAGGTCGCCGCCGCGCTTCTGATCGAGCAATAGCGGCGCGCGCAGGTCGGCAGCGACGCGCCGATCGAGTAAACTGCGCGGCGTTTCCCGAAGACGCACACCGCGACGCGGCGCGCGAGCAGCCTCGATGTGCGGCTCGACGTTCGGGCTTGACGCCGTTGCAAGGTGCGTCGATAAGGCTCCGTTAAGCTTCACCGCTGCATACTCACGGCGCGGCGCCGCGCGCAACGGCCGCCGGGACGTGCCGCGTAACAGAACGTTGCGGCCCGACCGCACTGGGGCAAGCGCCCTGGCTAGCATCGGGACCGGGCAAAAAAGCATTAACCAGGCACCAAACAAGGTTGAAATCAATGAACGATACGCCGTCCCGGCTACCGCTCAATCGCACCGTCATTCTGCTGTTGCTGATCGCGCTCGCGCTCATCTGGTTCGTGCCGCTCGGCTGGCGCCATCTGCTGCCGAGCGACGAGGGCCGCTACGCCGAAATGGCGCGCGAGATGTTCGCTACGGGCGACTGGATCACGCCGCGTTACAACGGCTACAAGTACTTCGAGAAGCCGCCGCTGCAGACCTGGGCCAACGCGTTGACGTTCGCGTGGTTCGGGCTCGGCGAGTGGCAGGCGCGCCTGTATACGGCGCTCACGGGCTTCGCGGGCGTGCTGCTCATCGGCTTCACCGGCGCGCGCGTGTTCAACGCGGCCACCGGCGTCTTCGCGGCAATCGTGCTCGCATGCTCGCCGTACTGGTATCTGATGGGCCACTTCAACACGCTCGACATGGCCCTGTCGTTCTGGATGGAGCTGTCGCTCTGCGCGCTGCTGCTCGCGCAGCGCCCGGACCTGCCCACGCGTGCCGTGCGCGGCTGGATGTGGACGTGCTGGGCCGCAATGGCGCTCGCGGTACTGTCAAAGGGATTGGTCGGCATCATCCTGCCGGGCGCCGTGCTCGTGCTGTACACGCTCGTCGCGCGCGACTGGGCGATCTGGAGACGCCTTTACCTGGTCAGCGGGCTCGTCGTGTTCTTCGCGATCGTCACGCCTTGGTTCGTGCTGGTCCAGCAACGCAACCCCGAGTTCTTCAACTTCTTTTTCGTGGTGCAGCAGTTCAGGCGTTATCTGACGCCCGAACAGAACCGCCCCGGCGCGTTCTACTACTTCGTACCGGTTATCCTGGTCGGGTTTCTGCCATGGCTGTCGGTCAGTGTGCAAAGCGTGCGGCGCGCGCTGCAAACACCGCGCCAGGCGAACGGCTTCGCGCCGATCGTCATGCTGCTTGTCTGGTCGGCTTTCATCTTCCTGTTCTTCAGCGCCTCGCATTCGAAGCTGCTGTCGTATACGCTGCCGATCGCGCCTGCGCTCGCGCTCGTGATCGGCATGTATTTGCCGCTCGTCACGAAGGCGCAGTTTCACCGCCATCTCACGGGCTATGCGCTGTTCCTCGTCGTCGTCGCGTTCGGCGCGGTCTTTCTCAGCCGTCTCGGCGACGATCGCAATCCGACCGCGCTCTACATCGAGTTCCGCACATGGGTTTTCGCCGCGCTCGCAGTGGGGTTCGCGCTGACGCTCGCCGCTATCTGGATCAACCGCAAAAGCCGCCACGGCATCGTCGGCGCGACGATCGCGTACGGCGCCGCCTGGCTTCTGCTCGCAACGATCGCCGGCACCGGCCATGATGTGTTCGGCCGGCTCAGTTCGGGCGCGCCGCTTGCGCCGGCGGTGCGCGCCGCGCTCGCGAAACTGCCGCCCGACACGCCGTTCTATTCGGTCGGCGTACTCGACCATACGATGCCGTTCTATGTGGGCCACACGATGATCATGGTCGAGCACGGCGACGAATTGACATTCGGCATCAGCGTCGAACCGCAAAAGTGGGTGCCGACGGTCGACGAATGGATCAAGCGCTGGAACGCGGACCGCTATGCACTTGCGTTGCTGCCGCCCGACCGCTATGCGTATCTTGCGGCGCAGCATCTGCCGATGCAGGTCGTCGCGCGCGATGCGCGGCGGGTCATCGTCGAAAAACCCGTAGCCGAAGCGCAACCGGCCGCTGCACTACCGCATGCGCAGCCGGATGCGCAACCCGGCGCACCGGCGTCCGGAGCCGCACCGGCCTCCGGCACCGCACCCTGACCTTCCCCCACCCCTCGATGAACCCGATCTCCCTCTTTTGCATTCTCGCGGGCGTCACGCTGAACGCGTGCGCGCAACTGCTGCTCAAGGCCGGCACGAATGCCGTTGGACACTTCGAATTCACCCGTGCGAACATCCTGCCCATCGGCTTCAGGCTGGCGACGCAATGGCCGATCATCGGCGGCTTGTGCTGCTATGTGGTGAGCGTCGCCGTGTGGATCGTCGGGCTGTCGCGCGTCGATGTTTCGATCGCCTATCCGATGCTCTCGCTCGGCTACGTGCTGAACGCCGTCGCCGCGTGGTACCTGTTCGGCGAAGTGCTGTCGGTCCAGCGCCTCGTCGGGATCGGCATCATTCTGGTCGGCGTGTTCGTGCTGGCGCGCAGCTAGCAAGCCGGTGCGACGCAGTACGGCAGGCGCTTCAGCGCCAGGCGGCCGGCGCCGCGCACATCGGCGCGAAAGGCCGTGCGCCTCTGCGCGCCGCTCGCCATGGCTTAAGCTTTGCGTCACGCGGTTGAAAGTATTCTTTATGCTGTCGGCATCGCGCCGTCTTCCTTATCGCTCAAGGTTCTCATGACCCAGTCATCCGTCCCGTTTTTGCCGTTCGTCCGCCCGGATATCGACGAAGAAACGATCCGCGGCGTCGCCGACGTGCTTCGCTCCGGCTGGATCACGACCGGGCCGCAGAACCAGGCATTCGAAGCGGCGTTGTCGGAATTCTGCGGCGGCCGCCCGGTGCGCACGTTCAACTCAGGCACGGCAACGCTCGAGGTCGGCTTGCGGATCGCCGGCGTCGGCCCCGGCGACGAGGTGATCACGACGCCCGCGTCGTGGGTCGCGACGGCCAATGTGATTCTCGAAACGGGCGCGACACCGGTCTTCGTCGATATCGATGCGCGCACGCGCAACATCGATCTGAACCTCGTCGAGCAGGCGATCACGCCGCGCACGAAGGCGATCATTCCCGTCTACCTCGCGGGCCTGCCCGTCGATATGGACCGGCTCTATGCGATCGCGCGCGAGCACAAGTTGCGCGTGATCGAAGACGCCGCGCAGGCGTTCGGTTCGACCTGGAACGGCGAGCGCATCGGCAAGCTCGGCGACATCGTCTCGTTCAGCTTCCACGCGAACAAGAATCTGACATCGATCGAGGGCGGCGCGCTCGTGCTCAACGACGAGGCGGAAGCCGTGCTCGCACAGAAGTACCGTCTGCAAGGCATTACGCGCACGGGCTTCGACGGCATGGACTGCGACGTGCTCGGCGGCAAGTACAACCTGACCGACGTCGCCGCGCGCGTCGGTCTCGGCCAGTTGCCGCGCCTCGAGGGCTTCACCGCGCAGCGCAGAAAACTCGCGCGCGCCTACTTCAACGGCTTTGCGGACGGCACCGCCGTGAAGCTCGGCATCGGCCTGCCGGTTGCCGACTTCGAAAACAGCAACTGGCACATGTTTCAGATCACGCTACCGCTCGAGAAGCTGTCCGTCGATCGTGCGGGCTTCATGGGCGCGCTGAAGGAACGCGGCATCGGTTCAGGCGTGCACTATCCGGCGATCCATCTGTTTTCGCTGTATCGTGCGCGCGGCTTCAGGGAAGGCATGTTCCCCCATGCCGAGCGCTTCGGCGCGACGACGGTCACGCTGCCGCTCTTCACGCAGATGAACGAACGCGACGTCGCGCGCGTCTGCCGCGCAGTCGACGAAATCTGCGAGCAGCACGGACGCTGAACGGACATCAGGCAAACCACGGACACACCACGCGGAATACAAGCGGACATGAGCCAAACGGAACAGCGCCGGGGACGACCCGAAGTGTCGATCATCATCCCGGTCTATAACGAGGAAGCCGGGCTGCACGCACTTTTTGCGCGCCTCTATCCGGCGCTCGACGCGCTCGGCACGGACTACGAAGCGATCTTCATCAACGACGGCAGCCGCGACAGATCGGCGGCGCTGCTCGCCGAGCAGTTTCGCGCGCGCCCCGACACGACGCGCGTGATCCTGCTCAACGGCAACTACGGCCAGCATATGGCGATTCTCGCGGGCTTCGAGCAGTCGCGCGGCGATATCGTCATCACGCTCGACGCGGACCTGCAGAACCCGCCCGAGGAAATCGGCAAGCTCGTTGCGAAGATGCGCGAGGGCTTCGACTATGTCGGCACGATCCGCATGCAGCGCCGCGACAGCCTGTGGCGCCGCAAGGCGTCGCAGGTGATGAACCGGCTGCGCGAGCGCATCACGCGCATCAAGATGACCGATCAGGGTTGCATGCTGCGCGCGTACAGCCGGCACATCATCGATACGATCAACCGTTGCGGCGAGATCAACACGTTTATTCCGGCGCTGGCGTACACGTTTTCGCAGAATCCCGTCGAAATCGAAGTCGCGCACGAAGAGCGTTTTGCCGGCGAATCGAAGTATTCGCTATACAGCCTGATTCGCCTGAACTTCGACCTCGTCACCGGCTTCTCGGTCGTGCCGCTGCAATGGCTGTCGTTTATCGGCGTGATTCTGTCGATGGGCTCGGCGGGCCTCTTCATGCTGCTGCTGATTCGCCGCTTTATCATCGGCGCGGAAGTGCAAGGCGTGTTCACGCTGTTCGCCATCACGTTCTTCCTGCTCGGCGTGATCATCTTCGCGCTCGGGCTGCTCGGCGAATATATCGGCCGCATCTATCAGCAGGTACGTGCGCGACCGCGTTATCTCGTGCAAACCATCCTCGAGCAACGCAACGGCGAAGCGGTCGCGGGCACGCCGCGCCAATCGGTCGTGCCGGCGGTACAGCCCGCGCACATCGTCGATCAGGGGCAAAACCCATGAAGCCGCGCGCCGTCGTGTTCGCGTATCACAACGTCGGCGTGCGCTGCCTGCAAGTGCTGCTGGCGCGCGGCGTCGATGTCGCGCTGGTCGTCACGCACGAAGACAATCCGAACGAGAACATCTGGTTCGGCAGCGTCGCGCAGGTCGCAGCCGAGCACGGCATCGCGTGCGTGACGCCGGCGGATCCGCGAAACGCCGAACTGCGCGCGACGGTCAGCGCGGCACAGCCCGACTTTATCTTCTCGTTCTATTACCGGCACATGCTGCCGCTCGATCTGCTCGCGATCGCCGGGCGCGGCGCGTACAACATGCATGGCTCGCTGCTGCCGAAATACCGCGGCCGCGTGCCGACGAACTGGGCAGTGCTGAACGGCGAAAGCGAAACCGGCGCGACGTTGCACGAAATGGCCGCGAAGCCCGATGCCGGCGCGATCGTCGCGCAGACGCCCGTGCCGATTCTGCCCGACGACACGGCCGCGCAAGTATTCGACAAGGTAACCGTCGCCGCCGAGCAAACGCTGTGGCGCGTACTGCCGGCACTGCTCGCAGGCGAAGCGCCGCATCTGCCGAACGATCTCGCGCAGGGCAGCTACTTCGGCGGCCGCAAGCCCGAAGACGGCCGCATCGACTGGACGCAGCCCGCGCAACGCGTCTACAACCTGATCCGCGCGGTTGCGCCGCCGTATCCAGGCGCTTTCACCGACCTCGGCGATCACCGCTTTATCGTTGCGCGCGCGCGTCTGATGGCGCCCGGCACCGGACCCGCAAATTTGCCGCCGGGCATCCACGTAAGCGATAATGTCTTTTTTGCGACATGCGGCGACGGCCGCGCGATCGCGATTCACGAACTTTGGCACGAGCGCCGCGGCGACACCGCCACGGACGAGGTCACATCCGCTGCGGTGCCCGCGGTCATGCCCGCAGTCGTACCGGCAGTCATACCCATAACGCCCGCCGAATTCACCCGGCTCACCCAACCTTCCCGTAACTGATGAAAAAAGTCCTGATTCTGGGCGTGAACGGCTTTATCGGCCATCACCTGTCCAAGCGCATTCTCGAAACGACCGACTGGGAAGTGTTCGGGATGGACATGCAAACGGAACGCCTCGGCGACCTCGTCAAGCACGAGCGCATGCATTTCTTCGAAGGCGACATCACGATCAACAAGGAATGGGTCGAGTATCACGTGAAGAAGTGCGACGTGATCCTGCCGCTCGTCGCGATCGCCACGCCGGCCACTTACGTGCAGCAGCCGCTGCGCGTGTTCGAGCTCGACTTCGAGGCGAACCTGCCGATCGTGCGTTCGGCGGTGAAGTACCGCAAGCACCTCGTGTTTCCGTCGACGTCCGAGGTGTACGGCATGTGCGCCGACGACGAATTCGATCCGGACGCGTCCGCCCTCACCTACGGCCCGATCAACAAGCCGCGCTGGATCTACGCGTGCTCGAAGCAGTTGATGGACCGCGTGATCTGGGGTTACGGCATGCAGGAGGGTTTGAACTTCACGCTGTTCCGTCCGTTCAACTGGATCGGCCCGGGGCTCGACTCGATCTATACGCCGAAGGAAGGCAGCTCGCGCGTCGTGACGCAGTTCCTCGGCCATATCGTGCGCGGCGAGAATATCAGCCTCGTCGACGGCGGCGCGCAAAAGCGTGCGTTTACCGATATCGACGACGGCATCGGCGCGCTGATGAAGATCATCGCGAACGACAACCGCATTGCGTCGGGCAAGATCTACAACATCGGCAACCCGAAGAACAACTACTCGGTGCGCGAACTCGCGCACAAGATGCTCGCGCTCGCGGCCGAGTTCCCCGAGTACGCGGACAACGCGAAGAAGGTGCAGCTCGTCGAGACCTCGTCGGGCGCGTACTACGGCGCCGGCTATCAGGACGTGCAGAACCGCGTGCCGAAGATCGACAACACGATGCAGGAACTCGGCTGGGCGCCGAAGTCGACGTTCGACGAAGCGCTGCGCAAGATCTTCGAAGCGTACCGCGGCCACGTGGCCGACGCGCGCGCGCTCGTCGAGTAAGCGTCCGACCGGCTCCGCTCGTTCGCAGAAGAAGGCCTGATTCCTTGGCTCGCATCGTTCTCAAGATCGACGTCGACACGCTGCGCGGCACCCGCGAAGGCGTGCCCAACCTCGCGCGCATTTTCGATCGCTTCAAGGCGCGCGCGACGTTCCTGTTCAGCCTCGGTCCCGACCACACGGGCTGGGCGATGCGCCGCGTGCTGCGGCCGGGGTTCCTGAAGAAGGTATCGCGCACGTCGGTGGTCGAGCATTACGGCATCCGTCAGCTGATGTACGGCGTGCTGCTGCCGGGGCCCGACATCGGCGTGCGCGCCGCCGCCGAGATGCGCGCGATTCATGAGGCCGGCTTCGAATGCGGCATTCACACGTGGGACCACGTGTACTGGCAAGACAACGTGCGCACGCGCGAGCGCGGCTGGACCGCCGCGCAGATGGAAAAAAGCCATGCGCGTTTCATCGACATTTTCGGCATGCCGCCCGCGACGCACGGCGCGGCCGGCTGGCAGATGAACGCCCATGCGTTCGAGCAGATCGACCGGTGGGGCATGCGCTACGCGTCCGACGGACGCGGCCATACGCCGTACTTCCCTGTGGTCGACGGCAAGACGCTCGCGCACGTGCAGATGCCCACTACCTTGCCGACGCTCGATGAAGTGCTCGGCGTCGACGGCATCGACGAAACCAATGTCGCCGCGTGGATGCTGAAACTGACCGCCGGCAATCCGCACGACCAGGTGTTCACGCTGCACGCCGAACTCGAAGGACAAAAGCTCGCGCCGGTGTTCGAGCAACTGCTCGAAGGCTGGCGCGCACAGGGCCACACGTTTGCGACGATGGGCGATTATCACGCCGCGCTAGACCGTGACACGCTGCCATCGTACCCTGTCGCGTGGGGCGAAATTCCGGGCCGCTCGGGCGAACTGATCGTCCAGCCCGACTGACGCGACGACGCTCGTTTGTGAGGCTCACTGGGAACACCCATCAGGGACGCGCATCAGCGACACGCGATCGCGACGGTCATTCGCGGCCACCATGGTCCGAATGGTCCGCGTCGATCCACATCGGTCATTTCAAGCCCCTCGGTCTCGCCAAGCTCGAGCCGGCGCGAGCGTGCATGCCAGAACCGGCACATGATCCGCACCGGCCATAACAATCGGAGAAACTCGTGCCCATCGCAGTCGATCAGCCCGTTCCCGACTTCACCGCCGCTGCAACCGGCGGCGATTTCACGCTATCCACTCTTCGGGGCAAGAAGGTGGTGCTGTATTTTTATCCGAAGGACAACACGCCAGGCTGCACGACCGAAGGTCTGCAGTTCCGCGACCTCTATCCGAAGTTCAGGAAGGCGGGCGCCGACATCGTCGGCGTCTCGCGCGACAGCGTGCGTTCGCACGAAAATTTCAAGTCGAAGCTGGAACTGCCGTTTACGCTGGTATCGGACCCGGACGAGACGCTCTGCACGCTGTTCGGCGTCATGAAACTGAAGAAAATGTATGGCAAGGAAGTACGTGGGATCGAACGCTCGACGTTCGTCATCGACGGGAACGGCGTGCTGCGTCTCGAGTGGCGTGGCGTGAAAGTGCCGGGCCACGTCGATGAGATTCTGGAGGCTGTACAAGCGCTGTGAGGCGCGTTATATTGGGCCGCAATGATTGCCTGTCCACCCTATATTTTGCGCTGTTGCGCACGCCGTCATCACGTTCGTCACACGCTTGACAACAACGCAAGCAGAAGCGACGTGAGAGCCGCAGGGCTTATGAGGCGTAACGCAACGCCCCAAGTCGAGCCGCTTGCCCCGTTCACCGGGGCGGCGGCTTTTTTAATTGCGCGCGGCTTCGTTGCGTCCGTTGCAACACTGCGCGCCCTCGTCAAGGAGCCGATCGAAAAACCGCGGAACCGGCATCACTAAACGAAGCGCGCCTGCCGGCGCAAACTGCGTGCGCAACACCGGCACGTTCAGGATGCGGCAGCCGGCGCACACGATATGTTGCACAGATCATTGCGCAGGTTATCGCCGCTCATCGCCAGCCGACGCAACCGGTCTATGCCCCCGATTCCATTCGAGGAAAACCATGCCTTTGCCTACTCCGCCCAGCAAACTCGGTAATCTGTTGCCGCCTGACGAATACAAGGCCAAAGCCCATCCGGCACGGCCTGCTCGAAAACAGGGGCATGAAGGGGAGCAAGCAGAGTCGCCCGAATACGGGCGCGCGAATGTCGCGGTTCCGATGACGGATGCGGCGAATGCGGCCACCACGCTGCGGCCGGTGCCCGTTGCGGCCGCGACGCTCGCCGGCATCGACGCGCCCGCCGTGCCGCCCGAACTGGCCGGCCCCGGCAGCTCGGCCCGCGGCCGCAAGACGAAGCAGACGGCAGCATTGCTGCAACCGATGCCGCCCGCGCCCTCGACGGAAGACGAAGCCGGTTTCGCGACGCCCGTAGTCGCGCGCCGCGGCAAGGCGCCTGCCGGCGCCGACACCGACGTGGCGGAGACTGCGTCCACGCCGCGCGGCGGTACGAAGAAGCGCGACACGAAGGGCGCGACGGTCGAAATCCGCAAGCTTTTCGTGCTCGACACGAACGTGCTGATGCACGATCCGACCAGCCTGTTCCGCTTCGAGGAGCACGATGTCTATCTGCCGATGATGACGCTCGAAGAACTCGACAACCACAAGAAAGGCATGTCGGAAGTTGCGCGCAATGCACGCCAGGTGAGCCGCACGCTCGATGCGCTCGTCGCGAACGCGGGTGCGATGAGCGAAGGCATTCCGCTCGCGCGTCTGGGTAGCCGCGAAGCGCTTGGGCATCTGTATTTCCAGACGAAGCTGACCGATATCGAGCCGGTCGAAGGCCTGCCGCAAGGCAAGGCCGACAACCAGATTCTCGGCGTCGTGCGCGCGCTGCAGCGCGACCGGCAGGATCGCCAGGTCGTGCTGGTATCGAAAGACATCAACATGCGGATCAAGGCGCACGCGCTCGGCCTGCCCGCGGAAGACTATTTCAACGACCAGGTTCTCGAAGACAAGGACCTGCTCTACAGCGGGATCCGTGCGCTGCCGCAGGACTTCTGGACGCGCCACGCGAAAGGCATGGAAAGCTGGCAGGACACGAAGACGGGCACCACGTACTACCGCGTGACCGGCCCGCTGTGCGCGTCGATGCTCGTCAACGAGTTCGTCTATCTCGAGCCGCAGAACGGCGAGCCGACGTTCCATGCGATCGTGCGCGAGATCAACGGCAAGACGGCGCTGCTGCAGACGCTGCGCGATTACGGCCACCACAAGAACAATGTGTGGGGCATCACGGCGCGCAACCGCGAGCAGAACTTCGCGCTGAATCTGCTCATGAATCCGGAAATCGACTTTGTCACGCTGCTCGGCCAGGCCGGAACCGGCAAGACGCTCGTCGCGCTCGCGGCGGGTCTTGCACAGGTGCTCGACGACAAGCGCTACAACGAAATCATCGTGACGCGCGCGACCGTGCCGGTCGGCGAGGACATCGGCTTTCTGCCGGGCACCGAAGAGGAAAAAATGCAGCCGTGGATGGGCGCATTCGACGACAACCTCGAAGTGCTGCAAAAAACCGACGATGCGGCCGGCGAATGGGGCCGCGCGGCGACGCAGGAGCTGATCCGCTCGCGCCTCAAGATCAAGAGCATGAACTTCATGCGCGGGCGAACCTTCGTCGACAAGTATCTGATCATCGACGAGGCGCAGAACCTGACGCCGAAGCAGATGAAAACGCTGGTCACGCGTGCAGGTCCCGGTACGAAAATCATCTGCCTCGGGAATATCGCGCAGATCGATACCCCTTATCTGACCGAAGGCAGCTCGGGACTGACGTATGTCGTCGACCGGTTCAAGGGTTGGGCGCACAGCGGACATGTGACGCTCGCGCGCGGCGAGCGCTCGAGATTGGCCGATTACGCGTCGGAGATTCTGTAGGCGGTCGAGCGGTTCCAGTCGAAGCATGGCGAATGCCGCTTCCGGCCCAGGCTGGAAGCGGCATTTTTACGGCCAAAGCTCAAAAGCAACAGTTAGCGCGTAAACCTCAAGTAATTTATCAAGTTTTCTTGCTCAGGCCAAGCTGGACGGGCTACCATCGAGCATCGTCCGTTTCCGGGCGAGCTTGGCGCTCGCCTCGCCATTCATGCGCCGTGCCGGTTCGATTGCTCCGGGGCTCACGCCCCTCCTGAGGCTCCTGACGCTGCTGCTGGCCGTGCTGCTCGCCGCCTGCTCCAGTGCGCCGCAGCGGACCGTCCGCGGCGGTGCGGGAGGCGCATCTTCGACGGCCGGCGCTTACCGCACGCCGCCCGGCTTCCCGCAGTTCGTCGATCACAGCGTCGGACGCGAGGAAATCTCGATTCAGGCGATGAGTCTCGTCGGCGTGCCGTACCGGTGGGGCGGCAATACGCCCGATGCCGGCTTCGACTGCAGCGGACTCGTCCACTATGTGGTCCAGCGCGCGGCCTCGGTAAATCTGCCGCGCACGACCGCCGACATGAGTTCGCGCGGCGCGTCGATCGCCCCCGACGAGATCGCGGCGGGCGACCTCGTTTTCTTCAACACGACCGGGCGGCCACATTCGCACGTCGGCATCTACGTCGGCAAGCTGCGCTTCGTCAACGCGCCGTCGACAGGCGGCACGGTACGGCTCGACTACCTGACCAATCCGTACTGGGCGAAACACTTCGACGGCATCCGGCGCGTTGCGCCGCCGCTCGCGCCGCCGAAGCCGACGCCGTTCGACGAGCCGACTTACGAGGCCGCGGCGCCGAAGGCTAATGGGGCTGTGAGCGAGAGCGCCGGAATCGCGCTCGCCGCGCCGGGCGGCGCATCGGCCGGCGCCCTAGACGCGGCGCCGCAAAGTGCAGCGGCCGAACAGACGCCGCTCACCGCGCAGCGCGACAGCCGCGTAGCAACCGCGCGTGCGCCGGGAAGCGCGACAACCGCGACAACCGCTGCCGTTGCGCCCGCTGCCGGATCCGCCGATGCGTTCGAACCACCGCCCTCCGCGATGAGCGCCGCGCAATCGCAGGCACGCGCGGCAGGCGCCGTGTCGCCGGCCGTTACGCCGGCACCGGAATCCGCACGCGCGCCGACACAGCCGGTCACGGCCAGCGCGCGCGCGCCCGACGCGATCGACGCGGCCGCCGATGCTTACGAGCCCCCGCCCTCGTCCGCGGTCGCCGCGGCACGCCAGGCGCAGGCCGCGCAGCGAACGCCGCAAGCAGCCGAATGGCAACGGCCGGCCCCGGGCGGCAGCGTGCAGATTATGCGTGCGTCGACCGACTCGCGCGGCGTCCCGGCTTCGACACAGACCAACGACGACCCGATTGCCGGCTTCGCAAACAGCAGCTATTGATCGCTCGAAAGCCCCCTGTCAGCGCGCCACTCGCATTACTTCGAGGCCGGGCCCCGAAACATGCACGCCGCCGCGCGCACCGCAATCGCGTCTGCTATCGTGTCCGATATTTTCAGATAAAGCGGGTGTCACGATGGATCTCGGACTCAAAGGCAAGGTCGTCCTGATTACGGGCGGCAGCAAAGGAATCGGCCTCGCGTGTGCGCGCGCGTTTGCGGTGGAAGGCGCAAAAGTCGCGATCGTGTCACGCGATCCGGCCAATCTCGCGCGTGCGCGCGAGCAGTTGAAAAACGAAGGCTTGCAGATTCACCTCGCGCGCGCAGATTTGCACGATCCGCACAGCGCCGCCGATGTCGTCGAAGAAGCGACGCAGGCGCTCGGCGAGATCGACGTGCTGGTCAACAGCGCGGGTGCCGCGCGCCGCTATGACCCGGAAACGCTCGACGCCGACGCGTTCAAGGCCACGATGGATGCGAAATATTTCCCATACATCTACCCGCAGCAGGAAGTGCTGCGACGCATGGTCGCGCGCGTGAAATCCGGCGAGGCAGCCGAGCCGGGCACGATCGTCAATATCATCGGGATGGGCGGCAAATACGCGACGGACATCCATATTGCCGGCGGCGCCGCGAACGCGGCGCTGATGCTGGCGACCGTGGGCCTCGCGCACTATCACGCCCGCTATGGAATCCGCATCAACGCGATCAACCCGGGCGCGACGCTGACCGAGCGTGTCGAGGAAGCACTCGCGCTCGAGGCGCAGCAGCAAGGCGTCGATATCGCCGAAGCGCGGGCGCGCGGCGAAGCGAAAGTGCCGCTCGGGCGTTTTGCGAAGCCTGAAGAAATCGCCGACGTCGCGCTCTTCCTCGCAAGCCGCCGCGCGAGTTATGTGACCGGCGCGCTGATTCCGATGGACGGTGTCAGCACGCCGCTGATCTGAGCGCCGCGGTTACAGGAACCGATGCCCGAACCACCATCCGGCGCCCGCGAGTATCGCGGACGCCGGGATCGTCAGAATCCACGCCCATACGATATTGCCCGCGACGCCCCAGCGCACGGCGGACAGCTTCTGCGTCGCGCCGACGCCGACGATCGCGCCGGTAATCGTGTGAGTCGTCGACACCGGAATGCCGAGCCACGACGCGAGAAAGAGCGTCAGCGCACCACCGGTTTCTGCGCAAAAACCGCCGACCGGCTTCAGCTTCGTGATCTTCTGCCCCATCGTGCGCACGATGCGCCAGCCGCCGAACAGCGTGCCGAGCCCCATCGACAGATAGCAGCCGCCGATCACCCAGAGCGGCGGTGCATCGGCGCTCGCCGACGCATAGCCGGTTGCGATCAGCAGCATCCAGATGATGCCGATGGTCTTCTGCGCATCGTTGCCGCCGTGCCCGAGGCTGTACAGACCCGCCGACAGCAGTTGCAGCCGCCGGAAGCGCCGGTCCACCTTGCTCGGCGGCGTGCGGAAGTACAGCCACGACACGCTCAGCATGAAGAACGACCCGAGCACGAAGCCGAGTAGCGGCGAGATGAAAATAAACGCGATGGTTTTCAGCAGACCGTCGATATTCAGCGCGCCCCACCCCGATTTCGCCAGCGCCGCGCCGACCAGCCCGCCGATCAGCGCATGCGACGAACTCGACGGGATGCCGTAGTGCCACGTCACGATATTCCAGCCGATCGCGCCGACGAGCGCGCCGAACACGACGTAATGGTCGACGATGCCTGGATCGATCGTGCCTCTGCCGACCGTCTGCGCGACCTTCAGGTGAAAGATGAAATACGCGATGACGTTGAACAGCGCTGCAAACGCGACCGCCTGTTGCGGCTTCAGCACGCCGGTCGAAACGACCGTGGCGATCGAGTTCGCCGCGTCGTGGAAGCCGTTCATGAAGTCGAACACGAGCGCGACCGCTACGAGCGTCGCGACGCCCCAGATGGCGAGATGTATCGAATGCATCAGGCGTTTTCCAGCACGATGCCTTCGATGATGTTCGCAACATCCTCGCATTTGTCGGTGACGGACTCGAGCAACTCGTAGATTGCTTTCAGCTTGATCAGTGTTTTGACGTCGTCTTCTTCGCGGAACAGCTTCGACATCGCGGCGCGCAGCACACGGTCCGCTTCGGACTCGAGACGGTCGATGTCTTCGCAGGCCTTCAGGATCGCGCGCGCCTGCTTCATATCGGACAGCATGCCGACCGCCGCCTGCACGCGCTCGCATGTCGACGTGCAGATATGCGCAAGCTGGCTCGCCTCCGAAGTGACGGCTCGTACGTCGTACAACGAAATGGCAGTGGCGACGTCCTCCATCAAATCGAGGATGTCGTCCATCGTGCTGATCAGTTTGTGGATTTCGTCGCGGTCGAGCGGCGTGATGAAGGTTTTGTGCAGCAGATCGATCGTTTCGTGCGTGAGCTTATCGGCGGCTTTCTCGGCGGACTGGACGTTCTGCTTATGGATTTCCGCGTCGGCGAGATTATCGATCAGCAGTTCGAGCTCATGGCTCGCCGAGACGATGTGCTTCGCATGCGCGTTGAAGATTTCGAAGAATTTGCCCTCGGTGGGCATGAAGCGACCGAACATGGGGTACCTGAAGGAGAGCTGTCAGTCCGCCGATGTAGAAACGACGGTGCGTCTGTCATAAATCCGACATATTGTACCGTTCGTCGCACACCGAGACACTGACTTTGGAGCATTCTCCGTGGCATCCATGCGACTTCCGGACGTTCGGTCGCATCGTCGTCGGTCGCGGCCGCGTTCCGCCCCGCCTTCGCTCCACTGTTTCCGCGCGTTGCCCCTACTCGCTGCCGTAGAACGCCTGCGCGCCTGCAAAATTGTCGAACTTCGTGTACTGCCCGAGGAACGTGAGCCGAACGGTGCCGATCGGCCCATTACGCTGCTTGCCGATAATGACCTCGGCAGTGCCCTTGTCCGGGCTGTCCGGGTTATAAACCTCGTCGCGATAGATAAACAGGATCACGTCGGCGTCCTGCTCGATGGCGCCCGATTCGCGCAAATCCGACATGACGGGTCGCTTGTTCGGACGTTGCTCGAGGCCGCGATTGAGCTGCGACAGCGCGATCACCGGTACGTCGAGTTCTTTGGCAAGGCTTTTCAGCGAACGCGAGATTTCGGAGATTTCCGTCGCGCGGTTTTCGCCCGCCGACGATCCGCTCATCAGCTGCAAATAGTCGACGATGATGAGACCGAGCTTGCCGCATTGCCGCGCCAGTCGCCGCGCGCGCGAGCGCAATTCCATCGGGTTCAGGCCACCGGTCTCGTCGATAAAGACCTGTGCTTCGCTCATTTTCTGCACCGCGTGCGTGAGCTTCGGCCAATCTTCGTCGGTGAGACGCCCGGTGCGCATCCGATGCTGATCGAGGCGGCCGACCGAACCGAGCATACGCATCGTCAGTTGCGTGCCCGGCATTTCCATCGAGAACACCGCAACCGGCAGGCCGTACTCGACCGCGACGTATTCGCCGATGTTCATCGACAGTGCGGTCTTCCCCATCGACGGTCTTCCCGCCACGATGATCAACTCGCCGCCATGCATGCCCGACGTCATCCGGTCGAGATCGACGAAGCCTGTCGGCGTGCCCGTCACGTCGCTCGGGTTCGCCGTGTGATAAAGCGTGTCGATCCGCTCGACGACCTGTGTGAGCAGCGGACCGATTTCGAGGAAGCCCTGCGTGCCGCGCGCGCCGTCTTCGGCGATCGAAAACACCTTCGATTCCGCTTCGTCGAGCAGTTGGCGCACTTCCTTGCCCTGCGGATTGAACGCGTCCGCGGAAATTTCGTCGGCCACCGATACGAGCCGGCGCAGCACCGCGCGGTCGCGCACGATTTCCGCATAGCGGCGGATATTCGCCGCGCTAGGCGTGTTCTGCGCGAGTGCGTTCAGGTACGCGAGACCGCCGACGTCCTCGGCCTTGCCCGACGTGGTCAACGCCTCGAACACCGTCACGACGTCGGCCGGCCGCGTTGCCGCGATCAGCCGGCCGATGTGTTCGTAGATGATGCGGTGGTCGTACCGGTAGAAGTCGCCTTGCGACAGGAAGTCCGCGATGCGGTCCCACGCGGCGTTGTCGAGCAGCAAACCGCCAAGCACCGATTGCTCGGCCTCGATCGAATGCGGCGGAACTTTCAGCGACTCGAGTTGGGGGTCTTTCGGCGGTGCGTTCATGGGGTGGGATTATCGGGCAATTAGCCGTGTCAGCAAAGACCGCCGGTGCGCGACGCGGCGATAAAAAAGCAGGGGCCGGTTTCCCGGCCCCTGCCCTCGCGCCTCACTGATGCCCGGCGACTTTTTCTTGCGATCCGGCTCAGCGCCGGTTGCCGCTTACACGTGCTCGCCCAGCACCGACACCGTCACGTCGACGAGAACGTCAGTGTGCAGCGAAACCTGCACCGGATGGTCGCCGACCATCTTGAGCGGGCCTTCCGGCATGCGCACTTGCGCCTTTTCGACCGCGAAGCCTTGCTTCGACAACGCATTGGCGATGTCCGCGTTCGTCACCGAACCGAACAGACGGCCATCGACGCCCGCCTTCTGGCCGATCTGAACCGTCAGGCCGTTCAGCTTTTCGCCTTGTGCCTGAGCGGCTGCCAGCTTTTCAGCGGCGACTTTTTCGAGTTCCGCGCGGCGGACTTCGAATTCGGCGATCGCATCTTTCGTTGCGCGGCGCGCCTGCTTGTTCGGGATCAGGAAGTTACGTGCGTAGCCGTCCTTCACCTTGACGATATCGCCGAGGTTGCCCAGGTTGACGACTTTTTCGAGAAGAATGATCTGCATTCAAATGCTCCTTATGGCGCCGTCGGGTTTAGGCCTTGTGCTGGTCGGTGTACGGCATCAGCGCGAGAAAACGCGCGCGCTTGATGGCCGTGTCCAGCTGGCGTTGATAGTGCGACTTCGTACCCGTGAGACGCGCCGGCGTGATCTTGCCGTTTTCGCCGATGAAGTCTTTCAGCGTTTCGATATCTTTGTAGTCGATCTGTTCGACGCCGGCAGCCGTGAAGCGGCAGAACTTCTTGCGCTTGAAGAGCGGGTTTTGTTGCTGGCGACGCTTGTCGAATTTCTTACCAGTCGGGCGGGGCATGTTCAGTCCTTTCCTATGTCCTGCAAATCTGTGATGTGAAACACCAGAGTTCTCGCATTGCGGCTTTTCCTGGCCAGGAAGCCTGTGAAGAGCGTTTCGACGCCCATCGCACAGCGTTCCAGCCTGCCGCTCGCCTCACCGGCCGCTACCGCCGGCATCGTCAGTTCAACCACCCGGGCGATGCCCGCTTCGACGACTTCGGTGCGGTGCTGCAACGTGCAGCCTGCAATCGGAACGCCGGCGGGCGTGTATCGCACCGGTTCGCGTTCGACGACGCTGGCTGTGAGTTGCAGCCGGTTCATTGATTCATGATTGACGGCGTTGCGTGACTCTGATGGCTTAAATAAAGAGTCTTAAGCCTGCGCTTCGGACGGTTGCGTAGCAGCCGCCTTCTTGGCTTCTTCGCGCTGCACTTCCTTCATCATCGGCGACGGGCCGGTTTCGGCCTTCTTCATCTTGACGATCAGGTGGCGCAGCACGGCGTCGTTGAACTTGAATGCGTGCTCGAGCTCTTCCAGCGTGGCCTGGTCGCACTCGATGTTCATGCAGACGTAGTGAGCCTTCGCGAGTTTCTCGATCATGTAGGCCAGCTGGCGACGGCCCCAGTCTTCGATGCGGTGGATCTGGCCGCCGTGCGACGTGATCGTGGACTTGTACCGCTCGATCATGGCGGGCACTTGCTCGCTCTGATCGGGGTGCACGATAAAGACGATTTCATAATGACGCATACACACTCCTTGTGTCGCTTTTGGATATAAAGCCGCCCGGGCGTCGAACCGGTGCGGCAAGTGAGAAGCCCGAAAGTCTAACCTGAATGGGGCTCGAATGCAAGCTGGAATCTATGCTTGCAGGGCGTAATTATGCTTTGAATTTCAACGATTTATCGTATGCCGGCGCGGCCGGGTCCCAGTCTGCCAAGCTATCTCCTCGCCGCGCCGGACCAACGTCCGGCGCGGTTTTGCGCTGCTTCCCCCGTATCCGTTCTGTGTTTGCTCGCGTGCGCCGCCCGATTTTCCAGCGCCGGCATCGCCCGATCAGCCGTCGATCAGCCGTCGATCAGCCGTCGATCAGCCGTCGATCACCCGCCGCCGAGCTGCAGCCGCGCCCGCAGCGCCGCCTCGAGCTGCGTCAGCGATTCCGGCGACGCATCGGTGACCGCCCACCACATCATGCCCGCGTCGCGCCAGCGCGCCACCGAGTAGCCGTCGCTCGACAGCGACGGCCCCGGCTTGCCGCCCGCCGGATCGGTGTCCGGAAACACATAGACGTCGATCACGTGCTTGCGATGCGTGTAGGTCAGCACCGCCACGCGCCGATGGCCGACGTAGTCGAGCCGTCCGCCCACCAGCGGAAAGCCGCTCGACGCGAGGTCGACGACCGGCGGCGCATAGTCGATGCGTCCGTTGAACCACGGCTTCACCGTGTGCTGGTCCGACGAAATCACGTCGATATCGCGCCCCGAAATCTGCGCGCGCACATGGCTCGACACGAGTTCGTCGACGAGCCCCGACGGCGCGGCCGCACGCTGCTGCGTGTAAAGCACGCCGAGCGCGGCGGCCGCGCATACCGTGAACGCAATCGCCCCGCCGCGCCACGCGGCCGCGCCGAAAGGCTGCGCGAGCGGCGCCGGGTCCGACGGGCCGCCGCGCGCAGGATTGCTTGCCGGCCGCGCGCCGCGCAGAAAATCGAGCCAGCGGTTTCTCGCGGGCGTGTTGCGCTGGCCGGCGCGAGCCGGGTCCGACGCCGCATCGCGCGCTCTTTCCGGCGCGTCGCCACGCCGTGGTTCGCCAATATTCCGCTCTGCGGCGGCTCGGCTGGTCTCGTCGCGCGGCTGTGCGACTTGCGTCGCCGGCAGCGCCCCGATGATGCGCGCACGCAGTGCCTGCGGCGCGCGATGATATTGGGCCGCGTTGCGCACCGCGGCGCTCAGCGCGCGGATCGCGTCGGTTTCGCGCTGGCAGGCAGCGCACCCGTCGATGTGCTGCTGCAGCGCATGCGCATCGGGCGGCGAGAGTTCCCGGTCGACGTTCGCGTCGATGAGCGGGCGTGCGTCGTTACAGTCCATCTGGGCTCTCCTCTACGATGCCGCCCGGCATCGCACCGCGATTGCCGGGGCTGCCTGCCGGCGGTTCGCCGGTCTTGCCGGGCATCCGGTCCTGCAAGTTGGCGGAAGTCGACGCGCCCGGCGTACGTGCGCCGGTCCAATTGGTCCAATTGGTCCGGTAGGTCCGATCGGCCGTCGCGGGCAGCGCTGGAATAGCGCCGGCTGGCTGCATCGACGCGGCGTTCGGTGCCGGCATGGCCGCAGCCGCGCCGGCGAAGCTCGCTGCGCACCGCTTGTCGCGCGCGCTGCGCGCGCCGGAACCCGCCGCGGACGACACCCCGCTGCCGCCGGCGGCCGCGCGCGACGGCGCCGACCCGCCGCCCGGGTTCCCCGGGCGCGCGTGCATCGACGCGAGCGCTGCCGCCAGCCGCCTTCGCCCGCGCGCAAGCCGCGACATCACCGTGCCGACCGGCAGGTCGGCGATCGTCGCGATCTCGCGATAACTGAGTTCCTCGAGTTCGCGCAGCACCATCACCTCGCGATACTCGGTGGGCAACTGTTCGAGCGCCGCATGCACGAGCCGCGTGTCCTGGTCGCGGATCATCAGCGTCTCGGGGTCGGCGTTCGAATCGCTCCAGCCTTCGAAGGTCGAGTCGTCGAGGTTTTCGTCGAATTCGACCGAATGGCGCGACATCTCGCGCTTCTGCCATTCGCTGTACCACGTGCGCCGCACGATCGTGAGCAGCCACGGCCGCGCGTTCTCGCCGTGGAACATATCGAAGTATCGGAACGCGCGGACGTAGGCGTCCTGCACGATGTCTTCCGCATCGTTCGGATTGCCGCACAACCAGCGTGCGAGGTTAAAGGCCGCATCGAGATGCGGCAGCGCCATCTGCTGGAAGCGGGCGCTGCGCTGTGCGGCATCACTGTCGGTTTCGGTCACCGGAGCCCTCCGATCGTTACGGCTGCTGTACCGGCTACGCGACGAGTTTATTCCCGCCGGATGCGTCGTTCAGCGAAAAATTTCAGACGGGAATAAACGGCGTGCCCGCCAGGTTCCACAGACGAACCGCGAAATTCAACGGCAACCGGGTCACAGCCGGGTCACAACCGAGGAGGCAGTCATGCAAAGCACCCTTCGTCATCTGAAACGGCGCGATTTCCTGAAGCTGGCCGCGGTCGGCGGCGCGGCCTTCGCGTCGGCATTGCCCGGCTTCACGTACGGGCGCGACCAGGACTTTTATTTCGTCCAGCTATCCGATGCGCACTGGGGCTTCGAAGGCCCCGCTGTCAATCCGGACGCGAAGGGCACGCTGCCGAAGGCGGTTGCCGCCGTCAACGCGCTGCCGGTCAAGCCGGATTTCGTGATCTTCACCGGCGATCTCACGCACACGACCGACGATCCGATGTTGCGCCGCGAGCGGATGAAGCAGTTCGAGGCGATCGTGCTCAATCTCGACGTGAAACCGCTCTACCTGATGCCCGGCGAGCACGACGCGAGCCTCGACGCAGGCGCCGCGTTCAAGGAGCGCTTCGGCGACACCCACTACACGTTCGATCACAAGGGTGTGCACTTCATTACGCTCGACAACGTATCGGACCCGGCGGGCCGCGTCGGCGCCGAGCAGATCGCGTGGCTTGCCGCCGATCTCGACAGGCAGCCCGGAGATGCGCGCATCGTCGTCTTCACGCATCGGCCGCTGTTCGATCTCGCGCCGCAATGGGACTGGGCGACGCGCGACGGCGCGCAGGTGATCGAGGTGCTGACGCGCCGGCAGAACGTGACAGTGTTCTACGGACACATCCATCAGGAACACCACACGATGACCGGCAATATCGCGCACCACGCGGCGCGCTCGCTGATGTTCCCGCTGCCGGCGCCGGGCTCGCAGGAGAAGCGGCTGCCGGTGCCGTGGGACGCGGCCGCGCCCTATCGCGGTCTCGGCTGGCGCCAGGTCGAGGTGGACAGGGCGCCGGACGCATTCGCGCTCGACGAGAAGCCGATTCGCAATCTTTCGTGATCGTGGGGAAGCGCGATGCAAAAGCCAATCGAATCCACCGCCCGCCACGCCGCCGCTACGGCATCGGGCAAACGTGCCGGCCATTCGGACATGAAACCCGCCGCCACGAAGCCCGCCGCCACCATGCTCGCCGCCGCGCCCGCACGGCGCAGATGGCTGATGCTGGCCGGCGCGGCCGCTGCGCTCGCCGCGATGTCGCGCATTCCAGCGCGTGCCGCCGCGCCGCGCGTAATCGAGGTGCGCGCGAAGCGCTTCGTGTTCACCCCGAATCAGATCAGGCTCGCCCCGCACGAAGCAGTCGTCTTCGAACTGACCGCCGAAGACGTACCCATGGGGTTCTCCATACCGCAATACGGCGTGCGCGCCGACGTACTGCCGGGACCGCCCGTACGGGTCGCCGCGCAGGCCGGCGACGCCGGTACCGTCGAATTCTTGTGCGACATCTTTTGCGGATCGGGACACGAAACGATGAACGGCACGCTGGTCGTCGGATGAACGCTACGCCTCGCCCGTCCAGTAGCCGGGCCGCGCGTAAACGTCTTTCAGATAGTCGATGAAATAGCGCACCTTGGCCGGCACGAACCGCTGCTGCGGATACACGGCAAGAATGTCGTACTCGGGCAGTGCGTATTCGTCGAGCACGGTTTCGAGCTCGCCGCGCGCGAGCTGCTGTTGCACTTCCCACGTCGAGCGCCAGCCGAGTCCGAGGCCTTCGGATACCCAACGATGGAGCAGCTCGCCGTCGTTGCAGTCGAGCGAGCCGCCGACGCGCACGGTAGCGAGCTTGCCGTTGCGCCGGAAATACCAGCCGCGGTTCTGGCCGCCTTGCAGGTTGAAAGCGAGGCAATTGTGCTCGGGCAGGTCTTCGAGCGTCCTGGGCCGGCCATGTTTGTCGAAGTATTCGGGCGTGCCGCACACGACGCGCCGGTTCGACGCGAGCTTGACCGCGACGAAGTTCGGATCGACGGCGCCGCCGATGCGAATCGACAGGTCGTAGCCTTCGCGCACGAGATCGACGACGCGGTCGGTCAGATTGAACGACACCTGTAACTCCGGCTTGTCGGCAAGAAACGCCGGCGCGAGCGGCGCGACGTGCTTGCGGCCGAACGCGGCCGGCGCCGACACGATCAGGTGGCCGCTGACCGCGCGGTGCCCGGCCGACAGTTCGTTTTCCGCCTGATCCCATTCGGCCAGCAGCCCGCGGCAGCGTTCGAGAAACACCGCGCCCTCCTCGCTGACGACGAGCCGCCGCGTGGACCGGTACATCAGCTTGACGCCGAGCCGCTTTTCGAGCGCGTCGATACGGCGGCCCAGAATGACCGGCGAGACGCCCTCCTCGAGCGCCGCGGCCGCGAGGCTGCCGGAGTCGGCCACCCGCACGAAGGTTTCGATCTGTTTGAAGCGGTCCATCTGCTGTCTCCGTGCCCAATCCGATTCGATACTTTTTGTATCGGAATAAACGACCCAAACCGATCTTATCAAACCTTTGGTGCAGGCCTAAAGTGCAGGGAACGCCCCATTTCCCACTTTGCAGGACCTCCCGAGGAGACACTCATGGCCAGGATGAGAGCCGTCGACGCAGCCGTACTCGTGCTTGAAAAAGAAGGAATCGACACTGCGTTCGGCGTACCCGGCGCCGCAATCAATCCGTTCTACTCCGCGATGCGCAAGGCGGGCAACATCAGCCACGTGCTCGCACGCCACGTCGAGGGCGCATCGCACATGGCCGAAGGCTACACGCGCGCCGCGCCGGGCAACATCGGCGTCTGTATCGGCACGTCGGGCCCCGCGGGCACCGACATGATCACGGGCCTCTACTCGGCATCGGCCGACTCGATTCCGATTCTCGCGATCACGGGCCAGGCGCCGCGCGCCCGCCTTTACAAGGAAGATTTCCAGGCCGTCGATATCGAATCGATCGCGAAGCCCGTCACCAAATGGGCCGTCACGGTGCGCGAGCCGGCGCTCGTGCCGCGCGTGTTCCAGCAAGCCTTCCACCTGATGCGCTCGGGCCGTCCGGGTCCCGTGCTGATCGACCTGCCGGTCGACGTGCAAGTGGCCGAGATCGAGTTCGACATCGACACCTACGAACCGCTGCCGGTCTACAAGCCGAAGGCGACGCGCGCGCAGATCGAAGCCGCGCTGAAGATGCTCAACGACGCGGAAAAGCCGCTGATCGTGTCGGGCGGCGGCGTCATCAACGCGGCTGCCGAAGATTTGCTCGTGCAGTTCGCCGAAACGATCGGCGTGCCCGTGATTCCGACGCTGATGTCGTGGGGCGCGATTCCCGACGACCATCCGCTGATGGCCGGCATGGTCGGCCTGCAGACATCGCACCGCTACGGCAACGCGACGATGCTCGCCTCCGACTTCGTGCTTGGCATCGGCAACCGCTGGGCCAACCGCCATACGGGCAGTGTCGAGGTGTATACGAAGGGCCGTAAATTCGTGCACATCGATATCGAGCCGACGCAGATCGGCCGCGTGTTCGGCCCCGATCTCGGCATCGTGTCCGACGCGAAGGCCGCGCTCGAACTGTTCGTCGAGGTCGCGAAGGAATGGAAGGCCGCGGGCAAGCTGAAGAACCGCGGCGCGTGGGTCGAGGAGTGCCAGGAGCGCAAGCGCACGATGCTGCGCAAGACGCACTTCGACAACGTGCCGGTCAAGCCGCAGCGCGTCTACGAAGAGATGAACAAGGCGTTCGGCCGCGACACCTGCTACGTGAGCACGATCGGCCTGTCGCAGATCGCCGCCGCGCAGTTCCTGCACGTGTTCAAGGCACGCAACTGGATCAACTGCGGCCAGGCGGGCCCGCTCGGCTGGACGATTCCCGCCGCGCTCGGCGTGCGCGCGGCCGATCCGCAGCGCCCGATCGTCGCGCTGTCCGGCGATTACGACTTCCAGTTCATGATCGAAGAACTGGCGGCCGGTGCGCAGTTCAAGCTGCCGTATGTGCACGTGGTGGTCAACAACTCGTATCTGGGCCTGATCCGCCAGGCGCAGCGCGCGTTCGAGATGGATTACTGCGTGCAACTGTCGTTCGACAATATCAACGCGCCCGAAGTGGAAGGCTACGGCGTCGATCACGTGAAGGTTGCCGAAGGTCTCGGCTGCAAGGCGCTGCGCGTGTTCAAGCCCGAAGACATCCAGCCGGCGCTCAAGAAAGCGCAGGCGATGCTGTCCGAGTTCAACGTACCGGTTGTCGTCGAAGTGATTCTCGAGCGTGTGACGAACATCTCGATGGGCGCCGAAATCGACGCAGTCAACGAGTTCGAAGAACTGGCCGCGTCGCACGAGGATGCGCCGACGTCGATCACCGCACTGAGCGCGCTCGATTGACGAAACGAGCGGCAGATTGCGCCGCGACGGCGCGCCGCCCTCGCCTGTGCCGCGCGTTGCCGTCGCGGCACATCTACCAGTCCGTTTCTGTTTTTGCCATGCCCGTGCGGCGGTTAGCGACAACCGCCCGCGGGACGTTGTCCACCTGACCGACCAGAGAGCAACAATGCCGAAATTCGCCGCAAACCTGACAATGCTGTTCAACGAAGTCCCGTTCCTCGAGCGCTTTGCCGCCGCGGCGAACGCGGGTTTCGATGCCGTCGAATTCCTGTTTCCGTATCCGTACAAGACGGCCGAACTCGCCGAACGCTTGCAGCAGAACGGCCTGAAGCTCGTGCTGCACAACCTGCCGGCCGGCAACTGGGAAGCCGGCGAACGCGGCATCGCATGCCTGCCCGATCGCGTCGGCGAGTTTCAGGAAGGCGTCGGGCGCGCGATCGAATACGCGAAGGCGCTGAAGGTACCGCAATTGAACTGCCTCGTCGGTATTCCGACGGCCGGCGTCGATGCGGACAAGGCGCGCGCGACGATCGTCGATAACCTGCGTTTCGCCGCCGCCGAACTGAAGAAGGAAGGCATCCGGCTGCTCGTCGAGCCGTGCAACTCATACGACATTCCGGGCTTCGCGCTGAACCGCTCCGCCGAAGGACTCGACTTGATCCGCGCGGCCGGCTCCGACAACCTGTTCCTGCAATACGACATCTATCACATGCAGCGCATGGAAGGCGAACTCGCCGCGACGATCAAAAAGAATTTCGCGTCGATTGCCCACATCCAGCTCGCCGACAATCCGGGGCGCAACGAACCGGGCACCGGCGAAATCAACTATCCGTTCCTGTTCGATCTGCTCGACTCGCTCGGCTACGCAGGCTATATCGGCTGCGAATACAAGCCGCGCACGACGACCGCCGAAGGACTCGGCTGGTTCCGCCAGGCGAAGTCGGCGCACGGCGCGAAAGCGACGGCATAAGCACAGCGAAGACCTCAGGACCTCAATTTCCAGCTATCACGGAGAGTACGTAAATGGCAAAGATCGGTTTTATCGGCCTTGGCATCATGGGCGCGCATATGGCGCGCAACCTTCTGAAGGGCGGCCACACGCTGTTCGTGAACGGCGCGTATCCGGTGCCGGACGATCTGACCAAGACCGCGACCGTCGTCAAGGATTCGACGGCCGTTGCGCAGGCATCGGACGTGATCGTGATCATGGTGCCCGATACGCCCGACGTCGCGAACGTGCTGTTCGCCGCTGACGGCGTCGCGGCGGGCCTCGCCAAGGGCAAGCTCGTGATCGACATGAGCTCGATCTCGCCGCTCGAAACGCAGGCGTTCGCGAAGAAGATCAACGAACTGGGCTGCGACTATCTCGATGCGCCCGTGTCCGGCGGCGAGATCGGCGCGCGCGAGGCCACGCTGACGATCATGGTCGGCGGTCCGCAGAAGGCCTTCGATCAGGCGAGGCCGCTGTTCGATCTGATGGGCAAGAACGTCACGCTGATCGGCGACAACGGCGCAGGCCAGACCTGCAAGGTCGCGAACCAGATCATCGTTGCGCTCAATATCGAGGCGGTTGCGGAAGCGCTGCTGTTCGCGGCGCGCTCGGGCGCGGACCCGGAACGCGTGCGCCGCGCGCTGATGGGCGGCTTCGCGGCGTCGCGCATTCTGGAAGTGCACGGCGAGCGCATGACGAAGCGCACGTTCAACCCGGGCTTTCGCATCGAACTGCATCAGAAGGACCTGAACCTTGCGCTCGACGGCGCGCGCAAGCTCGGCATCGCGCTGCCGCATACGGCGAGCGCGCAGCAACTGTTCAGCGTCTGCGCGGCGAACGGCGGCAAGGCATGGGATCACTCGGCGATGGTGCGCGCGCTCGAGATCATGGGCAACTTCGAAGTCGCGCAGGCGCCTGCGAGCGACGCGAAGGCAGCCTGACGCGTTCTTGCACCTGATAAAGCAGTCAAGCAGGACTCGGGCTGTCGCATCTGCCGCAACGTGCAGCGACAGCCCTCTCGTGGGGCGTCCGGTCCGAAGCGCATCACGCAACGGGCTGGACAAATCAGGCCGCTCTGGGCTGAGGGCGGCTAGTGGGGTCCGCAGCGGCGCCCGTCGGCGACGGGGAAGCCTTGGTCGGTCAGACGTCGTCGTCGGGTGTCCGCCTGTCGGATTTCAATCGAGCGCGCGCGCAACGCGACGCGCTTCTAGCGCACGCACCGCGCGTGCGAGGTCGCGTACCCAGTCAGTAAAGATCGAATACGCGCTGCAACGCCGCTTGCGTCGTGTTGCCGGCCGCCAGCGCCAGCAGCAGCAGAACACGCGCCTTATACGGATTCAGCGCATTCGCGCTGACAAAGCCGAGCGTATCGTCCGATGCCGCACCGTTGTGCATCACATGCCCCGAACCGACGCGCGATGCGCGTACGACTGCGATGCCCTGCGCGGCCGCGTCTGCAAGTGCTTGCTGCAGCGACGCGTGAATCGACCCGTTACCCGTGCCCGCGACGACGATGCCGCGCACAGCGGCCTTCACGAGGGCATCGACCGTCACGCGGCTTGCGCCCGCGTAACTCGCGACGATTTCGACGGCAGGCCAGCTATCGTTCGCCGTCGCTTCGATCGCGAACGCGCTGGCCGTCGTATGAGGCCGCACGACGCGGCGCTGAAATTCGACGCGACCATCCTGCACCCAACCGAGCGCGCCGACTTCCGGCGACTGGAATGCGTCGACGGCGAACGTGCTCGTCTTCACCACATCGCGTGCGCTGTGAATGCGGTTATTGAACGCGACGAGCACGCCCTGGCCGTGGGCCGCGCGGTTCGCCGCGACGCTGACCGCATTGAGCAGATTGAGCGGGCCGTCGGCCGACAGTGCACTCGACGGCCGCATTGCCGCGGTCAGCACGACGGGCTTCGTGCTCTTCACCGTCAGATGCAGCAGATAGGCGGTTTCCTCGAGCGTGTCGGTGCCGTGCGTGATGACGATGCCGTCGATGTCGTCGGTGGCGAGCAGCGCGTTGACGCGTTGCGCGAGCGTGGTCCACAAAGCGAGCGACATGTCCTTGCTGTCGATGCTCGCGACCTGTTCGGCCTCGATGTTCGCGAGTGCCGGAAGCGCGGGCACGGCCGCAAGCAGTTGCCCGACACCGACGACGCCGGCCTGATAGCCGGCGGTGCTGGTCGCATCCTGTGCGGAGCCGGCGATCGTGCCGCCGGTCGCGAGCACGGCGATGCGCGGCAATGCGCTATAAGACGCGGCGGAAGGCGACGAAGAAGAGGTATTCATGCGGGCGATTGTAAGCGATGCGCCGCTTCGGTCCACAGCGAAACGCATTGCCCTGCGCGGCTCGCGTCAGGCGAACGCTGAAACCGCCTGCCGCGCAGCGAACCCAGCCAAGCCTAGGCCGTCTCGCGCAATTGCGCCGCGATTTCCGCTTCGCTCAATTGCGGCGCGAACATTTCGATGAGCCGGTACGCGTAAGCGCGCAGAAACGCGCCCTTGCGCAAGCCGACGCGCGTCGTGCTCGCCTCGAACAGATGCTGCGTGTCGAGCGCGACGAGTTCGCTGTCGCGCTTCGGATCGAACGCCATTGCCGCGACGATGCCGACGCCCATGCCGAGTTCGACATAAGTCTTGATTACGTCCGCGTCGATGGCGGTCAGCACGACGTCGGGCATCGCGCCGACCTTCGTGAATGCCTGGTCGATATGCGAGCGGCCCGTGAAGTCCTGGTCGTAGGTGACGATCGGGTATTCGGCGATCTCTTCGAGGGTCAGGTTCGCGCGGCCGACGAGCGGATGCTCTTTCGGCACGACGACGACGTGATGCCACGAATAGCACGGGAACGTCACGATATCGGGGTACCGGTCGAGCGCTTCGGTCGAGATGCCTAGATCTGCTTCGCCGTTGATGATCATCTGCGCGATCTGCTGCGGGTTGCCCTGGCGCAGCGCCAGATGCACTTTCGGAAACACGTCGGTGAACTGGCGGATCACTTTCGGCAGCGCGTAGCGCGCCTGCGTGTGCGTGGTCGCGACGACGAGGTGGCCGTTGTCCTGGTCCGCGTACTGCCGTGCGACGCGACGCAGGTTTTCCGCATCGAGCAGCATCCGCTCGATCAGCTGATGCACGGCCTTGCCCGGCTCCGTGAGGCCGGTGAGACGCTTGCCGCGGCGGATAAACACATCGACGCCGAGTTCGTCCTCGAGGTCCTTGATCTGTTTCGACACGCCCGACTGCGACGTGTAGAGCACGTTCGCGACTTCGGTCAGGTTCATATTCTGGCGCACGGCCTCGCGCACGAAGCGCAACTGCTGGAAGTTCATGGGGTCTCCTGTTCAATCCCGCGCCGGGAACACACGCAGCGAACGCGGCACCGCCGTCACCGTATCGCCGACGGCAAGCTGCAATTCGCGCCACGCTTCGCGATCAAGCTCCGCTTCGAGCACCGATGCTCCGCGTGCATCCGCCGCCGATTCCACCGCGCCGCGCTTACGCCGTTCGAGTTCGACACGCACCGACCCGCCAAGCGTCACCACGCGCCGCACGCCGAGCGCAATGCCCTCACGTTCCCCACCCGCCGCCTCGCGATACAGCACGAGATCGTGCGGTCGCACATACGCGAGCGCCGGCCCCTCGAAGCCCGCATCGACGGCGATCGGCTGTGCCGCCCCGTCGACGACGAAGCCACGCCGGTCGACACTGCCGTGCAGACGGTTCGCCGCGCCGAGAAACTCGTAGACGAACGACGTCTGCGGATGGTCGTACACATCCTGCGGGCTGCCGACCTGCTCGACATGCCCGTGATTCATCACGACGATGCGGTCCGCCACTTCGAGCGCTTCTTCCTGATCATGCGTGACAAAGATCGTCGAAATATGCAGATCGTCGTGCAGGCGGCGCAGCCAGCCGCGCAGCTCCTTGCGCACTTTCGCGTCGAGCGCGCCGAACGGCTCGTCGAGCAGCAGCACCTTCGGTTCGACCGCGAGCGCGCGCGCCAGCGCGATACGCTGCCGCTGCCCGCCCGACAGCTCCGACGGATAGCGCGGCGCAAGCCAGTCGAGCTGCACGAGCTTGAGCAGTTCATGCACCTTCTCGCGAATCGCCGCTTCGGACGGCCGCTCGTTGCGCGGCTTCACGCGCAGACCAAATGCGACGTTCTCGAACACGGTCATATGACGGAACAGCGCGTAATGCTGGAACACGAAGCCGACCTCGCGCTCGCGCGCGCGAACTTCGGCGACGTCCTGCCCTTGCAGCACGACCTGCCCGTCGTCCGCGAACTCGAGACCGGCGATCACGCGCAACAGCGTGGTCTTGCCGCAACCGGACGGCCCGAGCAGCGCGACCAGTTCGCCGGGCGGAAAGTCGAGCGACACGTTGTCGAGCGCCGTGAAATCGCCGAAGCGCTTATGCAAATTACGAACGGTGATGCCCATCTGTTGCGCTCCTTATTGAATCCGGCGGCCGGCGGCCGCGCCGGCCGCCATGCCGGACCCGGCAGCGGCCTGCGCGCCGGCACGCGACGACGCAGCCTCCGCCGACATATGCCGCTCGGCAAGCAGCTTGAGGCCGAGCGTCACGAGCGCGAGCAACGCGAGCAGCGACGCCACGGCGAACGCCGCCGAGAAGTTATATTCGTTGTAGAGAATTTCGACGTGCAGCGGCATCGTGTCGGTCTGCCCGCGAATATGGCCCGACACGACCGACACCGCACCGAACTCGCCCATCGCCCGCGCGTTGCACAGAATCACGCCGTACAGCAGACCCCACTTCACGTTCGGCAGCGTCACGCGGCGGAAAATCTGCCAGCCCGACGCGCCGAGCACGTGCGCGGCTTCTTCTTCGTCGGTGCCTTGCGCCTGCATCAGCGGAATCAGCTCGCGCGCGACGAACGGGAACGTGACGAACACGGTTGCGAGCACGATGCCCGGCACCGCGAACACGATCTGCACATCATGCGCTTGCAGCCACGGACCGAACCAGCCCTGCGCGCCGAACAGCAGCACATAGATCAGGCCCGAAATGACGGGCGATACCGAAAACGGCAGATCGATCAGCGTCGTCAGCAGCGCCTTGCCGCGGAACTCGAACTTCGCGATACACCACGAGGCCACGAGCCCGAACACGAGATTGAGCGGCACCGCGAGCGCCGCGGTCAGCAGCGTGAGCTTGATCGCGGACCATGCGTCGGGGTCGGCGAGCGACTCGAAATAGAACGCGAGGCCTTTGCTCAACGCCTGATAGAACACCGCGGCCAGCGGCACGACGAGAAACAGCACGAGAAACAGCAACGCGACGGTGGTCAGAATCCAGCGGACCGCGCGCGGCTCGGTAACCGGACTGTCGACGCGCACGGCCTTCGAAGCCGTACGCCGCGTGTTCGACAGCACGACGGAGTCGTCGCTCATCGCGCACCTCCATCGTGCGTCGCGGCTGCCGGCAGACGTCCCGGCGCCGCGGCCGGCACCGGTGCCGACGCGCTGCGGCTCGTGCGGCGCTGCAAATACCACTGCAGCGTATTGATCAGCAGCAACATGATGAACGACACCACCAGCATCACCACAGCGATCGCCGTCGCGCCCGGATAGTCGTACTGCTCGAGCTTCGTGATGATCAGCAGCGACGTGATCTCCGACTTCATCGGCACATTGCCCGCGATAAAAATCACCGAGCCGTATTCGCCGAGCGCGCGCGCGAAAGCGAGCGCGAAGCCGGTCAGCAGCGCCGGAAACACGGCCGGCAGGATCACGCGCCGGAAAGTCAGCCAGCGCGATGCGCCGAGGCACGCGGCCGCTTCCTCCTGCTCGCGTTCGAACTCCTCGAGCACCGGCTGCACCGTGCGCACGACGAACGGCAAGCCGATAAACGTCAGCGCGACGAGCACGCCGAGCGGCGTGAACGCGATCTTGAGGCCGAGCGGTTCCAGAAACCGGCCGATCCAGCCGTTGCCCGCATAGACGGCCGCAAGCGAGATGCCGGCCACCGAGGTCGGCAGCGCGAACGGCAGATCGACGATCGCATCGACGACACGCTTGAACGGGAACGTATAGCGCGTGAGCACCCACGCGACGAGAAAACCGAACACGGCGTTGATCAATGCGCCGCCGAGCGCCGCGGAAAACGTGAGCCTGTATGACGCGAGCACACGCGGCGAACCGACCGCGCGCACGAACTGGCTCCAGTCGAGCGTTGCCGTTTTGAGGAACGTGGACGCAAGCGGGATCAGCACCACGAGGCTCAGGTAAGCCACCGTGATGCCGAGCGTCAGGCCGAAGCCCGGCAACGCACTGGGCTTGCGGAAGGTCAACGTCGTCATGCTGGGTACTCTTTCAAAAGTCTTGCCCCGGTCGCTGTTGTGCACAGTGCGCGCACTGCGCAACAGGCATTTCGGTTACACGCTCAAAAGCGCGCCCGAAGGCGCGCTTGCCTGACTGCATCCGCCGCAGCGCGAGTGCTACTGCGGCGAGTAAATCGAATCGAACACGCCGCCGTCGGCAAAGTGCGTCTTCTGCGCGTTCGTCCAGCCGCCGAACGTATCGTCGACCGTGTAAAGCTTAAGCTTCGGAAACTTTTCGGTCAGCGCCGCGGGCACCTTGTTCGAACGCGGACGGTAGAAGTTCTTTGCGGCGATCTCCTGGCCTTCTTCGCTGTACAGGAACTTCAGATACGCTTCGGCGAGCTTGCGCGTGCCATGGCGGTCCACGACCTTGTCGACCACCGCGACGGGCGGCTCCGCGAGAATGCTGACCGACGGCACCACGATCTCGAACTTGTCCGGTCCGAACTCCTTGATCGACAGAAACGCCTCGTTTTCCCATGCGATCAGCACGTCGCCGATACCGCGCTGCACGAAGCTCGTCGTCGCGCCGCGCGCGCCGGAATCGAGCACGCCCGCGTTCTTGTAGAGCTTCGACACGAACGCCTTCGCTGTCTGCTCGTTGCCGCCGGGCTGATGCAGCGCATAGGCCCATGCAGCCAGATAGTTCCAGCGTGCGCCGCCCGATGTCTTCGGGTTCGGCGTCACGATCGCGACGCCCGGCTTCACCAGATCGTCCCAGTCCTTGATGTGTTTCGGGTTGCCCTTGCGCACGAGAAATACGATCGTCGACGTGTACGGCGAGGCGTTATCGGGCAAGCGCTTCTGCCAGTCCTTGTCGACGAGGCCCTTGTTCGCGAGCGCGTCGATGTCGTAGGCGAGCGCGAGCGTCACGACGTCGGCCTGCAACCCGTCAAGCACCGAGCGCGCCTGTGCACCCGAGCCGCCGTGCGACTGCTTGAAGGTGACCGACTCGCCGGTCTGCGCCTTCCATTGCTTGCCGAATGCCGCATTGATGTCCTGGTACAGTTCGCGCGTCGGGTCGTACGACACATTGAGCAGCGTCGTATCAGCATGCGCCTGTGCGGCCAGACCGAGCACCGCGGCCGCACCGATGGCCAGCGAAGCGAAGAATTGCTTCGCGCGCTGTGTCGAGCGCCACGTCGCCCCGCGCCGTGCCGCCTTGTTTGGCGTCGCCGATGTCGTGCGCTCAGACGCGCTATGTGCAAACCCCGTAGTCCGACCGTTCATTGATGTTTTCTCCGCTCGCTGCTGTTTCCCACGCCCGCGATTTGCTTACTCCGCCGGGCCTCATATCGATGTGCAGCCAGTCTATCTGCGGCGCTTCATCATTAAAAATAATGTTTCTTCATTTTTTAATACGCAAAAGTGGTAACGATGGGTCGAATACCGCGTTCGAACGCGGTTTTCGACGTTGAAAGGGCTGGGCTTGCCGGAGGGCGCATCGGCACACGAACTTAAAGTAAAGCTTGAAAAGCGCCGCATACTGTATAAAAATACAGTCACCTGTTCATCCATACAGTGGCGCCATGACCAAACTCACCGCACGACAGCAGCAGGTTTTCGATCTGATCCGCCGCGCGATCGAGCGCACGGGCTTTCCGCCCACGCGCGCCGAGATCGCGGCCGAATTGGGCTTCAGCTCGGCCAACTCGGCAGAAGAGCATCTGCGCGCGCTGGCTCGCAAAGGCGTGATCGAACTCGCTGCCGGCGCGTCGCGCGGCATCCGGCTGCTGGCTGGGCAGGAAGACGCCCCTCATCAGTTCACGCTGCCGCATGCGGCGCTCATGCAGTTGTCGCTTCCGCTCGTCGGCCGTGTCGCAGCCGGCAGCCCGATCCTCGCGCAGGAGCACATCGCGCAGCACTATGCGTGCGATCCGGCGCTGTTCTCCAGCAAACCCGATTACCTGTTGAAGGTGCGCGGCCTGTCGATGCGCGACGCCGGCATTCTCGACGGCGATCTGCTTGCGGTGCAAAAGCGCAGCGAAGCAAAAGACGGCCAGATCATCATTGCGCGCCTTGGCGACGACGTCACGGTCAAGCGCTTGAAGCGGCGGCCGAACGGCATCGAACTGATCGCCGAAAACCCCGATTACGAAAACATCTTCGTCGAGGCCGGCAGTGCGGATTTCGCGCTCGAAGGCATCGCGGTCGGCCTGATCCGGCCAGGTGAATTGTGATTTTCCGCTGATCTGGCGTCGAGTGTCAGCGGATTTCCGTTCAGTTTCGGCTCAGTTTCGGCTCAGTTTTTCGCTCAGTTTCGCTCAGTTTCGGATACCGTCTGGAGAGATTCATGGAACGCCTTGCCCGCTTGCTGCCCTTCCGTCAGTTCGGCCGTCTGCGCCACCTGCGCAACCTCGTGCCATGCGCCGTGCTCGATGCGATGCATGTGCCACGTACCGGCTCGCTGTTCGATTTCGAAGAGCACGAGCAGTCGGTGGTCGAAGCCGACGCGTCGTTGCCATCGTCGCTACCGGCGTTTGCACGCGTCTCGCTGAACGCCGCGCTCAACGCCGAGCCCGCACGCCGCGCGCCGGTGCGTGTTTATCACGGGCCGTCGCGGCTTATCATGGTCGGCACCGTCGATGCCGTGTGCAACATGATCGACCGCTGCATCGCCGAGGAGCACGCGCAAGCAGCGTGAGCGCGCTCGTTCATCGCCAACGCGCATGTCGCCAACGCATGTCGCCAACGCATGTCGCCAACGCGCATGTCGCGAACGGCCGAGGCGCGATGAACTACATGAGATTGCGGGATCGTTTCAGCCAGAACGGGGTCCACGGTAAACCACCCCGTTCACCCCATGAAAGGAACGTCCCGCACGATGATGGTTCGCACAGGCTGCGCGAAACGCGCGATAAATGACCGCATCAGTTGCCGCATGAATCACAAGATGACCGGCAGCGTCAGGCGGTCCGTGCTGGTCACGGTCGTCGTCATCGTTGTCCTGATCGCACTGGCCTTCGCGTATGCATCGCCGTATATCGCACTTGACCGCCTGAAACGCGCAGCCGACACGCGCGATGCAGCAACAGTCAACGAATACGTCGATTTCCCGGCGTTTCGCGAGAGTCTCAAGGAACAGCTCGGGGGCTTGCTAAGACGCAGAATCGACGCGGAAAGTCACGGCAATCCGCTCGCCGCGCTGGGCGCAATGATCGGTGTCGCGTTGATCGGGCCGCTCGTCGACGCGTATGCGACGCCGGACGGCGTCGCCGCGCTGCTCAACGGGATGCCGCCACGTGGTGAACCGGGCGAGCGCCCGCCTGCGTCGCCGGACGCGTCGGCTTCGTCGTCCGCTTCGTCGTCCGATTCGCCGTCAAACAGTGGCAACCCCGCTGCTGCGCCCTCTGCTCCAGCCGCATCATCCGCACCGACAGCATCGGCCGCGAACGGCTCGAAGCCGCCTCAACCTCCGCAAACCACGGCCGGCTATCGCGGCATCAACGAGTTCGTCGTCACGTATCGGCACGGTGTCGGCAACACGCGCTATGCCGCGATTTTCCATCGCGAGAGGCTCTTCACGTGGAAGCTTACGGCAGTCGATCTCGGCGAGTAGGCAGCGCCGGCTCTGCCGGCGCGAGCCTCATGCTGCGGCCGACTGCTCCTCGCCAGGCGACGAACACGCAACGAGAATGCTGCACGACACGCGATCGAGTAGCGGCGTGTTGCCCGCGCCCATCCACCATCGCGAGAGTCCATGCCGGCAGCGATGGCCGACGACGACAAGATCGACCTTCAGCTCTTCCGCGAGCGCCGCGATTTCATCGATCGGATGACCGAACGCAAAGTGCCCTTGCGCCCTGACGCCACGCTCGGTCAACCAGTCGACGCCTTCCTGCAGGATGTCGCGCGCGGTCTTTTCGAAGCTGCCGCACGCCACGTCGGTCAGCAGGCCCGCGCTTTGCGCGATGCTCGAGCGCATGTCGACCACCGACAGCAAATGAGTCTCCGCTTTCAGATCCAATGCCAGATCCGCACCGCAGCGCAGTGCCTTGCGGCCTTCGCGCGAGCCGTCGTAGCACAGCAGAATTTTCTGGTAGCTGGCCATTGTCGTTTCTCCCTTCCGCGCCGATCGCGGACGTCGAGTCAATCATGGTGCGCCGCAATTGCGCTTGCAAGGGCTGGAAAACGCTAAGTGCGCGCCAGCACGTTCGAAGCCGCATGCCGCGCCGCACGAAAGCCCGTCGCAGCCTTGCGGTGGCCGCCCGGCGCCCGAACACGTGGCCTAGAATAGGCGACGCTTCGAAGCGGCCAGCTCGTGAACGACTGCCTCGTTTTTATTCGACATCCCGTCGCGCTTGCTGTTCGTGTCGCCTCGCCGCTGTCTGTCGTTCGTCGTGTGTCGTTCGTCGTCCGCTGTTCTGTTGCGCCGTCTCGCAGCCTCGCCATTGCCTGTAGGGATGGCGAGTCATTGCGATCTTTGTCCCATCAACTATCGTCACCGAACGCTCCGCTTATGCCCAACGCCGCGATCGAATTCCATCGAGTCGAAAAACGTTACGGCGGCAGAAAGGTCGTCGACGGCCTGTCGTTCGATGTGCGGGTCGGCGAATGTTTCGGTCTGCTAGGTCCGAACGGCGCCGGCAAGACCACGACGCTACGCATGCTGCTCGGCATTGCCGCGCCCGACGCCGGCGCGATCCGTCTGTGCGGCGAACCGGTTCCCGCGCGTGCGCGCATCGCCCGCGCGCGCATTGGCGTGGTTCCGCAATTCGACAATCTCGATCCGGACTTTAGCGTTCGCGAGAATCTGCTCGTGTTCGGCCGCTACTTCGGCCTTAGCGCCAGGGCAATACGCGAGCGCGTGCCCTCGCTGCTCGAATTCGCGCGGCTCGAACACAAGGCCGATTCGCGTGTGGCCGAACTATCGGGCGGTATGAAACGTCGGCTCACGCTCGCGCGCGCGCTCGTCAACGATCCCGATGTGCTCGTCATGGACGAGCCGACCACTGGTCTCGATCCGCAGGCGCGCCATCTGATCTGGGAACGGCTTCGCTCGCTGCTGTCGCGCGGCAAGACGATTCTTCTGACGACGCACTTTATGGAAGAAGCCGAGCGCCTGTGCGACCGGCTTTGTGTGATCGAAGAAGGCCGCAAGATCGCCGAGGGCGAACCGAAGGCGCTGATCGCATCGGAGATTGGCTGCGATGTGATCGAAGTCTACGGTCCCGATCCGCTCGCGCTGCGCGATGCGCTCGCGCCGTTCGCCACGCGCATCGACATCAGCGGCGAGACGCTTTTCTGTTATGTCGACGATCCGCAGCCCGTGCACGCGCAACTGAAACAGCGCGACGACGTGCGCTATCTGCATCGGCCCGCAAATCTCGAAGACGTATTTCTGCGCCTCACCGGCCGCGAGATGCAGGACTGACGTGGCACGATCGAACGGCAGGACTCAAACGGCGGAACTCAAAACAGCAGCACACAAGCAGCAGGACTCATCGACCATGGACGCCCGCTCATACGATACCCCCGACCACCCGCTCGAGCCCGCGCGCGAACGCTTCGCGGCACTGCCCGCCAATGCGCTGAACTGGGTCGCGGTGTGGCGCCGCAACTATCTCGTGTGGCGCAAGCTCGCGCTCGCGTCGATGTTCGGCAATCTGGCCGATCCGATGATCTATCTGTTCGGCCTCGGTTTCGGGCTCGGGCTTATGGTCGGGCGCGTCGACGGCGTGTCGTATATCGCGTTCCTCGCGGCAGGCACGGTCGCCTCGAGCGTGATGATGTCGGCGAGCTTCGAGTCGATGTATTCGGGCTTTTCGCGAATGCACGTGCAGCGCACATGGGAAGCGATCATGCATACGCCGCTGACGCTCGGCGACATCGTACTCGGGGAGATCGTCTGGGCCGCGAGCAAATCGGTGCTGTCCGGCACGGCAATCCTGATCGTCGCGGGTCTGCTCGGCTACGCGAAATTCCCGGCAACGCTCGTCGCCTTGCCCGTCATCGTGCTCGCGGGCCTGGCGTTCGCGAGCCTCGCGATGATCGTCACCGCGCTCGCGCCGTCGTACGACTTCTTCATGTTCTATCAGACGCTCGCGCTTACGCCGATGCTGCTGCTCTCCGGCGTGTTCTTTCCCGTATCGCAGCTGCCGCCCGCCGCGCAATACGCGACGCAAGTGCTTCCGCTCGCGCATGCGGTGGACCTGATCCGGCCAGCGATGCTCGCACGGCCGATCGACGATGCGGCGCTGCACGTTGCCGTGCTCGCGCTCTATGTGATCGTGCCGTTTCTGATCTCGGCCGTGCTGTTGCGCCGCCGGATGATGCGGTAAGCCGCTGCTCGTCTTTTCAGTCGTCGAGCCGGCTTAATCTTCGTCGTCCGACCACGGGATATCGACGTCGGAAATGAATGCGACGGTGGCAAACGGCCCGCCTTCCTGGCGGCCGATCTTGCCGTCCGCACGATGCCATTCGACACGAAACACGGTACCCGGATCGTTGGCGAGAAGGCGCACGGTGCGCACCTCGTCCGGATCGGCCTCTTCGACGGGACCGTCGAGCGAGACCAGCAATGCCTGCGGCCACACGCCCTCGTCCGGGTCGTAGATGCGGTCGCCGTCGGGAATCGATGTCGATGCCTCGACGCCGATCGTCGCCGATGCGTCGACGATCATCTTGCCGAGCGCCCGCAGCAAAGCCGTTGCACGCGCCGAATTGGCCTGGCGGATCGCGAGGTCCCCGCGCGTGAGCGCCTGCTCGAGCTTCGGATTGGTCTTCTGTTGCGCCATGCGTCTGTCCTGAGTTCGATCGTCTTTTGACTATGAATAATCGCCTGCCGGATTGCCGACCGGCAAGCTGCCACCCCTAAGCACCCGGCTCCACCCAGTTTAGGTCGAGATTCAACCGTAGAGGCCGCTTGAAACCGGTTGAAACCGCTTTTGAAACCTTGAAACCGTTGAAACGGCCTGAAACGGGTTGAAACCATTTGAGATGCCAGATCGCGCGATGCCATAGGCGATGTTACGTCAGCCGCCCGCGCATCCGCTGTTGCAGCGCGTCATTTACAGGCCGATGCCGGCCGCCAGCAGCCCCGCCACGATACCGAATGCGACTACCGCGACCGCGACGATAGCAAGCACGCGCGGGCGAAACGAACGCGCGAGCATCGCGAGCGACGGCACGCTGATCGGCGGCAGCGTCATCAGCAGCGCGCCCGCGGGACCGACGCCGATGCCGAGCGTCAGCATCGCCTGAATGATCGGTACTTCGCCCGCCGTCGGAATCACAAACAGCATACCGGCGACCGCGAACGCGACAATCCAGCCGATCTCGTTGCCGATCGCAGGCCCGATCTGCGGAAACAGCCACGCGCGCGCCGCGCCGAGCAGCAAGACCAGCACCAGATACTCGGGCACGAGGCGCACGGTCATACGCGCGAGGATTGCCGACCAGCGCGCAAACGCACTGCCTTCCTGCTGACGCGCAACCAGTTCGGCGAGGCGCGCGTCGGCTGCGCTGGCCTCGCCCGGCGTGACGATCCGGTTCACGATGTAACCCAGACCGAACACCATCAGCACGCCGAGTGCAAGCCGCAAACCGGCCCATTGCCAGCCGAGTACGAAGCCCATGAAAACGAGCGTGGCCGGATTGAGCACCGAGTTGCCGAGCCAGAATGCGATCGCGCCGCCCGGGGATGCGTGGCGCGCACGCAAGCCCACGACGACCGGCGCCGCGCAGCAGGTACACATCATGCCGGGAATCGCAAGCAAGCCGCCGGCCGCGACGCTGCCGAATCCGGTCTTGCCGAGCACCTTCGCGACCCAGTGCGCAGGCAGCAACGCCTGTACCGCGGAGCCGAGCAGCAGGCCGAGCACCATCGCCTGCCAGATCGCCTTGCCGTATGCCCACGCATAGGCGAGCGCCGCGGAGAGCGATGGCGCCGGCGGGCTCGACGCATTGCCCATGAGGATCGACGAGCCGATCGAATGGGTCGACGCCGCCGTGAATGCGCGGTGATAGTACGGGAACCACTTCACGTAAAAGAGTCCCGCGACCGCGAGCAGCAGGAAGATCAGCCACCCCGATGCCGGGGCGGTCTGTCGCGTGGTATTCATCTGGATTGTCCTCTGATGCGTATGTTGCCGGTTGCTGCTGTTCGAGTCGTAGTGCTTGCTTATGTAGCGTGCTCGTGTCCGCCAGGTACGCTGCGCAATCGATCAAGTAGACGCGTGCACGATCGCCGGTTCATCGGCCCTGACCGATCCCGATACCGATAACGATAACTGCGCGAGCAGCGCGTGCGCCTGATCGAGCGCGTCGCCGGCAGTCGGCCTGAACGTGAACCGCTGCGCATGCGCGAGTTCGGTGAAATGCTGCCGGCTGCTGCGCTGATACGCGGGATCGTAGTGACGCTCGAGCAGTTCGCGGAACAACTCGCTGCGTGCATCGTCATCGATCATCTGCTGCCAGCGCGTGACCTGTTCGCGGCTATGCAGGCCAATCAGATGCGCGAGTTGATGCTTGAAGCCCGCGCGGTCATCGAACAGATGGCCATAGTCTTCGAGCAGGAACGCCACGCGTTCGTCGAGCGCCGCGTGAATCTCGACACAGGCACCGCGATGAAAGCGCTCGAGCAGCGCATCGGGCAAGGTGATCGCACCGATGCGCCGGCTTTCGGACTCGACGAACACCGGACGCGCCGGATCGAATTGCGCGAGCGCGCCGATCAGCGCGCTGTCGAAGGCCTTCTGCGACGGTTGAGGCCGGTCCGGCCACGCGCCGAGCAGCGACCCGCGATGGCACGCGAGCCCTTCGAGTTCGAGCACCTGCGCACCCGCGTCGCGCAATGCGTGCAACAGCCGCGTCTTGCCGGTGCCCGTATGACCGACGAGCGCGATGTAGTCGAACTCCCGCGGCAAGATCGCTAGCCTGTCGACCACCGAGCGGCGATACGTCTTGTAGCCACCGTCGAGCTGCCGCGCCTGCCAGCCGATCATGTTGAACAGCGTTGTCATCGATCCGGAACGCTTGCCGCCGCGCCAGCAGTAGATCAGCGGACGCCAGTTGCGCGGCCGGTCCGCGAAGGTCGTGTCCAGATGGTGGGCGATATTGCGTAATACGAGCGCGGCGCCGTGGCGCGTCGCTTCGTAGGGCGACACCTGCTTGTACATCGTGCCGACGATCACGCGCTCTTCGTTCGACAACACCGGCGCATTGAATGCCCCCGGGATATGATCTTCGGCAAATTCGAGCGGCGTGCGCACGTCGATGATTTCATCGAAGCGCGCGAGGTCGTCGAGCGGCGCAAGCAGACTTTTCAATTTGGACACGCGAAATAAAGGGCATTTCCGGCGCGCACTCGGCGGCGGGCGTGCGCCCGGGTTCTGCGAATCCGTGATTATCTCACGCGATGCCCATCGGCGAAGAGCGGTGCGGTGTGCACGTGCGCTGCGCCGCGCCGTCGACGTTTGCGAGGCGATGCGGCTGCATGCGGAAGCGACGAAAACTGTAGCGATCAGTAGAATGTCGCTCCGAAAGCCTTTCAAGCATACATCGCACTCTGCCACCCGCTGCACGGAGCGTTATCCCAATGTCAGATTCGCCGACCGCCGCTGCCCGCCCGGAAGACTCCACACTGATTGTGATGCTCGTCGCGGCCGCGTACTTCATGGAGAATCTCGACGGCACGATCATCGCCACCGCGTTGCCGCAGATGGCGCAGTCGTTCGGCGTGCATCCGGTCGAGCTCTCGATCGGCATCACATCGTATCTGCTGACGCTCGCGGTATTCATTCCGATCAGCGGGTGGGTCGCGGACCGCTTCGGCGTGCGCAACGTGTTCACCGCGGCGCTTGCCGTCTTCACCGCTGCTTCGGTCGCGTGCGGCATGACCAACGGCCTCGTCGGCTTTACCGCGGCGCGCGTCGTGCAGGGCATCGGCGGCGCGATGATGGTGCCGGTCGGACGGCTCGCGGTGCTGCGCGCAACGCCAAAAGACGATCTGATGCGCGCAATCGCGTTCATCACGTGGCCGGGGCTCATCGCACCCGTCATCGGGCCGCCGCTCGGCGGATTCATCACGACCTACTCGTCGTGGCGCTGGATCTTCTATCTGAATCTGCCGCTTGGACTGATCGGCATCGTGCTCGCGTGGCGCTTTATCCATGCGGCCGGCAGCACGGAGCGGCGGCCGTTCGATGTGCTCGGCTTCGTGCTGTGCGGCATCTCGGGCACGGCGATCATGTACGCGATGGAGTTGCTCGGCCGCGTCGATACGCGCTGGCCGCAAGCGCTCGCGTTTCTGGCCGCCGGAGTCGCGGCGGGCACGGCCGCGCTTTTTCATGTGCGGCGCACCGCGCACCCGGTCATCGATCTGAGCGCGCTGCGCGTGAAGACGTTCGCGGTCTCGATGGCGGGCGGGTCGCTGTTCCGCGTGTCGATCAGCGCGGTGCCGTTCCTGCTGCCGCTGATGTTCCAGATCGGCTTCGGCATGAACGCGTTCCGCTCGGGGATGCTCACGCTCGCGGTGTTCGCCGGCAACCTGTCGATGAAGCTCGTCACGACGCAGGTGATGCGGCGCTACGGCTTTCGCTCGGTGCTGCTCGTCAACGGCGTGCTAGCCGCATTGTCGCTTGCCGCGATGAGTCTGCTTACTGCGCGGACACCGTACTGGATCATCGTCGCGGTGCTGTTCGCAAGTGGCCTCGTGCGCTCGTTGCAGTTCGGCGCGATCAACACACTGAGTTTCGCCGATGTGCCGACAGCGCAGATGAGCGGCGCATCGACGCTATCGAGCACGGTCCAGCAACTGACCATCGGCATGGGCGTCGCGCTCGGCGCCATCGCGCTGCGCATCGCCGCGTGGCTTCACGGACACGGCGCGCAATCGGTCACGAATGCCGATTTCAGCGTGGCCTTCCTGCTCGTCTCCGCGGTCGGATTCGCGTCGATTTTCGACGTATTCGGACTCGATGCGCGCGCCGGTTCGCACGTGAGCGGGCATCGCGCGTCACGCGCAGGGGCCGCGCGATGAAGCCCGAAGACCTCGAACTGCTCGTCACGCGGGTCATGCCTTTCGGCAAATACAAGGATCGCGTGATCGCCGACCTGCCCGGCCATTATCTGAACTGGTTTGCGCGACAAGGTTTTCCACCCGGCGAAATCGGCCGGCTGCTTGCGCTGATGCACGAGATCGATCACAACGGGCTCAAGCCGATACTTGAACCGCTGCGTCGTAAGACATAAAGCGCGCAATGGGCGACGCGCCGATGTGGATGTCCAAGCCGGCGAAATCGCGCCGAAACCGCCTTAATAGGCAAAATCTGCCAAAATCGCGACACGAAACGATCCGAAACACGCCGTTTCGTAACAGTTTGTCATTTTTCTGCGGTTGAAATCAACCTTTTAAGCGGATACTGTAATGCTGCGCCTGATCTCCAAGGAACCTTCTTCATGCGCAGCCCCGCTCCCGACTTTCGGCGGGGTTTTTTTTCGTCACCGGGCCAAATGAGGCGGACCGCGGCGCGGCATCATATCGACGAGCCGTCTACCTTCGGCGTACCCCGCATCGCGCGCTTCGTCTTCGCTGCGAAACGTCGTGACCATTTCCTGAAAGCGTGTGCTCTGGCCTGCCAGATGTGCGTCCGCGCCATGCCGGCAAAAATACGCGGCGTAGTGCCAGAGCGTATCGGGCGCCGGTGGCCCGTAGGCCAGTACTGGCATGACCCAGATTTCGTAACCGTTATGCTCGATGCGATCCCACATGTTCGGCTCCCGGCGGTAATTCTTCAGGAATCCTAGCATGTGCTGCGGGCTTGCGATGAGCTCGCGCCGAGTGGCCGTGCCGGTCCAGACCGGATGAAACGCCCGTTGTTAATCGGCTGCCGGCTGATCTTCGTCGGGCACTTCGCTGCCGAACCGGTTAGCGACGTAAAAGCGCATCGCGGCGACGAGCGGCGTCGCGCCATAGGCGCGGAACTGCGGAGCTTCGCCAGTCGGTCCGGCGCCCCATGCATGCGCATCGGAGTAGCCGATGCAGATCAGCGCGCGTTCGATGAACGGACCGCCGTGCGTCCAGTCCGTGGACGGCGCGAACGCGGCTTCAAGCGCGCCAGCGGGATCGCCGTCGCACGCGGGCTCTTCGATCCAGCAAAAGCCGTCATCGACGCGCGGCTTCGGCAACTGCGCGGCACGCGCGACCCAGTAATCGAGCAGCGGACCTTCCAGATCGGCAACGTTCATGGGTTCTCCCGTAGTCCCTTATGTTGGTGGTAGACACGAATAGTAGCTTTTGTTCGGGACGGGTGTCGGATCAGGTTCAGCGGCGCGTCGATGCGGGGTTCGCCGCGCAAGCGGCATGCGCGCGATTCAAGTGGGCGAGGCGCAACGACCTGCAACTGAAAGACTCGGGAAGCAACGGAAAAATCGAAAGCAGCGATGAAAGAAACGAGATGGGGTGGCTGATGGGACTCGAACCCACGACGACAGGAATCACAATCCTGGACTCTACCAACTGAGCTACAGCCACCACTGGAACTGCTATCTGGCTTGCCAGAACTGGCTCACCGACGAAGAAGCGAGATTATACAAACACGTTCTGCGTTTGCCTAGCCCTTATTCCAACATTTCGACCGCGGCGGCGCTTTGCACGTCATTGCGACCCGACTTGTCGTCCTCACTTTCGGCGACTGCACGCAGCAGATGCTGCCGCGCTTCATCGAAGATCGATAGATCGCGCGCCGCGAGTTTGCGGCTATCGGACAGCACACGACGCCACCCGCGCGCACCGGCCACCCCGCGATAAAGCCCAAGCGCATGCCGCACGATCGCGCCTGGATAGGTGCCGCGCGCGAGTTCGGTTGCACAGTAGTCGACGAGCTTCGCTTCGACTTCATCGCGCGTCGGTGCCGCATCGGTCGAACCGTAGAAGCGCGCATCGACGCCGGCGAGCAGATAGGGATTGTGATAAGCCTCTCGACCCAGCATCACGCCGTCGACATGCTCGAGATGCAGGGCGACTTCATCGAGCGTCTTGATCCCACCGTTGATGATGATCTCGAGATCCGGAAAATCGCGCTTGAGCCGATATGCGTATTCATACTTGAGCGGCGGAATCTCGCGGTTTTCCTTCGGGCTCAAGCCCTTCAGGATCGCGTTGCGCGCATGCACGATAAACACGCCACAGCCCGCTTCGGCAATCGTGCCGACGAAGTCGCGCACGAACTCGTAGTGCTCGACCGCATCGACGCCGATGCGGTGCTTGACCGTAACCGGCACCGACACCGCATCGCGCATCGCCTTCACGCAGTCGGCGACGAGCTGCGGCTCGTTCATCAGGCACGCGCCGAACGCGCCACGCTGCACGCGCTCGGACGGACAGCCGCAGTTCAGATTGATCTCGTCGTAACCCCATTGCTCGCCAAGACGCGCCGAACGCGCGAGGTCGTCCGGTTCGCTGCCGCCCAGCTGAAGCGCAACGGGCGCCTCGTCGGGCGTAAACGCGAGATGGCGCGCGACGTCGCCGTGAATCAGCGCGCCAGTGGTCACCATCTCGGTGTACAGCCACGTATGACGTGAAATCGCGCGATGGAGCGAACGGCAGTGACGGTCCGTCCAGTCCATCATCGGGGCAACGCTGACGCGGCGAGGACTCAAGGCCTGGTTCGAGGCCTGGTTCGAGGCCTGGTTCGAGGCCTGGTTCGAGGCCCGGTTCGAGGCCTGGTTCGAGGCCCGGTTCGAAGAAGAAGACATCGGAATCTGTGGGAAATGCGAAGCAGCGCAACGCGCCGCGGTCGAGGCTGGGATCGAGGCGCATTTTAACGTAATGCGAGCCCATGCCCCGATCCGTCCCCATCTGTTTCAGCCGTTGCGCCTTCTCAATTATTGGATAACGTCGGACTGGAATAACAGGGGAAAACCCTTGAAAGCCCCGTCAGATAAGGCCGAGGGATTGTTTCGATTGACAGAAAAGTAATTTCGAGATATCGCGTACAAAACTCCGATAGTAAGGGTATACACTGCGCTCCAACGATGTCGCAAACCTTTCGCCCCGCCGACGGACGCGACATTCAGCAAATATCGAAACTTACTGGAGGTTGTCATGAAGACCAAATTTATCGCCGCTGCCCTGCTCGCCGCTTCCGCCGTTGTCGCCGCTCCTGCTTTCGCTAGCGGCTATGGTCCGGCTCCGTTCTACCGTCCGAACGTTGGCGCACCGGCCTCGCAACGTGGCGAAAGCGCACAAACGCTGGCTGCCGAACAGCAACAGATCGACGACAATGCAGTCGCCTACGGCGGCGTGCGTTCGGGCGAGACGCAAACGGGCTACCGCGTTTCGAACGCGCGCCAATCGGCATCGGGCAACAACGATGGCGTGTTCAAGGGTCACTAAGCCGCCGCCACTGAGCCGACGCGGGCCAGCTGACCGCACGAGGTCAACCGCTCGTGGCTGAAGGCAGGTCCCCAAGAAAACGGGCGTTCAATCGGGCGCCCGTTTTTTTTGCGCCTTACGCCTTACGCCTTGCGGCAAGCGCGTGACTACGCGGCGGCGTCCAGACCCTTGTCGATCATGGCGCGTGCGGCGCGAAGCGCCGCCTCCGCGGCCGCGCGTTCAGTCGGCCAGAACCGGTCGATGTGCACGAGGTGCCAGTCCAATGCGACAGCGCCATCTTTCAACACGCGGAAGTGCGCTTTCACGCCAGTAAGGACCTGTTCGACCGCGACCTCGATAGCGAATTCCTTGTACCGCTCCCGATAGTCGCCCATGTCGAGCCCCGTCGGCTCCATGTCAGGCTCCTTGATGCGGCTCGTGCCGCGTCGGTCAAACGTCAGACGTCGTCAGCGCACGAGTTCGCACCTCGCATGCATCGTCGTCAATCGCAATCGCCGGACAGGTACTTCCTGCCATCGCAGGTAATTTCGATGCCATCGCGGCCAGCCTTCGCGACGAGGCCGGCGCCCAGCAGTTCCGCTACCACCGTGGCCCGAGGCGGGATGGACTGCGCGCCGGATGGCGCATCGTTCAGGTGCCGCAACGTGTCGATCGCATCGGGACTCAGCGCTTTCATCATTGCTACCTCCGCATGAGGAACGGCCTTGTTCGCGGCGTTTACTTGCGGCCTGCATTCACCGTCGTTGCCCGATTCATGCTAGCACTTCCAGCGAGGCATGCCGGCCGTTGCTGCACGCAATGCGCGTGTTGCACGCGGACACGCGCGCGAATCTTCATAGCGGCCCGCTGTCTACGAAGGGACGGGTCGCGCATGATGCATGACACGCAGAAAAGACGAACAGAAACTGGGCAAAAACCCGGGAGGATCGATGAACGGAATGAAACTGCGCAAAACGCTGGCGCCAGCCGTAGGGTCGGGCGTCGTTCTGATTGCGACCGCACTGGCGAGCGGTGCTGCGTTCGCGCAACAACACGCGCCTGTGCAACAAGCCCCTATGCAAAATGCGCCTGCGCAGGACAGCGGGGCATCGATGGTCAAACCGCCTTCAGCGGCGTCGGGCGGCGAAAATCCGGACAATATGCCGGTCAAGAAACCGCGCAAACCGACCAACGACAAAATGATGCACTACCCGCCGGCCAGCGCGGCCAACGCGAAGTGATGCCGTTGTAGCGCGATCGCGCGAGCCCTGTTCGTGCGCATGCTCGCGAGACCGCGCCTCAGTCCGGAACGAATCGGAACGGGTCAAAGCCGTGCGATCGATCCGTCGGTCGTAAAAAGCGAATCGGCATGCGAACCCGCATGCGCGTTTCCCGATCGCGCATCGCTGCCGGCATCGCGCCTGAGTACCTGGTGCAGCACGCGATCCTCGATACGCGCAAAGCCCGCCGACGCGCGCTCGCGCGGCCGCGCAAGCGGCACCGGCAGATCGAGCGCAATGCGCCCAGCTTCAATCAGCAGGATCCGGTCGGCCAGTGCAACGGCCTCCTGCACATCGTGCGTGACGAGCAATGCCGTAAAGCGATGCTCGCGCCACAGGCGTTCGATCAGCGCATGCATTTCGATGCGCGTGAGCGCATCGAGCGCGCCGAGCGGTTCGTCGAGCAACAGCAGGTGCGGCCGGTGCACAAGCGCACGCGCCAGGGCGACGCGCTGCCGCTGGCCACCGGACAGTTGCGCGGGCCAGTCGTTCGCACGCTCGATCAGGCCGACCTCGGCAAGTACCGCGCGCGCATCTTCCCGCGCACCGCGGCCGAGGCCGAGCATCACGTTCTGCAGCACACTCTTCCACGGCAGCAGGCGCGCGTCCTGAAACATGATGCGAGTGTCGAAACGCGCGGCGTTCGAGGCCGTGCCGGCTGCTTCGTTCGACGCACTGCTTTCGGCGTGTTTTTCGAGCGTGCCTGCCGTCGGCGTTTCGAGTCCGGCGACGAGCCGCAACAGCGTCGACTTCCCGCAGCCGCTGCGCCCCACGATCGACACGAAACTGCCGCGTTCGACCGACAGATCGAGATCCGCAAGCACCGTGCGCGCGCCGTACCGTTTGCGTACGCCGCGCAGCTCGACCGAGTAATCGGCGTTGCGCCGTTCGGTGACAGCGTGCTGCCCCGCGGAGCGCGAGCGCTGCGCGACCTCTTCGCGTAACAACGCGCCATGGCCCGCTGCGCCGTGCGCTTGCGTCTGCTGCGTCGGCGCACCGGCATCCGCTTCGCGCGCGCGCCGCTGCTCCCGCTCACGGTCGGCGCCGCGCAGCAACCCGCTGCCGGGCGACGGCGTCGATAATCCAGTCGCACTCATGTCTTCGTCCCTTGTTGATAAGCAGGATGCCAGCGCAGCGTGACGCGCTCGAGCGCTTTGGCGAGCAGGTCCGCGAGCTTGCCGAGCACCGCATACAGCAGGATGCCGACCACCACCACGTCGGTCTGCAGGAATTCGCGCGCATTCATCGTCATATAGCCGATGCCCGACTGCGACGAGATCGTCTCCGCGACAATCAGCGTGACCCACATGAGCCCCAATGCGAAACGCACGCCGACGAGAATCGACGGCAGCGCGCCCGGCAGAATCACCTCGCGATACAGTGCAAAACCTTTTACGCCATAACTGCGCGCCATCTCGACCAGATTCGCGTCCACCGAACGGATGCCGTGGAACGTGTTCGCGTAGATCGGAAAGAACACGCCGAGCGCGACGAGAAACACCTTCGCTTCCTCCTCGATGCCGAACCATAGAATCACGAGCGGAATCATCGCGAGTGCGGGAATATTGCGGATCATCTGCACGGTCGAATCGAGTGCGACTTCGGCGGGCCGGAAAAGCCCCGTCGCGAGCCCGAGCGCGAAACCGATGCCACCGCCCAGCGCAAAACCCGATATCGCACGCCACGTGCTGACCTTCACGTCGGCCCACATTTCGCCCGAACGGATCAGCGACCACGCGGCTTTCACGACCGCAAGCGGCTCCGGCAACACGCGCGTCGACAGCACGCCGCTTTTCGCCGCGAACTCCCACGCGATCAGAATCGCGAGCGGCACGAGCCACGGCGCGATGCGCGCGCCATACGACGCGCTGAAGTACCGCTTGTCGACGGCGACCGCCGCAGTAGCAGACATCGATACGCCCTCCCCCGTTTCAGCTTTGCGCGGCCTGCGGCGCATGGTGGTTACCGACGATTTCGCCGAACGGCCCCGACAGCGGTCCGTTTGCGCTTGCGCGTTGCCGGCCCGGCAGCAGCGGAAACACGAGCTCGGCAAAACGGTAGGACTCTTCGAGATGCGGGTAGCCCGACAGGATGAACGTCTCGATGCCGAGCGACGCATACTCCTGCATGCGTTGCGCGACCTGCTGCGGGCTGCCGACGAGCGCCGTGCCTGCGCCGCCGCGCACGAGGCCGACGCCGGCCCACAGGTTCGGATAGATTTCCAGGTCTTTGCGACTACCGCGCTTGCCGCCGTGCAGCGCGGCCATGCGCCGCTGCCCCTCCGAATCCATCTTCGCGAACGACGCCTGCGCGCGTGCAATCGTCTCGTCGTCGAGTTTGCTGATGAGTCTGTCGGCGGCGGCCCACGCTTCGTTCTCGGTCTCGCGCACGATCACATGCAGGCGGATGCCGAAGCGAATGGTTCGCCCGTGCTGTCCGGCGCGCGCGCGGATCTGCGCGATCTTCTGCGCGACCGCGGCAGGCGGCTCGCCCCACGTCAGATACGTATCGATATGCTCGCCGGCGATGTCATGCGCGGCCGGCGACGAGCCGCCGAACCACAGCGGCGGATGCGGGTCCTGCACCGGCGGATAGAGCAGCTTGCCGCCCTTCGATCTCAGATGCTTGCCGATGAAGTCGAGCGAGGCCTTCCGATGCGCGCCCGCAAGCAGACCGCGCCAGATATGCAGGAACTCGCCGGTGATCTCATAGCGCGTGTCGTGATCGACGAAGAGGCCGTCGCCTTCGAGTTCGACCGTATCGCCGCCTGTCACGACGTTGATCAGCAGACGCCCGCCCGAGAGCCGGTCGAAGGTCGCCGCCATGCGCGCGGACAAGGCCGGCGACGTAATGCCGGGGCGAATCGCGACGAGAAACTTGAGCCGCTTCGTGACCGGAATCAGGCTCGATGCGACAACCCATGCGTCTTCGCATGAACGTCCGGTCGGCAGCAGCACGCCTTCGTAGCCGAGCGTGTCGGCAGCGCTCGCGATCTGCTGGAGATAGTTGTAATCGACGGCGCGCGCGCCTTCGGACGTGCCGAGATAGCGCGTGTCGCCGTGCGTGGGAATGAACCAGAAGACGTTCATTTGAAACTCCTGCGTATCGCCAATTGCCGTTCGATTAGTTGAATCAAGCACGCCGTAAACGTTGCCCGTGCAACTTGCGCGACGCGCGAGCGCACCCGGGCCGTGCGCCGCGGCGCACCGGTCAAGCGGGTAAGGAAAGGGAGTCGCGCCGTCCGCGCGTCGACTGCGCGGCATGGCAATGGAGCACGGCGCACGCGCCGTCTGCATCGAAAACAGTCTACGGACGGGCCGGCGTGTTTAGAACGATTTTTTCGAGCTTAGGTTTTGCGCATTCGTGATTTGACGCATTCGCACGGTATGTCGAGTGTCGATGACGACAGCCCGCCGCACGCTTGCATTTATGCAACACCACGCGCCGCAAATCGCGTCGAATCGGACCGGATAGCGAGGCACCGTCTATATAATGACGCTCGTTTTGCGACGATCCCGCTGGTCCCGCTCGCTGTTTCCGCTTTCAATACCGCCTGGCCGCACCGGCCTTGCGTTTCGCGCGTGTGCGATAGATGCAAAAACTCATACTGCCGTTCGTGTCCGGATTTCTCGCCGCGCTGTTTTTCCATGACGCGACACTGGGCCTGCTGCACGCGGCCGGCGTGATCGACCTGAGCGGTTTTTCGACCGCGCCGTTCGCGCCGCTCGACATACCCGAATTCATCGCCAATGCGATCTGGAGCGCCGTATGGGGCGTACTGATGGCGTGGCTGCTGCGCGTCTCGCCGGAACGCACGGCGCCGTGGGTGCCCGCGTTCCTGTTCGGCGGCATCGTGTTGACGGCGGGCAGCGTGTTCGTCGTCGATCCGATCCGCGGCATCTGGCCCGCCGGCAATATGCTGCCGCGCCTTGCGGTCGGCTTTGCGGCCAATGCGATGTGGGGCTGGGGCGCGCTCGTTTTCATGCGCGCGTTCATGGCCCGCGACAGCGAATCGTAGCGCGAGGCTCGCTGGCTCGCGCTCGCCGCTTCGCTTCAGCCGACGAGGTCGCGTAACGGATGCTCGTTCGCCGGCCACGGGCTCTCGAACATGCCTGCCACATACTCGGCCGGTACATCCTCGACCCGCGCGAAACGCCAGTTCGGCCGGTTGTCCTTGTCGATGATGCGCGCGCGGATGCCTTCGCTGACATCGCCGCGCTCGAACGTCGAGCGCGTCAGATCGAGGTCGCGGCGCAGGCAATCGGCCATCGTGCCTTCCGCGCGCGTGACCACTTCGAGCGAAACCGCCATCGCAAGCGGCGAGCGCTCGCGCAACACGCCGCCGATCTGCTCGGCCCAATCCGCATTCGCGCAATCGCCTTCCGCATCGAGCGACGCGATGATTTGCGCGACGTCGGGCAGCGCGAAGTGCCGGTCGATCAGCGCACGCGCGTCGGCGATCGGCGATGTATCGGGCGTCGGCACAACCCTGTACGCGGCCGCTTCGCGCGCGACGCAACTCACGACGTCTGCGCCGCGCTCGAACGCTTCGGTCTTCAGACGGTCGACGAGCGCGGCTAGCGCCTCATCCTCGAGATAGGCATCGGCCAATCCCGCATAGAGCGCGTCGGCCGGCCCCAACGACTCGCCCGTGACTGCGAGATAACGCCCGATCGCACCCGGCGTGCGGGCGAGAAACCAGCCGACACCGACATCGGGAAACAGCCCGATGCGCGTCTCGGGCATCGCCATGCGCGTCGACGCGGTCACGACGCGCAGGCCGCCCGTGCGATATGCGCCCTGCGAAATGCCCATGCCGCCGCCCATCACGATGCCGTTCATCAGCGCGATATACGGCTTCGGATACGTGAAGATCGCATGGTTGAGCCGGTATTCCTCGATGAAAAACGTATCGAGCGCATCGCGCTCGCCGCGCTGCTGCGCGTCGTACAGGAAGCGGATGTCGCCGCCCGCGCAGAACGCGCGCGGGTTCGCACTGCGCACGACGATCGCGAGCACCTCCGGATCGTCGCGCCAGCGGTCGAGCGCGGCGTGCATCGCGCGAATCATGGCGGTCGACAGCGCGTTCAACGCCTTGGGACGGTCGAGTTCGATGAAGCCGATGCGATTCGCGACATAGGTCGCGACGTCTTCGCCAGCGGCTAGCGGTGAGTGAGTCGACATGGGAATAATGCAGATAATAGTGACAAGCGACAGGGTGAACGGTAACACGTACCGATGTCATGCAACGTGACGCGCGGCTTTCGGCGTTAGGTTTTACGCGTCGCGCGTTTGCGCGCCGGCTTCGCGATTTCCGCAGCGCGCGCAGAGCGTTCGCCGAGCCATGCATCGAGCGCCGCGTCTACCACCGTATCAAGCGACGTGCGGGGAAAAACCGGACAGGTCAGCCGTAACGCGACAATGCCGTGCATCGTCGCCCACAACGCTTCGGTCCACACGTCGCTATCGGCCGACGCGGGCAAACGGCCCTGCGCCTTCATTTCGTGGAGCGCATCGGCAACGAGCCGGAACGTGGCTTCGCCCGTATCGTCGCCGGCCTGTGCGGCGCTTTCGAAGGCGGCGCCGACGTAAGTCGGATCTTCCATGAAAATCAGCCGGTACGTTTGCTGATGTTCGATGCCGAATGCCACGTATGCGCGCCAGATCGCCTTCAGGCGTTCCGCAGGATCGGTGACGGACATATGCGGCTTGAGCGTCTCGATCAGCTGCGCAAAACCTTCCATGCACAGCGCCCGCGCGATTTCGTCGCGATTCTCGAAGTGCAGATAGAGCGTGGCCGGTGAATATTCGATCGCGTCGGCGATCTTGCGCATCGACAGCGCAGCAAATCCCTCGCGCATCACGATGCGGCGCGATGCCTCGAGGATGCGCTCGCGCAGTACCTGCTTTTCGCGGGTTTTTCGTTCGGCAATTCCCATGCGCTGCATTTTCGGATTGACAAACTGAAATGTCAAATTAAACTGAACATCGTTTACTGAACAGTGTTCACCGAAACCATTCCCGAGAGTTCTGATGGAAAACGATCGCACCCTTCCCGCTCGCATCGGCCTATTCGGCGCTGCCGGCGCGGCGGGCCGCAGCATCGCCGCGGCGCTGCGCGCACGAGGCATGCGCTTTCGCGCTATCGGCCGTTCGCGGCAGGCGCTCGAGGCCGCGTTCGGCAACGATCCGGGCGCGGACATCGTGATCTGGGATCCCGACAACCCGTCGTCGGTCGCAACGGCAGCCGCGGGACTGCAAGCCGCGGTCTATCTCGTCGGCGTGCCTTACGACCGCTTTGCGACGCATCCGCCATTGATGCGCAACACGCTGGCAGGACTCAATGCGGCCGGTGTCGAGCGATTGATCCTGATCGGCACGGTCTATCCGTACGGGCGCCCGCGGCAGCGACCGGTTACCGAAGCGCATCCGCGCGAACCGCATACGTTCAAGGGCCGCATGCGACGCGAGCAGGAGGATCTCGTGCTCGATGCGCACGGGCGCAACGGCCTGTCGACGCTCGTATTGCGCCTGCCCGATTTCTACGGCCCGGGTGTCGAACGCAGCTTCCTGCACGGCGTTTTCGAAGGCGCGGCGCGCGGCGGCCGCGCTCAGATGATCGGGCCAATCGACATGCCGCACGAATTCATTTTCATGCCCGACCTCGGACCCATCGTCGCCACGCTTGCGCAAACGCCGGCAGCCTATGGCCGCGTGCTTCATCTCGCGGGTGCAGGCACGATCACGCCGCGCGAGGTCGCGACGCGCGCGTATGCGCTGGCGGGCCGCGAACCGAAGCTGATGGTCGCCGGCAAGACAATGCTGCGCGCGATGGGCCTCTTCAATCCGCTGATGCGCGAGCTGGTCGAAATGCACTATCTGCTGACGGACCCGGTCATCCTCGACGACTCGGCGCTCGAGGCGCTAATCGGTCCGATCAGCAAAACGCCATATGACGAAGGGATTCGACTGTCTTTCGAAGCCGCGCAGCGGGCACTGGATCTGCAGGGCCGCATGCCGCAAGGCCGATGAGGAAGTCGCTTGGGATCCATTCGCTCAACGCGATGTCTCGCGACGCGGCGCAAACGAATCGATCACACGGCGATCACGCGGCGCGTGAAATCTGCCTGCGCCCCCCGCCTGCACCCCGGTACGCGGGGCAAGACCCGCATTCACGACCGCACGTTGTCGCCGGGTGGAAAATGACCGCTCTTGAGCAGCACCGGCGTGCCCTTGCTGATCTGCAAGTGCTCGCGCGCAACCGCCTCGATGCGTGGCCGGCCATTGTCGAATGCGCGCATCCAGCCGTCGCGATCGTAAGACGGCGCACCGAAGTGATCTTCGAGCGCTTCGACCGAAATCGCGCACGGCACGGGCTCGCCGTCCACCAGCGCGCGAAAGACGACGGTCAGATTCGAATCGCGGTACGCGGGCGCGTCCGCGGGAAAGCGGATGTCCATGTTCGCCTCATCATCTGAATGATCGTGCAAAAGCCGACACGGCCGCACGGCGACGCAGCTCGAGCTGCTTGGGCCGATCGGGCATTGTCGGGCTGATGGGGAGCTATGGTACTCGTCCCCGCAATCGTCAGTCCAGCCGGGCGCCGCGACCGCGCCCACCCGCGCCCGGCCGCTCGGCGCCCACAGCCGCTAGCCATTGCGGCTAAAGCGTATTTACGCCGACGATACCTGCAACAGACGATCGATATAGGCACGCGCGGCTCGCTCGACGTGCTCGAGGGCGGCCGCTTCGGTCGCGAATCGCTGTCCGTCGCCGAGATCGAGCAAGGTCTCGATGCGATGCACGTCGTCCGGTCCGCGCTGCGACAGACTGACCGAGCCTACATAGATTCCGCCCGTGCTTCCGGCGGCCGTACCCGGCGACGGCGCCGATTCGTTCGCATGGACGAGCCGCGCGGCCGCGCTGATGTAGTAGCCGCGATAGGGTCCGCTGACGCGTTCTGCCATTTCAACCTCCGTGTGACGCTCTTGCATCGACGCTCGTGCGTATGGATATAAGGCGCCTGCAAGGAAAATTAGTTCTGTGGACCTGCTTGCGCCACCTGCGCGCCGCTGTCACGCGACGCGCAGGCCGGGCCGCGACGTGTCCGTTGCGCAATGCACTTATTCGCCGCACATCGGTCGAACCCCGCGTGCCGATCCGGCATACGACAATTCAGCGCCGCACGGCCGACCAGCAACGTCAGTCGTGCATATTCGTCAACCGGAACTAGCGATATGGGAAAATATTTCCTTCGGAACACGGAAGTGGCCGAGCCCGATGCGGCAAACGCGTGGTTTTCCTATGCGGGAGAACACGGCATCGATATGCCGAAAGCGATCAGCATCTGGGAAGACGCGTCAAGCGAAGAAGGCGGCGACAGCCGGCGGGCGGTCGGAAAGGCGGGTATCCGCATCGAACCGGGCGTGGGCTGATGCGCGACGCGATCTTTTCCCCGCGGGCGCAAATCGTCGACCCGTCGACATACACGTTTCGATGCTTGCCGATCCGTGCATCGGCTCGAGGCATCGCGTTGTCGCCAGCCACGAATTCATCACAAGAGGACATGCCATGAAGTACCTCACGACGCGCTTGCGTTCGTCACGATCTGCGTTTGACCCGGCGCTTTCGCCGCGCACGGCATCGCACGCCACGCGTCCGAGTGCCGCGCACGTACGCGCCGCGCTGTTGCCCGGCATTGCGCTGGTCGCTGCGAGCCTCGCCGCGTGCGCGTCGTCGAACACGACGTCGTTGATCAATCTGCCGAACGGCGAGACCGGCTTCGCGGTCAATTGCAGCGGCGCCGATGCGGGATCGAGCTGGGCTTCGTGTTACGTGCAGGCGGGCAAGGCTTGCGGACCGACGGGGTACGACATCGTCTCGAAGGACAACGACGAAGGCGGCACGGCGGGCGGCGGTATCACCAATGTCGTGTCGGCCAACGTGAAGAACCGCTCGATGATCATTCGTTGCAAGTAAGGGCGACGCAGTGCAATGCGCCGCCGCGACGCCCGCGCGATGGCGGCTTTCGCTGCGTCCGTCGATCGGGATTCACGCGTCAGTGCATCTGCATCTTCGAAAACAGATTGAGCACGACCACACCGGCGACGATGAGCCCGAGTCCCGCCACCGCGGGCAGATCGGGCACCTGCCTGTACATCACGAGCGCCACGAGTGTGATCAGCACAATGCCGACGCCCGACCATATCGCATAGACGACACCGACCGGAATGCTTTTCAGCGTGAGCGACAGCAGGTAGAACGACACGCCGTACCCGAGCACGACGACGACGGCCGGCAACCATCGCGTGAAGCCATCGGATGCGCGCAGCGCGGACGTGGCGATCACTTCCGCGGCGATCGCAATCGCGAGTAACGCATAAGGCGGCAAGCGCATCGCTTCAGGCCTTCGCGAGCGCGAGCCTGCTATAGTCCTGATCGAGTTGAGCGCAAAGCGCCTCGACGACGAGCTCGTGATCGGAGCGTTGCGGCAAGCCCGATACGGTGACCGAGCCGATCACGCCGGCGCCTGTCACCGCCAGTGGAAATGCACCGCCATGCGTGGCGTAGTCGGCAACGGCGAGCCCATGTTTGTCGGCCAGTGTCGCGCCCGATTGCTGCAGCTTGAGCCCGACTGCGTACGAGCTACGCCGGAAGTGCGCAACGACGTTGCCTTTGCGGCGTGCCCACTCGACGTTGTCCGGCGTCGCGCCGTCGAGCGCACTGAAGAACAGCAACTGGCCGAACGTGCGTATATCGATGACAAGTGCGAGCCCGCGCGCCTTGGCGATTTCATGCAGGTACGCGCCGAGTTGCCATGCGCGATCGGGATCGAATTGCGCGAACACCAGCGCCTTTTCCTGAGCGGCGATCGCTTGCAGATCGTGAACGATGTCCATGTGCGATTGATTGGCAGAGAGAGGGAGAAAGAACGCTACGGCGACGAGGCGCCGCTGCACAGATCGAATAGCGATTCTAGCGCAGCCGCTTGCGATATCCGCGGTGTCGGACGCGAGATGGGCGCGGCGATATGTGCTTTGAAACGTGTGTGCAGATTGCGCGTCGCTCGATGCGCAAACATGTCGAAGCGAACAAAGGTGTTGCGCGGGAAGAGGGCTTGCCCTATAATCTTTTCTTCGACGGACGCGGGGTGGAGCAGTCTGGCAGCTCGTCGGGCTCATAACCCGAAGGTCGTAGGTTCAAATCCTACCCCCGCAACCAAGTGCAGTAAGGCTTCTAGTCCGTGGCAGTTGCCCTGATTTGTCGCTAGGACATTCTCAGGACAATGCCTGCGCATTTTAGGCGAACTGTCGCCGCTCTGGAACCCGCTACGGCGGGTTTTTTATTGCCCGCGTGCTTTGCGGCATCGTCGCGTGCCACCCTCTCCGATCAGTTCGCGATCCTTATGGATTGCGTTGCCTCGCGTCATCGCGCTAAGGCCTCGCGACGCACACCGTCGCGATCGTCATCACATACGCGCTCGCGAGACAACCGATACGCCCCCCTTTCGAATCAGAACGCCCCTTGCGGCGTCACACCGTAACGATCGCGCCCAATCCATCCCGATTCGCCCCGGACAGCACCTTTGCACGAACCAGAATTTCGCTTTGCCGTGCAAGGTGCAACCACCGCGCGCGGCGGCGTGCTGCGCGACGCGTGACATGTAATCTTGACGTTCAGGGCCTTTGTTGCCCCGCCGGGCGCGTTGGCGATTCCATCCAGTATCGCGACGGTACAAACGCGCGCATCGTTACGGGCATCGGTAAGCCGGGCGATAACGCAAACAGCTTTGTGATCGCGCAGCATGCTGGATAACGGCGACTGGTTACGGATAGCCCGCACCGCGAGGCCAAAACGATATCCGGCCATGTTGCCGTTAGCGAATGGCGGCGCATCGCTTAATTGTCTATGTCCCGGAAGACGGATTCGCTATACACCGAAGCGGATCACTCTCACGATAGCGCGCAATTCGTTGAAGACGCAACGAACGTACAGACGGGAACGGAATACCTTGCACTGTTAGTGAGAAACGCGCAGGGCACCGCCGCGACCGATGCTGTCGCAGCAGCATACATAAAGTATCGCGGCGTCTCTAACGGCATCTATTACAGGAAGATAAAGGCGTGCGCCGACAGGCTAAAGGATGACCCCGAAAACATGCAGCTTCTCAGGGACATGGTGAGATGAGCGCGTGTACCAGGAACATACTTTTCATGCTTGCGCTGGGTGTCTTTCATCACACAGCGTTTGGCATGGAAGTCGTTGCCGACTGTCGGCTTGGTACAGATCGAGGCCATAGCGTTCGGCTAATGCGCGATAGGCCGATTGGTAGCACCGCCCTCTACTACCTCAGCTACGACGGCAGTACGCCGCAACGCATCTATGAGGGTGAAGAAGAACAGGCGCGCGGCGACTCCGTCGAGACGGCATGCGCCGGCACGAGGGAGCGGGTTCTGGTGATATCGGGCGAATTCGGTTCTAACTACGTGCAAGGCGTCGCGCTTCGCTACAACACGCGGGCCCAGAGAAACGAGCGGATCGGCTTTGCCGAACGCTACCGCCCATCAGCTGTATATCTGTGCCAACCGCAACGATGGTCCTGATTCCAAACCCGGGGAGAAATGAGTCGGCCAGGCGATACATCATCTACCGGTATGCGGCTGGAAAAGGTGGTATTTCGGAACAGGCCTATTCGGATCGTTTGCCAGGCCCAACGTTCAAGCGGATTGCAGTTCCTTGGGGCGCGCCGATGGCGCACCAGGCGCAGTGAGCACGCATGTCCTTGCTTCGGCGGGGCTCCCCTGGCAACGCATTCAGGCCGCGCCACGATGGCGAACTGCATCGAATTGAGGCAGCAATGCAAGACCTCAAGCGTGATCCTGTGAACGTGTCGCGATAGGTACAGACAGCCAGCACCGCCTCCGCTCGACCGCTACACATACCTCTCGCAAGCACCGCGCGTCCCGGAATTTCGACCCGGTGATAAACTCCCATCACCGATTCCCGTCCCTGTTTCCATGAAATTCTGTTCTGTCTGCGGCCACGCGGTCAGCGTGAGCATTCCGCCCGGCGACAACCGCGAGCGCTTCGTCTGCGCGAATTGCGGCACCGTGCATTATCAGAATCCGCGCAATGTGGTCGGCACCGTCCCGGTTTGGGACGACAAGGTGCTGCTGTGCCGTCGCGCAATCGAACCGCGCTACGGTTACTGGACCCTGCCCGCGGGTTTCATGGAGATGGGCGAAACCACCGCGGAAGCGGCGGCGCGCGAAACGCTCGAGGAGGCCGGCGCGCGCGTCGAGGTGCAAAGCCTCTACACGCTTCTGAATGTGCCGCACGTGCATCAGGTGCATCTGTTCTACCTCGCGCGCCTGCTCGATCTCGATATCGCCGCCGGCGAAGAAAGCCTCGAAGTGAAGCTCTTCGAAGAACGCGACATCCCGTGGGACGACATCGCATTCCCCACTGTCGGGCAGACGCTGCGCTTCTTCTTCGCCGACCGGAATTCGGGCAGCTTCGGCCTTCACACCGGCGACATCTTCCGCTCGTTGCGCGAAGGCTGAGCGGCCGCATGGTCCCCTGGCTTGGCCCCGATGACCCGTTTCCCTCCGTCGACCGCGCGCTCGGCGAGACGAGCGGCGCGCCGGGCCTGCTCGCCGCGAGTGCCGATCTGCTGCCGTCGCGCCTTATCGAAGCGTACCGCCGCGGCATCTTTCCGTGGTACTCGGACGGTCAACCGGTGCTGTGGTGGAGTCCCGACCCGCGGATGATCCTGCGGCCGCGCGAATTCAAAGTGTCGCCGTCGCTTCGCAAGACGCTCAAGCGCGTCGTGCGCGACGACACATGGGAAGTGCGCGTCGATCACGACTTCGCGGCCGTGATGCGCGCCTGCGCGCAGGCGCCGCGCCGCGGGCAGCGCGGCACATGGATCACCGCCGATGTGATCGATGCCTATACGTCGCTGCACCGGCGCGGGGATGCACACAGCATCGAGACCTGGCGCAATGGCATGCGTATCGGCGGATTGTATGGCGTGTCGTTCGGCCGGATGTTCTTCGGCGAATCGATGTTTGCCGAAGCGACCGATGCATCGAAAATAGCGCTGGCCGCACTCGTCGCGCACTTGCAACGCCATGAAATAGAAATGATAGACTGCCAGCAGAACACGTCGCATCTGGCGTCGCTGGGCGGCCGCGAGATCGCGCGCAAGGCGTTTGTCGCGCATGTCCGCGCATCGGTCGATGCGCCGCCGATTCCCTGGCGCTTCGACAAATCGGTGCTGCTCGATCTCACCCGCCGCGAAGCGAATTCGTGACACGAAGCCGCGAAGCGAATTCGTGACGCGAATCAAGCCGCCACTCAGCGCCGCCGAACAGCGCAATCAGGTGCAACTGGAACACCGATGCGAAGAACACCCCGGCCCGCAATTGCGGATGTGCCCGTGATAGAGACGCTTCGAGAGCTGCCAACGTGACTCACCCGAACGAGCTGCCGCTTTCACCGCTTTCCGCGCTGCAATTTTATGCAACGGCGCCGTATCCCTGCAGCTACCTGGAAGGGCGCATCGCGCGCTCGCAGGTCGCGACGCCGAGCCACCTGATCAATTCCGACGTCTATACCGACCTCGTCAAGGCAGGCTTTCGCCGCTCCGGCGTATTTACCTATCGGCCCTACTGCGACGGCTGCCGCGCCTGCATTCCCGTGCGCGTGCCGGTCGAGCGGTTTGCGCCGAACCGCACACAGCGGCGCATCGGCAAGCTGCACAGCGGGCTCGTCGCGAAGGTCACGCCACTTCATTACGACGAAGAGCACTACGCGCTCTATATGCGCTACCAGTCGGCGCGCCACGCGGGCGGCGGCATGGATCGCGACAGCCGCGACCAGTACGAGCAGTTTCTGCTGCAAAGCAGGATCAACTCACGGCTCGTCGAGTTCCGCGAACCGGCGCCGGACCAGGGCGGATACCCGGGCGCGGGACAACTGGGCACGAGCCCGCACGAAGCCGGCCGCCAGGGCGCGCTGCGCATGATCAGCATGATCGACATCCTCGGTGACGGCCTGTCCTCGGTCTATACGTTTTTCGATCCGGATCAGCCGCGCAGCAGCTTCGGCACTTACAACATTCTGTGGCAGATCGAGCAGGCAAAAAGCCTGCATCTGCCGTTCGTCTATCTCGGCTACTGGATCCGCGAAAGCCCGAAGATGGCGTACAAGTCGAACTATCGGCCGCTCGAAGGACTCGTCGACGGCAACTGGAAGGTGCTCGATCCCTCGAATCCGGTTGAGTCGGCCATCGATGCCGCGACACACGGCCGCCGCGGCCCGGTCTACCTGTAGACGCCGGCGCCCGAAAGCGCCCGGCGCGTCGTCGTAAAATAGCGGGTTACCATCTTCGGCGCCGCCCTTTCGTGTTCAGTTCCCTTTACCCGCTCGTACGCGCCCAACTCTTTCGCATGGACGCGGAAGATGCCCACCATCTGACGCTTCGCATGCTCGGCGCCGCCGGCCGCACCGGCATGGCGAGCGCGCTTGCCGCGCGCGTGCCCGACGCGCCGCGCACCGTGATGGGCCTCGAATTTCGCAATCCCGTCGGTCTCGCGGCAGGTCTCGACAAAGATGGCGCCTGCATCGACGGACTTGCCGCACTGGGTTTCGGCTTTATCGAAGTCGGCACCGTCACGCCGCGTCCGCAGCCGGGCAATCCGCGACCGCGCATGTTCCGGCTGCCGCAGGCGAATGCGCTGATCAACCGCATGGGGTTCAACAACGCCGGCGTCGATCAGTTCGTGAAGAACGTGCAAGCCGCGCGCTATCGCGGCGTGCTGGGCCTCAACATCGGCAAGAACGCCGATACGCCGATCGAGCGCGCCGCGGAAGATTATCTTTACTGTCTCGAGCGCGTGTACCCGTTCGCGAGCTACGTGACGATCAACATCTCTTCGCCGAATACCAAGAACCTGCGCCAGTTGCAGGGCGCGGGCGAACTGGATGCGCTGCTGGCTGCGCTGAAGGACAAGCAGCAGCGCCTCGCCGATCTGCACGGCAAGCTCGTCCCGCTCGCGCTGAAAATTGCGCCGGATCTCGACGACGAGCAGATCAGGTCGATTGCCGATACCCTGCTGCGCCATAAGATCGAAGGCGTGATAGCGACCAACACCACGCTGTCGCGCAGCGCGGTCGCCGGTCTGCCGCACGCCGACGAGGCCGGCGGCCTGTCAGGCAAGCCGGTGTTCGACGCGTCGAATCAGGTGATCCGCAAATTGCGCAACGAGCTCGGCGACGCGCTGCCGATTATCGGCGTCGGCGGCATTTTCTCGGGCGCCGACGCGCTCGCGAAGATCGCGGCCGGCGCATCGCTCGTGCAGTTGTACACGGGCTTCGTTTATCGCGGGCCGTCGCTCGTCGCCGAGTGTGCGGACGCGTTGGCGCGAGTACACGCCGTGTAGCGCGGCAGCGAACGCGTCGCATCGAACCGCGCCCTACCCGCGCCGATCTCCATCGCCAGCTCGCTTGCCCCGCTCGCTTGCCCCGCTTATTCGCCGCGCTTATTCACCCGCAAAGCGCAATCCAAGCGCTTCGCGCGCCGCATCGGCCATCGCGATCATATGGCGCGACGTCGCGTGGGGCATCACCGGGCTTTCCAGTTGCCCCGCGCGGATCAGTTCGCAGAAGTGCGCGGTCTCGTAGTTGAGCCCGCCGCCCTCGAACGGCGCGTCCAGCTCGACGACCCGCCCATCGACATAACGCACGGTCGCCCGCACCGGATTCCACCAGTTCTCGTGAATCGTCACGTGGCCATCGCTTGCCGCGATAAACGCATCGCCCTTGCCGTGCAGATCGAGGCCGCAGAACAGTTGCGCGATACCGCGCTCGTGCCGGCAATTGAGGCTCGCGAACGTATCGACGCCAGTCGGCCCGAGGCGGCCGAGCGTCTGCACGTCGAGCGGCGCACCGAGCCAGTCGACCGCGAGAAAGAATTCATAGATGCCGATATCGAGCAGCGCGCCGCCCGCATGTTCGAATGAAAAGGCCGGATGATCGGCCGGCGCATTCGCAATCGAACAGCCGGCGCGCACGAAGCCCACCTTGCCGATCGGGTCCGCCGCAAGCTGCGCGCGCAGCTTGCGATAGAGCGGATAGAACGGCGGCTTCATCGCCTCCATGAACAGCCGCCGGGCATCGCGCGCAGCGCGCAAGACGTCGTCGAGTTGCGCCGCGTTGATCGTCGCGGGCTTCTCGCACAGCACGTGGCGCCCTGCCCGCAGCGCGGCGTGCGCGTATTGCGCGTGGCTGTCCTGCAGCGTGGCGATGTATACGGCGTCGATATCGCTGTCGAGCAATGCGTCGAGGCTCGCGCACGGCACGCAAGCCGCGCCGCCATACTCCCGCGCAAACGCTTCAGTCGCCTCGGCGCGCCGCGACCATAGCGCGCCCAGTTCGGCGCCCGGCACGAAGGCCAGGCTCTGTGCGAAGCGCTGCGCAATACGCCCCGCGCCCACGACGCCCCAGCGAACGACAGTATCGTGACTCATCGGTTGTTCGGATCCGGTCCGGTTGTGCGAAAGCGCTATTGTCGCGCACGCGCGGACGTTTGCCGAACCGGTCAGCCGGGACGCGACCTCTTCGTCACTCGTGACTGCCGTTCGGTGCTTTCCTGTCGCCCATCTCGTCAGCCGCGAACTCGATCAGGTCGCGCGAGGCCGCCTCGGCTTCGGCCGCATCGTGACGCTCGATCGCTTCGACCACACGCGTGTGCTTGCGGATCACCTCGTCCCACACTGCCTCGTCCGCGTTCACGAACTGGGTCGACGCCGATAAGGCGCCACGCACGATCGCAGCCATCTGCTGGAAGAACTGGTTGCCACTGGCAATGACTATCCGCGTGTGCAACAGTTCGTCGGCCGCCTGGTGACCCGGGTCGTCCGGCCGCATGACGCGGAAGCTCTCGAACGCCTCGCGGATCGCCGCGATATCCGCCGCGTTGCCGCGTTTGGCCGCCTGGGCGGATGCGCGCGGCTCGATCAGCATCCTGAACTCGATGACGTCGCGCAGGAACTCGGGATCGGGCTTCGCGCGAAACCGCCAGCTCACGACGTCTTCGTCGATCATCCGCCAGTCGCGCATCGGCCTGATGCGCGTGCCGATCTTCGGACGCACATCGAGCATGTGACGCGCGAGCAGCATCGACAGTGCCTCGCGCATCACGGTGCGGCTCACGTCGAACTCTTTCGACAGCACGTCTTGCGGAGGCAATACAGCACCGTATTTTTCTTCGACGATCCCCGTCACGAGACCGTCCATTACCTTGCTGACGAGCGACCGCTCCTTCGTTGCCTGTTCCATATCTTTCTCCCCGACTCGGCGTTTGGTACCCGTTGATCACGCGCTTCATGTGCCGTGTAGTCGTACTAATTTCGACACGTTGCTTGCTTCGATACGCATGCGCCAGTTAGGAAACTTCCTAACAGGGTTATCCCTCTTACGAATTGTTTCGTTCGTGCAACGCGAGATGAAGCGAAGCACGCCTGGCAGCGATACCACACACGCCGAGCTGGAAATTTTGCATTGCCTGGCGTCCCCGACAGCAAAGTTCATGCAGTACCCGCAATCGATTGGAACAGACGATTAACCGCAAATTCTGTGCGAGGGAGCACACAGCCAAGCGTGATTGCTCGTACAACCCACGTAACGTGTGACGTATTTCTCTCGGTGCTGTGCATGCGTGCGAATCGGACACTGCTCGTGAGTTCATGGCGCGCCTGAAAACCCGGCTCGTTATGCGCTACATACGCCACATCCGGCGTCTGAGAATTTATTCGTTATCCTAGCTATTCATGAGTTGTATGCGCAACGAGGGCGCCTGAAGGCCGGGCGAAGATACGAACCGGACACCCTCATTGCTCTGTTTAAAGTTGACGATACAAGTGCGACACCGCACGTCCGGAGGACTGCCGATACTGCCATTCGATGCGAACAGTGCGGCACTGAACGCCGGATACTCGCATGCAGCCGCAAGATCGGCCTGTGGTGAGCGTAGCGCCTCGCGTCGCACGCTTCGAGTGTCGTAGCGGGTCCAACAGCCGGATTTTTTCCGACGCTGCAAGCGCAGTTCGCGCCGCTGTTGTGTTCGCCAACGCACGCAAGCGATAGAACACAACTGAATCATTTCTGGCACAACCCGGTCGCGTGCGCAAAACCACTCGAATCACGCGCCCGGACCCGGCGCGGACTCTGCCTGCAAACACGATAAAGTTAGATAAATCTAATATTATCAATCACTTGCATCATACGAAATTGGATTCCGGAGCCAATATCACGCGCAGATTGCGTTTTACAGAATTGAAACAAAAACAGACATTTCGACCGCTCGAGGACACTCGCCTGGCTCGCTGCATCGCATCAGCGCTCGTTGTGTGACCGGTTGGCATAGTCCTCGCTAAAAGTGAGGCGCAACACACATGCACGGACGCAAATGGCGCTTGACGCTCGACGCGCACCGCATTACGGGGCCGTTCCCGCCCCCTCGGCCGCCCGCCAGGCGGCGCAGCGCGAGGCGACGGAAACGGAATACAACAGAAGCCGCAAGCGGCTTCGATGCGAGGACCGATTATGCTCACCCTTCAATCCGATCTGCACGGCAACCACCTGCTCGGGGCTCTTCCGTCGCATGAGTGGCAGGCGCTGGCGCCCCATCTCGAACTCGTTCATCTGCGCGCCGAGCAACTGCTGTGCGACTCCGCGCAGCGCATTCACCATGTGTACTTTCCGACCACCGCGATCATCTCGATGCTCTCGACGATGGAAGACGGCGGCTCGGTCGAGATCGCCGCTGTGGGCCGCGAAGGGATGACGGGCGTACCGATTCTGACCGGCGGCGAAACGATGCCGAGCCGCGTGCAGGTTCAATCGGCCGGCTTCGCCTACCGCATGACCGCACAGTGCCTCAAGCAGCAGTTTGCACGTTCGGACTTCCTGCGCCGCCTGATGCTGCTCTACATGCACGTGCTGCTCACGCAAGTCGCGCAAACGGCGGCGTGCAACCGGCACCATTCGCTGAACCAGCAGTTGTGCCGCTGGCTTCTCATCGAAGTGGACCGCACCGCGTCGAACGAGCTGACCGTCACGCAGCAGCTGATCGCGGACATGCTCGGCGTGCGCCGTGAAGGGATCACCGAAGCGGCCGGCAAGCTCCATAACGAAGGGCTCATTCATCACAGCCGCGGCCATATCAAGGTGCTCAATCGCCTGGGACTCGAAGCAAAGGCATGCGAATGCTACGGACTCGTGCGGCGCGAATTCGACCGTCTGCTGCCGCGTCTGCGCCAGGCCGAAGCGGTCAGCTGATCGGGTCGCGATAAGACCGTCGCAGCAGGCCGTCATGCGGGCCATCGCGTCGTACCGGTTCAAAACAACGACAACAGCAGTCTTCGACTTCCCAGGCACTGCGCGCCGCCTGGACGCACGCCGCCAGCGTGCGGGCGCGTGGATCGCGGCGTGGAAGCGCTTCTCGCAACAACGCAAGAACAGAAGAACGGGGAAACGGGCGGGCGGCGGCCGCGTGTGCGGCTCCTGCCTTGCCGGTCTGGCGCAGATGCCTGATCGCCGGCCACGTCGAATCACGTTGCGCACGCAACGTTTCACGACGCGAGATCAGGCCGCCGTCAGTTGAATCGAGGCTTTCCATGTCTGCTTTCCTGACACCGCCATCTGCACACGAAGTGCATGTCTGGCAGTGGCATCTCGATGTCGGCGATGACGATATCGACCGGTACTGGCAAACCCTATCGACGCAGGAGCGCGAACGCACCAACCAGTTCCGCTTCGACAGGCATCGCCGCCGTTACGTCGCAGGACGAGGCGAACTGAGGCAGCTGCTCGGCCGCTATCTCGGGTTGCCGGCGCATGCTGTCTCCATCGAATATGGTTCGGACGGCAAACCTTTCTGCACATCCGCGCCGCGCGGACGGGCGATCTGCTTCAATCTCAGTCATAGCGAGCATACGGCGGCGCTTGCCGTCTCGAGCGGTTTCGAAGTCGGCATCGATGTGGAGCATGTGCGCCCGATCGAAGCGTGCGTGCCGGTCGAAGTATTTTCCGTTCGGGAGCACGCGGAATTCAGCGCAATGCCGGACGCGCAACAGCAAGCGGTCTTCTTCGAAAGCTGGGCGCGCAAAGAGGCCTGCCTGAAAGCGCTCGGCACCGGCTTCACCTTGCCACCGGATCATTTCGAATTCGATCTCTCCGTTCGCGGCGATACCGTGCCGCGCTTCGTCGGCGGCGACGCCGGAGAGGCGGCGCATTGGCGTATCGGCGACCTCTCTTTGAGTCCGGCGTGCGCGGGAGCGGTGGCTGCCCGCCGCACCGACTGGTCGATTGTCAGGATGAATTGACCGTCGGCGCGGCGGCGCGGCGGCGCACTCGACCGGATGCGTGCGAACCGGCCGACCGTGCGCGGCATTCACGACCACGGCACTCACCGCGTTACACATGAAAGCTTCGGTACCCGCTCGAGCACGGCGGCCATTTTCCGCCCGGCATGCCGTGCTTCGTCCAACGCGGATAGACGCCCTGCGCACGGGCGTTCGCGGGTGTTGCGTTGTTGCATCGTTCGTGCGACGGCGTACGGATAGCGAGGCCGCGGAAGACTAACTTTCACTTGCGGCAGATTTCGCGCTCGAGACACGGGGGTCGGGCGCGCAAAGTCTCCTGCCGCTTGCCTCCCGTGACCGCCGCCGTTGTGTGTGCTCGCTGCGCGCTTATCGCCAGACGTAGCCAGGTACAAGGCTTTCATCGAAATAATTGGAGAGCGGCAAATGTCACACAGAGATGGATTTCCAGGCGACACGCCTGGCTGGGCCGCTCATGGACCTGGCGTCGCAGCGCGCTTCGATGCCGTATGTGCGGAATTTGGCCATCATCTTGCTGTGATCGACGCAACCGGTAGCGAAACGTATGCCGCCCTCGGCGTTCGTTCGGCCCGCATCGCAACGGTCCTGCGCGACATGGGTCTTGCGCGCGGCGATCGTTGCGCGATCATGGTTCCGCGCAGCGCGGACACGCTCGCATTGATGCTTGCGATCCTGCGTCTTGACGCGGTCTATGTGCCGCTCGATCCGGCCTACCCGAAAGCGCAGCTCGAATTCATCGTGGCCGATTGCGCGCCGAAGCTCGTCATCGCGCAAGCCGCGGCGCTCGCCAGCATCGGCGAGCTCGACGCAGCGGTGATCGATCTCGCCGATGTCGTCGGCTCGTCGCAGGCAGCCGCTCCCGCTGCGCTCGGGACGTGCAATGCCGACGACCCGGCCTACGTCATGTACACATCGGGCTCGACCGGCAAGCCCAAGGGCGTGATCGTGCCGCACCGCGCGATTGTGCGCCTCGTGCGCGGCCAGAGCTTCGCCGCGCTGTCGACAGGCACGCGCTTTCTCAATCTTGCGCCACTCGCGTTCGATGCAAGCACGCTCGAAATCTGGGGGCCGCTGCTGAACGGCGGCTGCGCCGCCATCATCAACGAAGTTCAGCCTTCGCTCGATACGATCGCCGCCGAAATGGCGCGACTCGACGTCACGAGCGCGTGGCTGACGGCCGGCCTCTTCAACGCACTCGCCGACTATCGGCTCGAAGCGTTCATGCCGCTCAAGGAGGTGCTGACGGGCGGCGACGTGCTCTCGCCTGCGCACGTGCGCAAGGTCATGCAGGCGCATCCGGGCCTGCAGATCGTCAATGGCTACGGCCCGACCGAGAACACGACCTTCACCTGCTGCTACCGCATTCCGCGCGACGGCGACGCGCTCGCAAACGGCGAGGCCATTCCGATCGGCGACGCGATCGCCGGCACGCGCGTCTACATCGTCGACGACAAGCTTGCGCCCGTCGTCGACGGGGAAATCGGCGAGCTCGTCACCGGCGGCGACGGCGTCGCGCTCGGCTACCTGAATCGCAGCGAACTGACGATGGAAAAATTCATCGACGACGTGTTCGCGCCCGGCGGCAAGCTCTATCGCACCGGCGACCTCGTCCGGCGGCGCCCCGACGGCGCCATCGATTTCCTCGGCCGCAACGACCGCCAGATCAAGATCGCCGGCAAGCGCATCGAACTCGACGAGATCGAGCATGCGCTGCGTGCGGCGCCCGGCGTCGCCGATGCGGCCGTGGCCGCATTCGAAGGCCGCCGGGGCAAGTCCATCGCGGGCTTCGTGAAGGCGCGCGCGGCCGATGCCAAAGCTGCGGCCGTCTTCGTCGACGGTCTGCGCGCCCATCTGAAGGCTGCGGTACCCGACTACATGGTGCCGGCCGAACTGCGTGTCCTGGCGGAGTTTCCGCTGACGCCGAACGGCAAGGTCGACCGCAAAGCGCTGCTTGCGAGCCTCGATACGCCTGCCGCCGCACAGGCGACACCGGTAGACAACGATGCGGCGGACAACGATTTCGCCGGCAAGCTCGCATCAGTGTTCGAAGGATTGCTCGGCCAACCCGTCGAGCGCCGCTCGAACTTCTTCGATCTCGGATTGCGCTCGCTCGATCTGATGCGCGCGCACGCGATCATCGTTCGAGACGTGGCGGCGAGCGTCGCGCTCGTCGATCTGTTCCGGCATCCGAATGTCGAGGCGCTGGCCGCCCATCTGCGCACCACGCTCGAGTTGAACAGCAATGAAACATTCCGGCGCAGCCGAAATACGCGCGGCAGCGCACATAGCGGTGCGATCGCCGTGGTCGGCATGTCCGGACGGTTTCCCGGCGCACGCAATGTCGCCGAGCTCTGGGCCAATATTCTCGCGGGCCGCGACTGCATCACGCATTTCGACGCAAGCGAGCTCGAGGACACGTTCGACGAACGTTCACGCCGCGAAGCGCATTACGTGAAGGCGCGGCCGATCCTCGCCGACGTCGACCGCTTCGATGCGGGCTTTTTCGGCATGCTGTCGCGCGAGGCGGCGCTGACCGATCCGCAACAGCGCCTGTTCCTCGAGATCGCGTGGGAAGCATTCGAAGACGCCGGCTATGACCCGGCCACGATCGCCGGTGCGGTCGGCGTGTTCGCCGGCACGTCGATGAACACGTACTTCCTCAAACATGTGCTGTCCGATCGTGGCGTCATCGACGAATTCACGAGCCAGTTCCAGATCGGCGAGTATCAGAAGCTGGTCGGCGCCGGCGATTTCGTCGCTACGCGCACCGCGTACAAGCTCGGCCTCACGGGGCCCGCCGTTTCGGTACAGACCGCATGCTCGACCTCGATGACCGCGATCGGCATGGCCGTCGAGAATCTTCGCTCGGGACGCTGCGACATGGCGCTGGCCGGCGGCGTGTCGGTGACGTTCCCGCAAAAGCGCGGCTACTTCTACGAGGAAGGCGGAATGGGCTCGCCCGACGGCGTGTGCCGGCCGTTCGATGCCAACGCGCAAGGCACGGTGTTCGGCTGCGGCGCCGGCGTTGTCCTGCTCAAGCGTCTCGAGGACGCGCTCGCCGACGCGGATTCGATCTATGCGGTGATCCGCGGTGTCGGCATCAACAACGACGGCGCCGACAAGGTCGGCTTCACTGCGCCGAGCGTCGATGCGCAGGCGCGCGCGATTGCGATCGCGCACGCCGAAGCCGGCATCGATCCGGCCTCGATCGGCTATATCGAGGCCCACGGCACGGCGACGCCGCTTGGCGACCCGATCGAATTCGCCGGCCTCGTGCAGGCGTTCAGCCTCGGCGGCGTCGAAGGCGGCCAGTACTGCGCGCTCGGTTCGGCCAAGGCCAACGTCGGACATCTCGACGCGGCCGCCGGCGTGACCGGATTTATCGCGGCGTCGCTTGCGCTGCGCGACCGCGTCTTGCCGCCGCTGCTGCACTTCGGCGCGCCGAATCCGGCCATTGATGTCGCGAACAGCCCGTTCTTCTTCAACACGGCAGCGCGTCCGTGGGCCGATGGTCCGACGCCGCGCCGGGCCGGCGTCAGTTCGTTCGGCGTCGGCGGCACCAACGTCCATGTGCTGCTCGAGGAAGCGCCCCGCCCTGTCGATGCATGCATGCGTGCACCCGAATCCGGTCTGCAGATCCTGCCGCTGTCGGCACGCAGCGCGGCCGCGCTCGAACGCGCGAAGGCCAATCTTGCGCAGCACCTCGCAACGAATCCCGGGCTCTCGCTCGCCGACGTGGCCGCGACACTGCAAACGGGCCGCCGTGCTTTCCCGCACCGCGCCGTCGTGATCGCCGACAGCGTCGAGCAGGCGCAGGCCAAACTCGGCAAAGGCGCAATCGAAGCGCAGGCGCAGCAGGCCGCCCCTCCGGTCGTCTTCATGTTTCCGGGACAAGGCGCGCAGTATCCGGGCATGGGCGACGCGCTCTACCGCAGCGAGCCCGTTTATCGCCACTGGATCGATAAGGGTGCCGAAGCATTGGCCGCGCATGTCGGGCTCGATATCCGCACCCTGCTGTTCAGCGAGACGCCCGAAGGCGACGACACGCCGCACCCGATCCGTTCGACGATCTATGCGCAGCCCGCGCTGTTCCTCGTCGAATATGCGCTGGCGCAACTGTGGATCTCGCGCGGCATCAAGCCGGCCGCGATGATCGGCCATAGCGTCGGCGAACTCGTTGCGGCCTGCGTGGCCGAAGCGATCTCATTCGAGGACGCGCTGTATCTGATCGCGCGGCGCGGTGCGCTCATGCAGTCGGCCGAGCCGGGCGCGATGCTGGTCGTGCGCCTGCCGGAGGCCGAACTCGTGCCCGTGCTGCCCGATGACGTCGACCTCGCGGCCATCAATGCGCCGTCGCTGAGCGTCGTGGCGGGTCCGTTCGCGGCCATCGAAGCGTTCGAGGCACAGCTCAAGGCCAGCGACATCGAGCATCGCCGTCTGCACACGTCGCATGCGTTTCACTCGCGCATGATGTCCGGCGTCGTCGAAGATCTCGCCAAAGTCGCCGATACGCTCGCCTTTGCACCGCCGAAAATTCCGTATGTGTCGTCGGTCACCGGACAGTGGGCATCGATGGACGAGCCCGTGCAAGGACATTACTGGGCGAGCCACTGCCGCAACGTCGTGCGCTTCAGCGACGCACTGGCCACGGTGACGGCGCAAAGCAAGCCGCTCCTGCTCGAAATCGGCCCCGGCCGGACGCTATCGACGTTCGTCATGCAGGGCTTGCCCAAAGACCGCCATCAAGGCGCGATTGCCTCGTTGCCCGACTTCGCCACGCGCGAGCGCGAACTTGCGGTGCTTGCCGAGGCGACCGGGCGGCTGTGGCTGAACGGCGTCACGCCGGACTGGAAAACAGTCCAGACCGCAGGCGCGCGCCGCATCTCGCTGCCCACCTATCCATTCGAACCGGAACGGCATTGGATCGATGCCCCGGCCGCCGCTTCTTCACGTCAACCGGTAACGACCGCCGCGGCAACGACCGCAGCGGCGATTGCCGCTCCCGCATCAGCCGACGCAATCACCGAGACCGCCCAGACCGCCATGTCCCAGACCGTTCAAATCGACCGCAAACCGCGCCTTATCGCCGAACTCGCTTCACTGCTTGCCGAGATGTCCGGCGAGGCGCCCGATACGTCCAATCCTGACGTGACCTTCTGGGATCTCGGTTACGACTCCCTGTTCATGGGGCAAGTCTCGCGGCAACTGCGTCGCCGCTACGACGTCACGATCAGCTTCCGGCAGATCATGAGCGACTATCCGACGCTGCCGACGCTCGCGCAGTTCCTCGATGGCGCGTTGCCGCCCGATCCGGAGCAGCCGGCGGTGGCCGCGGCTCCTGCCGCAACCGAAGCCGCGCCCGCCGCTGCGCCGGTCGTCGTTGCAGCCGCGGCTGCTCCAGTCGCGACCGCACCGGCCGCCATCATGGCGTCGGCCGCCCCGAGGACGGCCGCGCCGTTCGCCTCGGTCCCGGCGACGGGGGAGATCCAGTCCGTGTTTCGCGACCAGCTTGCCGCGATGCAGTCGCTGATGTCGCGTCAGCTCGAGTTGCTGCAAGGCGCACCGCTGGCCGCCGCGCAGCCCGTAGCGGCGATTCTGGCTTCCGCGCCGGGCGCCGTGCCTGCATCGATCGCCGCGCCGGCTGCGGCGGCCGCCCTGCCCGCACCTGCCGCACCTGCCCGCGCCGCCGGCCCCGAAATCAGATTCGACGAAAACCGGCCGTCGCGCTTCGCCGCCTACAAGCCCGGCGCAACGAGTTCCGCGCAGATGACGGACGGACAGAAAGCGTTCATCGAGGATCTGTCGGCGCGTTACTCGGCGAAAACGCCGACCTCCAAGGCCCGCACGCAATCGTATCGCGCCGTGCTGGCCGATCCGCGCACCGCGAGCGGCTTCCGCGAGGAATGGAAGGAACTCGTCTATCCGATTGTCGCCCAGCGTTCCAAAGGCTCGAAAATCTGGGACGTCGACGGCAACGAATACATCGATCTCGTCAACGGCTACGGACAGACCGCGTTCGGCCATACGCCCGATTTCGTCGTCGACGCCGTCAACGCGCAGATGCAGGAAGGTTTCGCGATCGGCCCGCAATCGCCGCTCGCGGGCGAAGTCGCGCGCCTGTTCGCCGAGATCACGGGGCATCAGCGCGTCACTTTCTGCAATACGGGCTCCGAAGCCGTGATGGCCGCGATGCGTCTCGCGCGTACGGTCACCGGCAAGGAAAAAGTAGTCTGCTTCGACGGCGACTACCACGGTCAGTTCGACGAAGTACTCGTCAAGCCGGGCAGCGAAGCCGGTGTGCCGCGCGCGTTCCCGATCGCCCCGGGAATTCCGCAGAACTCCGTCGGCAATATGGTCGTGCTGCCGTATGCGCGGCCCGAAAGCCTCGAGTGGATCAAGGCCAACATCGACGACATCGCGGCGGTGCTGATCGAGCCCGTGCAATCGCGCCATCCGAACCTGCGTCCCAAGGAATTCGTGCAGCAGCTGCGCGACGTCACGGCGGCCAATGAGTCGGCGCTGATCGTCGACGAGGTCGTGACGGGCTTTCGCGTCCACCCGGCCGGCATGCAGGGCTACTGGGGCATCAAGGGCGACATGGCGACCTACGGCAAGGTGGTCGGCGGCGGCCTGCCCGTCGGCGTGCTCGCGGGCAGCGCCCAGTATATGGACGCGCTCGACGGCGGCCAGTGGCAATTTGGCGATGCTTCGGTACCCGAAGTACCGCCGACCTTCTTTGCGGGCACGTTCGTGCGCCATCCGCTCGTGCTCGCCGCAATGAAGTCCGTGCTGCTGCATCTGAAGGAAGCCGGCCCGGCGCTGCAGGAATCGCTGAGCGGCCGCATGGCCGGCCTTGTGCAACGCATCAATGCGCATCTGGAGAAAGTCGGTATCGCCACGCGGGCCGAAACGTTCTCGAGCTGGTTCTATGTCAGCTTCGCGGGCGAAGACCGCCTCGGCAGTCTGTTCTACGCGTACATGCGCTACCTCGGCATCCACATCATGGAAGGCTTCCCGTGCTTCCTGACGACGAGCCATTCGGACGAGGACATCCGCAGAATCGGCGACGCCTTCGTCGAAAGCATCGACGCACTGCAGCGCGTGGGCATTCTCGGCGGCACGCATGAAGCCGCCGCTGTCGCGGCGCCGGCCGCGGCGCAGCCGCACGCCCAGCGGCAGCCGCAGCAACCGCAACTCACGCAGTCGCCGCTCACCGAACCGCAGAAGGAAATCTGGATGTCGGCCCAGGTCGGCGACGAAGCCTCGCTCGCGTTCAACGAGTCGTTCACGCTCGAATTGATGGGCAACCTGGACGAAGCCGCGTTCGAACGCGCGTTCGCCGCTACCGTTGCGCGTCACGATGCGTTGCGCGTTCGCTTCTCGCGTGTCGGCGACACGATGTTCGCCGATGCGGCGGCGAGCGTGCCGCTCGTCCATATCGATCTGTCGGGCCACGCCGACGCGGCCGCGGAACTCAAGGCCCTCGTCGACGGCGAAGCGCGCGAACCGTTCGATCTCACCGTCGCGCCGCTCGCGCGCGCCGCGCTGATCCGTCTCGACGCGCAGAAGTGGGCGTTCGTTTTCACCGCTCATCACATCGTGTGCGACGGATGGTCGATCAACATCATCCTGCGCGATCTGCAAGCGCTCTATTCGGCCGAGGTGTCGGGCAAAGAAGCCGAGCTCGACGAGGTGCAAAGCTTCCTCGCTTTCGCCAAAGCGCAGGACGAGGCCGGCGTCGACGCGGCCACGCGCGAGTTCTGGCTGAATCTGCATCGCGACCCCGCGCCGCAGGCCGATTTGCCCGGCGATCGGCCGCGCCCCGAGATCAAGAGCTTCAGCGGCGCATCGACGACGCGCCACATCGGCGCCGATCTTCTGAAGCAGGTGAAGACCGCTGCGTCGAAACAGGGCTGCTCGCTGTTCGCCGCGCTGTTCGGCGCCGCCCAGGTGCTGTTCGGGCGTCTGTCGGGCAACGACGATGTCGTGATCGCCGCGCCGATGGCGGGCCAGTCGCAGGCCGGCGAAGCGCTGCTCGTCGGGCACTGCGTCAACTTCCTGCCGCTGCGCGTGCGGTTCGACCGCAATCAGCCGTTCGCCGTGCATATGAAGGCGGTACGCGATCACCTGTTCGACGCCGGCGACCGGCAGAACTACACATATGGCGCGCTGGTACGCGACCTCGGCATCAAGCGCGATCTGAACCGGCTGCCGCTGACCGACCTGCAGTTCAATCTCGAGAAAGTCGACGCACAGCTCGAGATGGCCGGCGGCGTCACCACGCGCTTTGCGCCGAACGCAAAGGCGTTCAGCAACTTCGATCTGTTCCTCAACGTGATCGAATCGGCGCAGGGGCTTCGTCTCGATTGCGACTTCAACACCGACGTCTATGACGAAACGACGATCCAGCGTTGGCTCGGCCACTATGAAACCTTGTTGGGCGCGATCGCGCGGAATCCCGAAGCGACCGTGGCCGCGCTGCCGCTGCTGAACGAAGACGAGATCCGTCATCTTCGCGACGAACTGAACGCGTCCGAACGCGCCTACGATCTGTCGCGGACCACGCCCGCGATGATCGCCGCGCAGGCGCGTCAAACGCCCAATGCGATGGCCGTATCGGATGAAACGGTGCGGCTCACTTATGGCGAACTCGACGAATACGCGAACCGGATCGCGCGTCGGCTCGTGGCGGCGGGGATCGCGCCGCATGGACGCATCGCCGTCGCGATGGACCGCACGGTGATGACGGTGGCCGCGATGATCGGCGTGTGGCGAGCGGGCTGCGCCTACGTGCCGCTCGACATGACGATGCCGCCCGCGCGTCTGCGCCAGATTCTCGATGGCGCCGGCATCGCCGCAATCGTCAGCGACGCTGCAGGCCGGAGTGTGCTGGAAGCGGGCGCGCATCGCGTGCTGGAGGTCGAATTGCTGCTCGCGCAAGGGGACCACGAGCCCGTGCGGCTGCCGGTCGTGTCGGACGCCGATGCGGCCTACGTGATCTTCACCTCGGGCTCGACGGGCCAACCCAAGGGCGTGGAAATTCCGCATCGCGCATTGAGCAACTTCCTGCTGTCGATGGCGCAGACGCCGGGCTTCACGGCCAGCGATCGCATCGTCGCGGTCACGACGTTCTCGTTCGATATTTCCGGTCTCGAGCTGTTCCTGCCGCTTGTCGTCGGCGGGCAGACCTTTATCGCGGGCCACACGGAAGTGCGCACCGGCTATGAGCTCGTGACGCGCCTGAAGGAGCAGTCCGCCACCGTTCTGCAAGCGACGCCGTCGCTGTGGCGCATGCTGCTCGAGGCCGGCTTCAAGGCGCCGCGCGGCTTCAAGATCCTGTGCGGCGGCGAAGCGTTGCCGCGCGATCTCGCAGACGCGCTGCTTGCGACGGGCGCCGAGGTGTGGAACCTCTATGGCCCGACCGAGACGACGATCTGGTCTTCCGCCTCGCGCGTCGAAGCGAACGGCCCGGTGGTGATCGGCGCGCCGCTCGCCAACACGCAACTGCATGTGCTGACCGACGACCTGCGTCTCGCGCCGCAAGGCGTGAGCGGCGAACTGTGGATCGGCGGCGAAGGCCTCGCCAAGGGCTATTTCAATCGCCCCGATCTCACCGATGCGGCGTTCCGATCGGTGGCGATCGAGGGCGCCGCGCCGTGCCGTCTCTATCGTACGGGCGACCTCGCAAGGCGGCTTGCCGACGGTTCGCTGCAACATCTGGGCCGCCGCGACCAGCAGATCAAACTGCGCGGCTTTCGCATCGAGATCGAGGATATCGAAGCGGCATTGCGCAAAGCGCCGAGCGTGGCCGCGGCCGCCGTCGCACTGCACACCGTGAGCGGCAGCCCTCGCCTCGTGGGCTACATCGTCGAGGCCGTCGCGGGCAAAACCGACCAGGGCGCGGTTGCCGCCCACGTTGCCGCGCAGTTGCCGGCCTATATGGTGCCCACGCTGTGGATGACGCTCGACGCGTTGCCGCAGACCGGCAACGGCAAGCTCGACCGCAAGGCGCTGCCCGTGCCGACCGCGGACATGGTGGCCGCCCCCATGCGCCAGCCGCAAGCAGCGCTCAAGGCGGTTGCGCAAATCACCGTGCCCGCCGAACGCTCGGCCGCGCCGATCGAGCCTGCTGCCATGACGCCTACCGAGGCCACGCTCGCGGCGATCTGGGGCGACGTGCTCGGCCTGCCGCACGTCGGCACCGACCAGCAGTTCTTCAGCCTCGGTGCGGACAGTCTGCAACTGTTCCGCATCGTCGCGCGGATGAACGAGCGCGGCCTCGGCGTCGATGCGCGTCAGCTGATGAAGAACGTGACGATCGCCGAACTGGCGGCGAGCCTCGACGGCACGCAGGCGCAGACGCTGATCGAAGTCCCGGCCGTGGCGCGGCCCTCGATCCTCAACTTCAAGCGCAGGAATGCAGGGGGACTGTGAGCGATGAACTCGATAGCGTTGGATATCGCCCCGGCTCAGGTAGTCGATCAGGTAGTCGATCAGGCGGTCGAAGCCGGTTATGCGCTGTTCCCGGCGACCGCCTGCCAGATCCGCTTCTGGCATGAGCAGAAGGCTTCGCCGAAGGCCACCGCGCTGAACATCGCGCTGCGCCTGCAATTGTCGGGGCCGCTCGACGCCGCCAGCATCGAACATGTGCTCGGCGAACTCGTCGCCCGCCACGAGATCCTGCGCACGGGCTTTCTGATGACGGGCGCGGGTTTGCGTCAGCAGGTCTGGAGCCGCGCCGCTTTCCGGCTCGAGGTGGTCGATCTGACCGGTCTCGACGACAAGGCTGCCGTCGCCGAGGCCGAACGTGTCGGCGGGCAGCAGGCACGCACGCCGTTCGACCTGTCGTCGTCGTCGTTTTTCCGGGCCGTGTGGCTGCCGAGGTCGGGCACGCAGGGCGAACTGCAACTGACCTTCCATTCGCTCGTGATGGACGGCTGGTCTTTCGCGATCGTCACGCGCGAACTCGTCGAAGGACTGGCCGCGTTGCATGCGGGCCACGATCCCGATTACCCCGACGTCGAACTTCACCACGGCGACTACGCGCTGTGGAAGCAGGAGTTTCTCGGCAGCGGCGCACTCGATCGCGCGCGCGCTCACTGGCGCGAGGAGCTTCGGGGCTTTACGCGCTTCGATGTGCCAGGCGATCGTCCGCGCGCGCACGAACGGCGCTTCCAGGGCGCGATCCGCTCGATCCTGTTGCCCAACGCGTTGAGCGAGCGCCTGATTGCGGCCGCCAAGGCCCAGGGCGTGACGCTCTTCAGCGTGGCCGTCGCGGGCCTCGCCATGGCGCTGCAAGCGGCGGCCGGCCAGAGCAAAGCCGCCAACGTGGCGATCGGCACGCAGATGTCGTTGCGCGATCAGCAGGAACTCGAGGGCGTGGTCGGTCCGCTCATCAACACGGTGATCCTGCGCCTCGACATTCGCGAAGGCAGCACGATCGCCTCCGTCATCGCGCAATGCGGCGCCAAGCTCAGCGACGCGATCGAGCATCTGCACGTGCCGTTCGAAGAGATGATGGACATGGCGGGCGAGGTGGCCGACGTCAACCGGCCGCCATTGTGTTCGGTCAATTTCGCCCTGCAGCAAAGCTTCGTCGGCGTGGGCGACGAGGTGCGCCGCGACGGATTCGCCGCAACGACTTCGCCGTCTTTCAACGCGGGCGCGCTCTACGATCTGAACTTCTTCATGGTGCGGCGCCCGGACGGCTGGCGCATCTCGTGTGAAGGCGATACGGACCTCTACGACATCGGCACGATCGACCGGCATCTGGCGACGTGGCGCGACATGCTGGAAACCGTCGAGATCGTAGCCGCACAGCCGCAGGCGCCGACGCCCGGCAAAACAGCCGCGACGTTCGCGGGCGGCGTCGGCCCGAGCGGTTTTCTGAGTCAGGCCCAGCTCGAGGCGAAGGCGCGCAATATCGTGAAGTTCAACGAGCATGCGCCGGGCACGCCGATCATCGCGCTCAACAACACGGCCGTGTTCTACGAACTGGCGCGGCAAATCGGCGACGAGCGGCCTGTTATCGATATCCCGATGGTGCCGGAGGGGCCGCCGCGTGAATTCCCGCCGCGCGCCTACGAAGATATCGCCGCGGACGCCGTGCGGCTCATCAGGCTGGCGCGGCCGACGGGCCCGTATATCCTGATGGGCCACTGCGTGCTCGGCGCACTGGCGATCGAAGCGGCGCATCAGCTGCGACGCGATGGCGAAACCGTCGAACTCGTTATCCTCAACGATTCGTGGTGCCCCGGATATCGCGAAACGATGCCGTGGTACGACCGTCTGCTGCGCAAGCTGCGCGTGCGCGCCTACGATATTCCGCGCGACTTCCGCGCGGCCCGGCGGCGCGAGACCTCGATGGTGGTTTTCCTCAAGCAGTTCCGCACGGTTCGCTGGTTCCATCTGATCGAGCTCGGTCTCAAGCTCGGTCTGTTCAAAAACGATGGGCCGAACAACGAGCTTGCCGAGAACCTCTGGTATATCGGCCATCTGCGCATGCAACAGGTGCGGTACCGGGCGGCGCCGTATGACGGCGACGTGCAGATTTTCCGCAGCGGTCAGGCGCTCAAGGGGCGCCTGTTCGCCCACGACCTCGGATGGCATCAGGTGGTGACGGGCAAGCTCGTCGTCACCGAGATTCCGGGCATGCATGACCAGATGTTTCGCGCCAACGGCGCGGCGATCATTGGCAAGCAACTGCGTGAGCGCCTCGCCGCCATCGAAGGAAAGAGCGTGGCGGCCGGCTCCGGCGAAGAGAACGCTGCCGCAGCGGTCATGAGCCGTGCCGAGGCTTAGATCGGAGATGGACTGGATAAGGTGGCTCGATGATGTCCCGTTTGCGTATCGTGTTGCTGGCCGGGCTTTGCGGTCTTCTGACGGCAGCCGGCCTGATGTTCGCCGGCGCGGCCATGCCTGACTGGCTTGGCCGCCCGTTCGCCGCAACTGACGCCGTCGCTGCCGGGCCGGCACCGCCATCGGCGCGGATCCGGTTTGCCGTGCTCGGCGATTCCGACAGCCAGTCGTATCACGACACGCAGATGCTCGGCAATCCGAGCCTGCGCGGCGGCGCGTGGCGCGCCACCACCTGGCAGTGGACCGAGGTCCTCGCCCGGCTGCGCGGCGACCAGATCGATCTCGGCGAATGGGGCGCATGGGGAACCGGCAAGTATCGCGCGCGCTTCGACAGGGTTTTCGGCGTAGTCGCACGCACGCCCGCGAAAGACGACTATCGCTACGATTTCGCCGCAAGCGGCGCGTGGTGCAATCAATTGCTCGGATCCCCGCAGCATCAGGCCGTCAATCTCGTCGATTTGATGGACCGCGAACCGCAGGCGTGGAAAGGCGGCATCGTGCTGATCCGCATCGGTATCAACGATGTCGGCGGGCATGGCGTGCTCGACGAGCTGTCGCACGATCCGAGCGCATCGCATCCGATGTCGTTGATCAATGGGTGTATCGATGCAATCGGCGAGACAGTCGCGTTGATCCACAAGCGGCACCCGCAGACCCGTGTCGTACTGGTCGGCGTGCTCAGCAATGCGGACTGGGCGGTCGAGTTCGACCACTGGCAATCGGCGCAGGCAATCGCCAATATCGATGCCGGCATGGATGTGTTCGACAACGGCTTGCGCAAAATTGCCGCGACCCATCGCGATGTCTACTTCCTCGACGATCGCGCGTGGTTCAGAAGCGTGTGGGGATCGCGCGACGAGCAAGGCCGTCCGCTTTACAAGACCGTGCGTCTGCAGCCCGGTTGGGCGATCACCAATTCATCGGGCGACGATCCGCACAACGCCGTGCTCTCCGATGGCCATGCGGGCGTCGTGTGGAACACGCTGTGGGCGCAACATCTCGTCGCTTCGTTGAATGCCGCGTTCGGTTTGCATCTGAGACCGATCACGGATGCCGAGGTTGTCGGTTTTCTCGAACCGAGCTTTGCTGCGAAGCATCAGTGATTGCCGAAGTGCAACGGGCTTCCGAGGAACGAGGTCTGCGCGAGCGTCAGCGGTTCGGCAACACTACGTGTCGCGTCCTTCGGTTCGCGGACGCTCCCGGCGAAGCGTTTCGCCATCACCACCGGCGGACCATCGCTATCCCGTCATAGCGTTCCGGCGCTTGTCGAGCGGGTCTCTTTGCAAGGCTCAGCCAATCCGCTCGACGAGATGCCGCCAGCTCTCGAGGATCGGTTCACGCGCGAAATTGGCGAGATGCGTGCGAGCCTGAGCCATCCGGCGTGACCGCTCGTCGTCAGGCAGGCAGGCCAGCGACCTCATGCCGGCCGCGATCGATTCCGTATCGAGCGGATCGGCATCGATCATTGCTTCGCCGCCGATTTCCGTCAGGATGCTCGACCTCGAGACGAGGCACGGCAAGTCATACTCGATCGCCTCGATAACCGGCATGCCGAATCCTTCCAGCAGACTCATCAGCACAAAGCCCGATGCATTGCGGTAGAGCCAGCGAAGCTGAGCGTCACTCGTATATCCGGGCATGATCACACCTTGGGTCTGCTTTGCGAGTTCGATCGCGGCCTCGGCACCGGGCTCGCACTGCCCGACGATGACGTACTGCCAGCCCTCTTGTGCAAGCCCGCTTGCCGCGAACGCCTCGATGCAACGAGCCTGATTCTTCCGGTCGCCGACACTTCCCACGGTCAGCAGAAAACGGGAAGCAACGCCATCCACGGCACGCGCCTCTCCTTCCTTCACGCCCAGGCGAGTCGGGTTATAGATCACGCTCGACGATGCGTAGTCTTCACCGTACAGCCGGTGAAACTCCTGCTGGGTCGTCTTGCTGACAAACACCATGTGCGGCTTGATGCGTCGAATCTGATCGTAGGCAAGCACATAGAATTCGTGCACGCCCGGCGCGAAATATTGCGGATGCGTGATCGGACCGACGTCATGGCACAGCACGATATCGCGCGCCTCAAGGCGATGACGCACGACGCTGAGCGGATCGAGATGCAGCGTCGGGCGAGGATCGCGGATGACGGGCAGCAAAGACGATAGCCGCGGTCTGAATACGCGCGCCACGGTTTCCTTGAGCGTCAGACGGCCCGCCACGCGGCGCATGAGATCGCTATGCGGAAACTCGTGAAATCGTCCATAGCGGACCCGCGTCACCCTGCTGCCGAGCGTCGAAATAATATCTTTCCCCAGAAACAGCTTGCCGGTCCGATCGTTAAGCGCCAGCGAGAAATCGACATCGATAGACATGGTTCGCCCTCAGTCTCTTTGTTCAGGGAATCAGCGGGAATCAGCGGGACACGGCGCTCACGGCGTCGAACAGATGGCGCGCCGCCTGCTTCCAGGTGAAGTTGCCGGCCCGTTCGCGTCCGGCCGAGATCAGCGATTGGCGCACCGCTTCGTCATTGAGCGCCGCCAGAATATTCAGGCTCCAGGCCTGCGGACTGAACGGGTCCGCATAAAGCGCCGCCTTACCGCATACTTCCGGAAGCGCGCCATACGGCGCGGCGACCACCGGGCAACCGAGCGCCATCGCCTCGAGCGGCGGCAAACCGAACCCTTCGGTTAGCGAAGGAAACGCGAGCGCGCCGGCGTTGCGCATCAGCCCGACGAGTTCAGGATCGGTAATGCGGCCCGCGAACCGGACGTTCGGCGGCACGACGTGCCCGAGATTTTCGAAATCGGTACGCGTCGCGCCGCCGAACAGCACCAGCTCGACATCGCTCATTTCCGCATCGGCGAAGGCCTTGAGCAGCACGCCGATATTCTTGTGCTTCTGCGTATTCGCAAGCGCGAGCACATAACGACGCGGTTCGAGATTCAAGACCGCGAGCTGCCGCTCGTCGGGCCGGATCTGCAAGACATGGTCGCAACCGTTGTGCACGACCACGATCTTGTCGGCGCTCGCAATGCCGTAACGCACAAGTTCGCTCTTCGAGAATTCCGAAACGGTCAGAATGACCTTGTGCCGCTTGCCGATAAAAAAGAACAGGAACTTGTACCGCAGCCGGAACGGCAACGAATACGATTCGGGCGCGGAATACACCTGCGCGTCGTGAATCATCGTCGCGCAGTCGCGATGTAACAACGGCCCGAGATTGCAGAGGTTGAGAATGAAATCTTTTCTGCGGGCCATCGGCAGATACAGCTGCTCCCACGCGGTCCTGTGAATCTTTCGAACCCACGGATCCTCGCGGACACACGAAATGTTGCGATAAGGCGGCACCTTGGCGCTGTCTCTGACCACAACGGCATAGTCGACGCCATCGGCGGCTTGCCCCGCGATCAGCGCATCGGTCGCCGCGACAAGCTGCTCGGCAACCCTGAGCACACCGGTCGGCGCTGAACCGAAAAACTTGCCATTGAACGCTATCGTTTTCGATGCGATCGATTTCATCATCGTCCCGTCCGCCCAAGCGTCAATCTTCTTCGCAGTTATTTGCGGAATCCGACCAGATTGCCACTTAAACTACCCCCAACCCTCAATGCAACGCTCCGGCGCCCGACGCGCCGTACAGCATGCGCGCCATGCGCGGGCGATGCGATTTTCTATGCAGCGATCGTAACGACGCGGCGCACGCGCCACTGCTGCCTACCGCACGCAAGCATCGACATTGAATGCGGCGTGCGCCGACGAACAAACTGCGTAGCGCGCCTCGGCCAGAATGCCAGGACGGCATACCGGACCATTCCATGAGCACTAAACCGAGTCTCAAACGCAGCGCCACCATCAACCTCGTCGGCAGCATCCTGCCGATATTGGTCACGCTCGCAACCACACCCATCTATCTGCACCATATCGGCACCGCGCGTTACGGCGTGCTCGCGATCGTCTGGATGGTGCAGGGTTATTTCGGCTTTTTCGACCTGGGGTTGTCTCAGGCGACGTCCAACCGCATCGCGCAACTCGACGACGCGCCGCATAGCGAGCGTCAGGCCGTCGTGTGGACCGCGCTGATCCTGAACGCCGGCCTGGGTATTGCCGGCGGCGTCGTGCTGTTTGCGCTCATGCACGCGCTGCTCGCATTCTTCGACATCGGCGAGTCGCTCTCCGCCGAACTGCTGCCCGCGCTGCCCTACGTTGCCTGTCTCGTGGCGCTCTCGAATCTGATCAGCGTGTTCAACGGCGCGCTCGTCGGACGCGAGCGCTTCGGCGCGCTCAACGCAGTACAGCTCGCGGTCGCGATTCTGTATCAGCTCGCGCCGCTCGGCATGGCGTTCGTGTTCGGGCCCCACCTGCGCTATCTGGTGTTCGGTACGCTCGGCGCCGGCATCGTAGCGCTGGTGCTGACGGCAATCGTGGTCTGGCGGGTATTTCCGCTGTCGCTTGCGAACGGCCCGCGCCGCGATCTGGTCCGCCCGCTCTTTTCGTACGGCGCATGGATCAGTCTGACTCGCCTCGCCACGCCCGTACTGGAAACGGCCGACCGCCTTCTGATCGGCCACGCGCTCGGGCCGCAGGCGGTCACCTACTACCAGGTTCCGTTCAATCTCGCGCAGCGCGTGCGGCTCTTTCCGTTTGTCATTATCCGCACGCTATTTCCGCGTCTGTCGTCACTCGATGCCGCAAGCGCCGCAACACTCTCCTTCGGTGCAATACGCGGCCTCGCCGCCGTCCTTACGCCGATGATCGTGTTCGGCATCTTTTTCATGCACCCGTTTCTCTCGCTGTGGCTGGGCCGGGAATTCGCGTCGCGCGCCACATCGGTCGGAGAGGCGATTCTGCTCGGCATATGGATCAATTCGCTCACGATGATCGTCGCCTGTCATCTGCAGGCAACCGGGAAGCCCGGCATCGTCGCGCGTCTGCAGACCTACGAAATACTGCCGTTCCTCGCATTGCTGTGGTGGATGATGCAGCACTTCGGCGTGCTCGGCGCGGCGCTCGCCTGGAGCGTGCGCAGCCTCGTCGACGGGCTGCTGCTGTTTTACGCCGCGCGCCTCGATGCGCGGCCGATACGCATGCTGATCCCGCCTGCGCTGATCGTCGCGGCAGCCTATGTCGGGACACTCGTGTTCGCTCCGCTCACGTGGCCGAGCATCGCGGTGTGGCTCGGCATGACGGGCATCGCGCTCGTATGGAGTGCGCACACCGAACCGCGGGCCCGGGTGCGCGTGATCGAACTGTGCGCGTCGATGCGCAACTACACGCGGCGTTCGGCACAAAGCCAATAGGATCGCCAAGCATTGCCGCTCGCACTCGCGCACTCTCCTGGGCAAGGCGGCAATGCGCTGCATACAACCATCCGCCTTCGCGTCGGCGCGCGTCTATCACGCATACGTCGCCGGCGCCTCGACAATCGGCGGTTAGCGACTGGTGGGCCACGCCTCGACCGCAATGTCCCGCATGAGCCATCCGCCGACGTATCGCGATCCATCGGAAGTCAAATGATCGCGGTCCGTGTAGATGAACTCGTCACCCTGACGCGCGTAGCAATTCTGCTTGCCGCACAGAAGCGGAACCGGGTTGAACACCTTCACATCGGGAAATCTGGCCAGCGCCGCGAGAATTTTCTTTTGCGTGCCTGACAGCCGTTGCTCCACTTTCGCACGCGGGACCGCGCAAGGCGAGCGCACCGAAATCTGCACGGGGCGACGCACACAGGTGCTCGGATCGAAGTCGAGTTCCGGCGTGTCGAGAACGAAAATCACGCGCTTGCCTGCCGCGCGAAGCCGGGTCAACGTGCGTTCGAGACCGGCGAGATAAACCTCCATATTGCTCTCGTCGCTGCGCCGGGCCATGTCGCGCGCGGTCTCGACATCGCGTGCGGCCACGAGGCGGATATAGTCGCCCCCGGCGTAGTCGAAATCGCCCGCGATCGACGAAATCGCATAGCTCGACAGTATCACCGTATCGATATCGCGCGACTTCACCACGTAATCGAGCACGCCGTCGAACAGTGCCGCGCAATGTTTGACGTACGTGCCAAGATAAATATCGACGCCGGAAAACGGTGGACAGTTGCCGGCGCCGACCGCAAAGAGTCCCGTTCCGCGCGCCGCCAAACCCCGTCGCAGCCCTTCGTAAAAGTGATTGGCATGACTGTCGCCGAGCAGCGCCACTTCGGGCCGCCCGTCGGGCGTGGGCATCATGCAGAATTCGGCGCCCGGAAAGGCTTTCTTGCAGGCGTCGGTGTAGACCCAATGCTCCTGATGTTCGTTGAAGCTCGCGTCGGGAAAGCGGTTCGGCAGGCCGTTGTCGCGCGAGATCGCGTAGCTGGACACACCGATGCCGGCCATCATCGCAAACAGAACACTCGCCATGCGCACGGGGTGGCTCCGTGCGATACGGCTGAAGCGCACAGGCGCTTCGATGCACTTGAATGTGAGCACGGACAGCACGAGGGCGACGCCGATGGCGGCAAGACGCATCGTCGCCGTCGGCGCGCCGCCGCTCGATAGACGAAGAAAGACGAGTATCGGCCAATGCCAAAGATAGAGCGGGTAGCTGATCAGGCCGACGTAAGTCATCGGTCTCAATGCAAGTACGCGGCGGTTGAGCCACGCTGTCGGGCCAGCGGCAATCACGAGCGTGGCACCGCCGGCGGGCAGCGCCGCGCGCCAGCCCGGAAACACGTTAGCCGGATCGTACAGCGCGAGGCTCAGCACGATCAGCGCGACACCCGCGAACGAGGCGAGCTCACGCAGCGGCACGCGCCGCGTCCAGGCGAGGACCGTCGTACCTGCACGCACGCTGCGATATGCGCCCGCGTGAAACTCCGCCCACGCCAGCGCGGAGCCGAATAACAGCTCCCAGCAGCGCGTCACCGGCAGATAGAACGCAGCGACGGCGTGCGTACCGCTCAAAACAATGCTGCTTGCGAAAGACAGCACGATTACCGCGGCGATCGCGAACGTCGCCACGCGCCGGCTCGTATATCGCCACAGTACAAAGAGCGCGACCGGCCAGACGATGTAGTACTGCTCCTCCACGCCAAGCGACCACAGATGCAGCAGCGCGCTCGCGCCCGCACCTTGCGAAAAGTAATCGCGCGTCGTGTAGAAATACAGGTTCGCGACAAACGCAACGCTCGCGAGCGCATCGGATGCAAGCTGCTCGAGTTCGCCCGATGCCATCATCACGATGCCCGCCGCGAGACAGGCCGCCATCACCGTGATAAGTGCCGGATAGATGCGCTTGATACGTCTCGCGTAGAAACCCACGATGCTGAACCGCTGCTGATCGAGCGTCTCGATGATGTGCTGCGATATCAGGTAGCCCGAGATCGCGAAGAAGATATCGACGCCGGCGAATCCGCCCGCGAGCGCCGCCGGGAATGCATGAAAAACGACCACCGCGATCACCGCAACCGCACGTAATCCGTCTATGTCAGGCCGATAGCCCTGCACGGGCTTGCGTAAAGTTGCGCTCACCGGAGTATCCCCTTCACACGTATATATTGGCCGTGGATTTGAAACGACGGCTCCTGCGCTCGATCGAGGATGCGCCAGACGATCCTCAGTTCGATTCGCCCGATCATGGTATCGGCTCGGCAAACACGCACTGCGGCCTATCCCACGCAGTATGCATAACACGCGCATGCGTACGCTTGCGTATGCGCTTCCATGTGCGCTAGGTAGCAGTGCCGCGTCGGCCGCGGCAATACCATGCCTCCTGTATGAAGGCTGCATGGCTCGCGAAGAGCCAAGACGCTCAGCCGAGGACTAGATAGCGGTATCGGGGCAAGGCATGGAGGCCGGGGATGGAAGCAGTGGAAACAAGCGTCAAAAGCGGCGTATCTGTTCGCAAGCAACCTAAAGTCTGTCTGATCTTCGCGACGCGCAACCGCGCCGAGCTGCTGGGGAAAGCCATTTCGTTCGTCGACATACAGACGGTGAAACCCGATCTGATCATCGTCTCGTGCGTCACGGACGAGGACGTCGGCGGCCTTGCAAGCCGACCTGGACTGCTGGTGGTCAAGGGCCGGCCCGGTCTGACCGCGCAGCGTAACAATGGCTTGAATCATGTGCCGGCCGGCTTCGACGTTCTGATCTTTCTCGACGACGACTTCCTCATGCATCGCACGTGGGTCGCCGCGGTCCTCGACGCCTTCGATAGCGATCCATCCATTGCCTGCGTGACAGGAATGACGCTCGCCGACGGCATCAACGGGCCCGGCTATTCCTTCGAGGAAGGGAGAAAAATCCTCGCCGAAACGAACCACGTTCCGCAAACGATGATCGCGGCGGCAACCGGCGGTCCCTACGGCTGCAACATGGCTTTCCGCGCCCGCAGCATCGCGGGCCTGCGTTTCGACGAGCGGCTCGTGCTCTACGGCTGGCAGGAAGATCGCGATTTCGGCGGCCAGATCTGGAACCGCGGCGATCGGGTCGTGCGCATCAATACGGCGCTCGGCGTGCATCTCGGCACCAAGGGCGGACGGATGTCAGGGCGCAGACTCGGATATTCGCAAGTCATCAATCCGCTCTATCTGGCCAAAAAGAAGACGATGCCGTTGCGCGACGCGCTCGATCACGTTCTACGCAACGTATTCAGCAATATCACACGCAGCATTTCGCCCGAGTCCTGGGTCGACCGTCGGGGCCGGCTGAACGGCAATCTGATTGGCGTCTGGGATTTTCTACGCGGAAGACTGACGCCTGAACGAGCCGAGAAGCTCTGACGAAGGCTGTTTCCTGGGGGCCCTGTGTCAGGGGGCCCCGTTGCAAGGGCCTGTTTCAAGGAACTGCTTCAAGGCCTTGCTTCAAGACCCTGTCCCTCAGTCTTGTTCCAGCCCCTCGCGACGGCCCCGGCGACCGCGCCTTGACGACGTCTCGACGCGCGCCTTGGCGCGCGCGCCGAGAGCGCTCCGGCGGCGGCCGCGAACAGATAGAAGCACGAACCGAGTTCGAAAACCGAACCCGAAATCGATACGACGATCAACGCCGCCATCACAGCATGCCGCGCCGCATAGCACACGGCGCGCTCCGTGAATGGATAATCGGCCGACACCGGCGAAAGCAACGATTTGCCGACGAACATCGCATAGCAGAACGTCCCCACGACTCCGAGGCTCCCAAGCAAGACCACCAGAAAGCTCGACGCGCGAATACTGCCGAGTCCGACGCCTATCCCGTAGGTATCGAAGAAGTTGGTCATTCCCTGCGCATTCCATCCCATCCGTTCGACGCCGGACGAGCTGCCGGCTTTGCTCATGACCGTGATGTCGACAAAGTCGCTGAGTGCCTTCACGACCCCCGGCAGGAACAGGACGACGTACAGCACGCCGAGCACGCCCATGCACGTGGCCATGATCCACATGCGATGCTTGCGCGCGGCGGCCGCTCGCGTGACGAGGCTGGGTCTGCTGAACAGCAGGATGACCAGATACCCGGCCAAGCCGACATAGGCGCTTCCGGAAGTCGAGATCAGCAACAGCCCGGCCGTCGCGAAAGCAAGCGCGCCGGCCAGTTTCGGGCGCCACCCGAGTATCCAGAGATTGAGACAGAACACGAACAGCGGCAGCGAGAAAGTCGAGAACGCGGAGGTTTCGCTGAAGGTGCCGCTGATGCGCACGAGTCCGCCGAGTTCCTCGCCGGTCAGGTCGGCGAACTGTGCGGTCTTGGTAAACGCGAGCGCATCGACGCCGACTGCGTGCGAAGCAAAGTCGACCACGCCGGAGAGCACGTTAAGCGCGGTGAGCACGAGCAGCGCGTTCGCGAGGGTCCGGTATGCGCCGCGATATTTCAGGAACGCAGCCATGCAGCAATACACGATGACGTCGCCGATGCAATACACGACCTGCGAGACATTGCCCGATACGGGAGCGAGCGGTTGCAGCATGATCTCGTCGACGCTGCGATCGACGGGAAACACGAGCGTCGAACCGTGCAGCAGACGCGGCAGCACGATGGCGCCCATACATGCCCAGACGCTGGTGCAGAACAGCCAGAAACCCGGCGTGTCCAGCGAGAACGCATCGGCGAGCTTCTTTCCGCCGACGAGGTTGAACGCCCTTAGCGCGAAGAAGGCAAGAAACAGTTGCGGCGGCAGGATACCCATGCCGCCCAGGCCCAACGCAAGCGCACACCCGAACAGCGAGTACACGGCCATTCCATAGATCGCGGCGCGATACGACATGTATAGCACCGCCAGCCCCGTGAGGATCACCGCGATCCCGAATATCGACAGTTCCACTTGCTACGCCCCCTTCCGGTCAGCTGCTCTGATGTGCCGTCTCACGCGGAACGCCGGTAAAGCACCGCCGGCGGCGTATCGTCGGCCAACCCGTTGTCCTGCGCTATCGCGCGTTCCACGGCAGCGAAGAACTCATGTTTAAAACGTTCCGCCGAGAAGCGCATCGCATTGCGGCGGCAGACCTCCGCGCGCAACGGCGGGCGCGCTTCGAAACGCCCCACCGCATCGACGATCGACGCCACCGTCTGTGCACCGAAGAAAAGCCCGGTGCCGCGCTCGGGATCGGCCGAATCGACGACGATCTCGCGCACGCCTCCGCGGCCGAACGCGATCACCGGCGCGCCGCACGCCTGCGCTTCGACCACCGAGATGCCGAAGTCTTCCTCCGCGGCAAAGACGAACGCGCGCGCGCGTTGCATGTAGTCCACCAGCACCGCGTCGGGCTGATAGCCGAGCAGCGTCACGTTAGGCGTCGCGCATGCCTTGGCGCGGGCGAAATCGGGGCCTTCGCCGATCACGACGAGACGCCGCGACGGCATCGCCGCAAACGCCTCGACGATCAGCGGAATGCGCTTGTAGGGCACCATGCGCGACGCAATCAGGTAGAAGTCTTCATGCTGCGTGCCGAGTTCGAAGCGCTCGACATCGACCGGCGGATAGATCACGGCGGCGTCGCTGCCATACGCCTTCCTGATGCGCCTTGCGACAAAGGCCGAATTGGCGAGCAGCGCGTCCACGCCATGTGCGGTTCGCTGGTCCCAGATACGCATGTAGTGCAGCAGCGCGCGTACGATCCAGCTCTTGATGCCGCGCTGCATGCCGGCTTCGGCCAGATACTGATGCTGCAGATCCCACGCGTAACGGATCGGCGAATGCACATAGCTCACATGCACCTGATGCGGTCCGGTCAGCACGCCCTTTGCCACCGCATGGCTCGACGAAATCACGAGATCGTAGGAGGACAGATCGAACTGTTCGATCGCGAGCGGCATCAGCGGAAGGTAGTGGCGAAATGCCCGGCGCGCCCACGGCAGATGTTGAATGAACGACGTATGCGCATGCTTTCCGCCGAGCGCGGCGCGCTGCGACTCCGGAAAAAAATCGACGATGCTGTAGAGGTCGGCTTGCGGAAACAGTTGCAGAATCTGCTCCACCACCTTTTCCGAACCCGCATACGCTGCGAGCCAGTCATGCACGACGGCGACCCGGCCAAAACGACTGGCGTCGTTCGCCACAGCGGCGGCAAGCGTCACATTAGCCACGGCGAGATCTCCTCGATCAGCTTGACTGCCGTGGCGCGCCACGTCAGTTCCGCGGTGCGCGCGCGGCCCCGCTCGCGCAGGCTCGCACGCAACGTGTCGTCGCCGGTAATCTGCTCGAGCAGGCGCGCGAGCTCGGCGGGATCGTCGGGCGAGGTATAGAGCACGGCGTCGCCGCACGCTTCCTGCACAGCCGGCAACCGCGATGCGATAACGGGACAGCCGAGCGCCAGCGCCTCGACGGGCGGCAATCCGAAACCCTCGTAGCGCGACGGATAGACGAAACAGGCCGCACGCCGGTACAGCGCCGCCAGTTCGCCGTCGCTCACATAGCCGACGTGCTTCACGAATGCGGGTAACGCCTGCTGGCCCGTTCCGTATACGCGCGCATCGCCGCCGCCGACCACGACGATGTCGAACTGCGCATCGCGAATCAGGCGCGCGGCTTCGGCCACCAGACGAAAATTCTTGTGCCGGTTGAGGCTTCCGACCGCCAGCACGAATGGACGTCCGTGCAGCGTCTGCGCCACCGTGCCTTCATCCTGTTGCACACGCAACATATGCTCGCCGCTCTCGGGCACGACGCCGATCTTGCCGGCCGGAATCCGGTAAGCGTCGCTCAACTCGCGCCGCGAGAATTCCGAAACGGTGATCACGCGCTGCGAAACACGGCCGATGCGCGGCGCCATCAGGCGATACCACGCGACGAACGAGCGGCTGTAGCTGTCGGGCACGCGCGCCGGTGCTGCATCGTGCAGCACCGTCACCTGACGGCGGTACATCAGCGGACCGGAATTGCAGAGATTGAGCAGTAACTGGCCGCTTGCCGCCTGCGGCAACGCGAGCTGTTCCCAGCGCAAACCGCCGCCTTTGCCGCTCGCCCGCAGCCTGATGTGCCGGAACGGGTTGGACACGCAGGCCAGTGCCTGAGGCACGACGATCTCAGTCCTGAGACCGGCCACAAGCGGATCGCACAGTTCGACCAGCTGATCGAGCGCGCGCAAGGTTTCGAAGGCGAAGCGATCGACACCCGTGGCGCGGCGTCCAAGAAAGCGGCCGTTGATCAGCAGATTGGGAGCATGTTTCATCGACGAGGGTCCGGGATATCGCTCATGGCGGGACGTCGTCCGCGCGCGATATCACCGCAACCGCGCGAACGGAACCGACCTGCCAGGCAATTTAGTTCACATGTTTTCCAGTGTGACCAGTCTTCGCGTCGAAGAATGTTCGCCGTCGCCCATAGCTGCGCCGATCTGCATGCGCTCTCGGGTCAAGCTCGATCCGATCGCTTCACCGGCGACTTGACGTGCCGCAGGCCGTTTTTCGGCGCGCCTTTCGAGCGGTCGACGACAACTGGTTTCGCTGGCAGCCGAGGTTTCGATTCCGAACTGCACGGATAATGGTGAGCGCGCCAGGTACGGCCACAGCGCCGCGCCAACTCCGTATCGAGACCGGAATCACGCATACATCTCGTGCAAGAGCCAGCGACACATCTGCGCGGCGCTGCTTATTGCCGTATCAACGCTTGGCCGGATCGCTGCATCAGCGATCCGGGCAGTGATGCTTTCCCTAGTCGGCAGTCGCCGTTCTCCCTTCCTTCACTACGCCGTAGCTCGCATAACCATAAGCGGCGTATGCATCGCCATAGCGCCCGGGACGCGACACCATATCGTTGAAAATCACGCCGCGAATCGGCACGCCAACCTGTTCGAAACGGCGCACGGATTCGCGCAGTTCGGATACGCTCGTGGCGCCCTGCCGCGCAATCACGAATACCGTGCCTGCCAGCTTCCCGATAATTCCTGCATCCGCGACCGGCAGCACCGGCGGTGCGTCGATCAGCACGAGGTCGTAGGCCTCGTTGGCCCACGCCACGAACTCCCTGAAGCTGCCTTCGCGCAGCAGTTCGCTTGCATTGGTCACATAGCCGCCCGTCGCCACGAAGTCGACGCCCGGCATCACCTCGCGATACACCACCTGGTCGTAATCCTGGTTCAGCTCGAAGAGATTGGTGACGCCGGGAGTGCTCGGCACGCCCATGTGCTGGTTCAACGAGCCGCGCCGCAGATCCGCGTCGATCAGCAGCACACGCTTGCCCGACGCGCCGAATACGGCGGCCAGATTGACCGAGACGAACGATTTGCCCACCATCGGCGTCGGCCCGGCCAGCAGCACGACGCGGTTGGCGGCATCCTCGAGCGAATGTTCGAGCGCGCTGCGGAAGCTGCGCAGGCTCTCGACAGCGGGGTCGAATACGGCCTTATGCGCAAGTACCATGTTCGTGCCCGGCGCACCGCGCGGCACGCGGCGCGTCAGCGAATGCTGGATGCGGCTGCGCGGCACGGCCGCGAAGACCGCGAGCCCCGTCCCCACTTCGATCTCGTCCACGAGCGAAACGCCACGATTCAACCGGTGACGCAACAGCACGATCGCCGAACCGATCAACATCCCGGTGAAGAACGCCGCGAGCAACAGAACGACGCGCTTTGGCCGAACCGGGCTTTCCCCCGGCACCGCGGCGTCGATCATGCGCACGTTCGACACGCGGCCGGCCTTGAGCAGACGCATCTGCTCGCGGCTATTCAGCAGATTCGTGTAGATATTCGTATCGACGGTCACTTCGCGCTGCAAACGCACGAGGTGCTGTTCCAGCGGCGGCAGCGCGCGCGTCTGTCCCGCGAGATCTTTCAGCGACTTCTCCGCTTCGGCGACCTGCCCGTTCACGGCGACGAGCGCGGGGTTGTCCTCGGTGAAGCGTGCCATCAACATGGCGCGCTGCTGCCGCAGGTCGGCGATACGCTGCTGCGCGATAGCGGAACTCTGCAGCAGCGCCGTCGCTTCGGCACCCAGGTTGACGGCCCCATGCTCGGAGCGGAACGTGTTGTACTCGTTCTCGGCTTTCTCGAGTTGTTCCTTCAGCACCGGCAGTTGCTGATCGAGGAAGGCAATCGATTTTTCCGCTTCTTCCTGCGTGCGCTTCGCGTTCTGCCGCAGATATTCGCTGCCGATCGCGTTGAGGATCGTGGCGGTCAGAACCGGATCTTCGCCGTCCAGCACGACGCCGATGACATCGGACTCCTTGCCCTTCTCCGAAATCGCCAACGCGGTCTGCAGCGACTTGATCGCCGTCAGTTCCGAACTGCGCGACAGATCGAAGTCCGTGCCCGGCTGCGCGTCGATGCGGTTCACGAGCAGATCGATCGTGCCGTCCGCGGCCGGCGCATGCAGCTTCTCGCCCACATGTCCCTCGAGCGCGATGCCGCGATACTCGAGCGTGTAGGCGCCGTTGCCCCGGTAGGTCAGGACGAACGGCTTGCCGAGCAGCTGCGGCGGGACGTCGAATTGCGCCACGTCGATCGCTTCGTCGCCCCATGCATAGCCCTGCCACCCTGACCAGCCGGCGAGGTTCAGATGCTGCGCGGCCCAGCGGCCGACAACCGGGAAATAGCGCGGCGTCGCGTGAATATAGAGCTTCGTCGCATTCACGGCCGACGAGACGACGAGCCGCGAACGCAGCACCTCGATTTCCGCCGTCGCACCGGTCTTGATCGCGAATTGCGCGGAGATATCGGCAAGCGCCGTTTTCGCGGGATTCGGGTTTTCTTCCACCTGAATGAGCATATCCGACTGATACACCGGGCGCGCCAGCAACGCGTACATGCCGCCCAATAGCGTACAGACCGCCGCGACGATCAGGATCGTCTTGCGGCCCGAGTACAGCGTATCGAGCAGATTCCCCATATGTCCGCCGTCGGGCGCGATCGGCATGATCGTTTCGATGGGCCCTTCCAGCAGATAGTCACGCTGATTCATCTTGTTCTCCAGGTGGCGTGCGCGCTGAGTGTCGTAGCTTCGGTTCATGCGGGTTTCAGTACCCAACCGCGCGGCTCGCGGCGGCGGCTTGGGTAGTCGGCAAGATCAGGCTGATGACGCGGCTCCACTTGACGAGCGTGGACGTATCGACAAACACGACATCGTTGGGCTGCAATGCGAACGAATCCGCCATGGCCATCGCGGACGCACTGCTCGCGTCGAGATGGAACACGACCGGATTTGCGCTGTCCTGTCCGCGCACGACATAGACCTGAGACGCATCGGCCGACGCCTGGGCGATCCCGCCCGCGTTGCCGAGCGCCTGGTTCAGCGACATATGTCCGTTGTTGAACGCTACGCCGCCGGGGCGCTCGACCTCGCCGACCACGAAGACCTTGCTGTCCGCCGCCGCGTAGACGCGTACGAGGTCGCCGTCGCGCAACACGATGCGATCGGGATTGAAGCCCTTGCGGATCATCTCCGGCATATCGACCGCCACGGTCGTATCGCCGCGCGTCACGGCGACGCGCGAGCGGTCGGCGAGGCTCGTGAAGCCGCCGGCCCGGTTGATCGCTTCAGGCAGCGTCATCGGCCTGTCGTTGAGCACTTCGACGCCCGGCGTCTTGACCTCGCCGTCCACGTAGACGCGCTTGCTGCGGTACGTCTGGATGCGCACCGTGACCTGCGGCTTGCGCACGTAGCGCGCGAGCTTTTCGGAGAGCGCATCGCGCACCCCCATCTCCGACATGCCTTCGACCTTCAGCGGGCCAATATAGGCATACTGAATGAAGCCGTCGTTATCGACCGTGTAGCCCGGAGACACGGAACGGTCTCCCGCGGCGCTGTCGTTGCCGCTGCTCGAGGTCGGCAGGTTGAGCTCGGGATGATCCCAGACCACGATGCTGAGAATATCGCCGGGCCCGATCTGGTATGGCGTGGCTTTGGCGAACAGCTTCTCCACGTCTGTGGGAACGCCTTTGGGCCGCGCGGCCAGTTCCTTTTGCACGAGCTCGCTCGTGATCTCGACGAGTTGGGCGTTTGCCGCGCCCGGAATGCCCCTGGTCGCCACGCTGTCGGGCACGCCCCCGCCCGATGCGCCGCCCGTCGCCGCGGCTGCGTTGCTCGCCGCTGCGGCGCCGCCGCTGGTAGCGGAATTCGACCCCGGACCGCCGTAGGTCATGCCAGGCGCCATCGCGCAGCCGCTCAGCACCACGAGCGCGAGCCACGCGGCGCACACGGCGCCGCGGCGCAATGTTCGCGTTACGCCGGCATGCCGCGCGCCACGCGCGCACGCATCGATCGATTTCATCGCATAGAGTCCCATTGCAATACCCCCAATTTCGTTACAAGGCTCCGGGTCATGCCGTGTGGCCCGGATACCCGACGTGTCGGCGTATTCCCGCTCAATACGCCCCGCTACGGCGAATCACCACGAAAAACGTCTTGAACAGAATCCCGATGTCTTTGCGGAAGGTCCAGTTCGTGACATAAGTGACGTCGAGCGAAACGCGTGTCGCGTAATCGACGTCGTTGCGTCCGCTCACCTGCCAGAGACCCGTGATGCCAGGCGTCGCCATCAGGTAGTACTTGCTCGCGTCGCCGTAACGCTCGAGTTCCTGATCGACAATCGGGCGCGGGCCGACAAAGCTCATCTCGCCGCGCAGGACGTTCCAGATCTGCGGCAATTCGTCGAGACTCGAGCGCCGCAGGAAGTGACCGATCCGCGTCACGCGCACGTCGTTCTTGAGCTTGAATTCGCGTTCCCACTCGGCGCGCGCCTCGGGATCGCGCGCAAGCAGATCCTTGAGCGCCTGCTCCGAATTCACGACCATCGAACGAAACTTCAAACAGCGAAATTTCTTTCCATGCCGGCCGACGCGCGTGTGTCCGTATAACGCCGGACCGCCGTCGCGCTTGACCATCAATGCGATGACGAGGAAGACGGGCGCGAGCAGAACGAGCGCGCTTGCCGCTGCAACGATGTCGAAGAGGCGCTTGAGCGCATGCCCCACGACAGGGCTGCGCACCACGCTGCGGCGCGCCGCGACCTCGAGCGGCTCGCGGGTCCACCATGCCCGCGCGAGACGCAGCACGCTGAACTCCGAAAAGAACAAGGTGTGCGACAGCAGCAGCGAAATACCTGTCGTGAGCGTCCAGTAGATAAACCACGGCAACGGCAGCAGGCGGTCGTGATGAATCGCGTAAAGCAGCACGAGTCCGCACAGTTGCACGGCAAGCCACGCGAACGCCGTGCGGCCTGCCACGTTGAAAATCGATCGGCTGCCGCGCGTGCCGTAGGTGCCGCAAGCGGGAAACACCGACAACGCAAGCGCCGCACAAAACGCCACCAGGGCGGGATCGGGATGACGCGCTTCGCCCATCATCGCGAAGTTCAGGTTAAGGTGTGCGCCGCATACGGCGCCCAGCACGATCAGCACAATATCGACCGTACGTTGCGTTAGCTCAGACATGTCCCCTACCTCAGCGCGTATCGTGTCCATCAGACGTTCGTGCTCCGGCGCGGTCGTCAACGCGAAGCGAACATGCGGATCACTCTGCCCCGGGAGATCCACGCGTTCGCATCGCCCGCCCCGATAAGCCATGGCGACACATTAAGGTTTGAGCAACGGCGAATCCGTGCGCAATCCCACCAACCATGGGCGGTCGTCGCAGACTTGCCGTGTGCGCCGCGTGCGAGCGGCATGACAGGACATCGGTAAACGTCGCGTTGTGCGCGCTCGCGCACATAAGGTCTTGTCTTTTGCGAAACGGCCGGTTTTCACCGAGCCGGATTGATAGAGAGGATTCCGTATCTTACGGTTGACGATCTGTTCACTGCCGGCTTCGTTCCCGCTTGCGAACGCGTAATGCCTTGCAAGCGAAATTTAATCTTCCATGGAAATTCCGGACCGTTCGCCGACGCACACATGAACGACGCACCGGCGCGTCAGAATGGCGTTCGCATGACTCTCTCAAGGAGGGGCTGCCATCGAGAGGCCGGGCTCAGGCAGATCGCGCGGAACCGGCAACTTTCCCACGCGAGGAGTACGCCGTGAAGCATTCCGTAGCCACCGCCGCCGTTCTGCTTTCCGTACTCGCGGGCGCATCGACGGCACAAGCAGGCGATGCCGTGCGAGCGATGCCGGCCGACGCGTTCATCGACACGCTCGGTGTCGGCATCCACCTCACCTATATGGATACCGCCTACACCAATGTGCGCAACGTCTACGACGATCTGAAGTGGCTCGGCATCCGGCACGTTCGCGACTATCCGCCCGGCGACAGGCCGCCGTTTTCGACCTATGTCTTTCTCGCGCAGCTCGGCATCAAGTTCAACGTGCTGACGAACCCGGACTTCGCGTGGTCGGTCGGCGCGGCGGCGCGGTTGAACGCCGCGGTGCCCGGCAGCGTCGTGGCCGTCGAAGGGTCGAACGAGATCGATAACTGGCCGGTCTCGTACCACGGCCTGACGGGTGCCGCTGCCGGCCTTGCCCAGCAACGCGATATCTATGCGCGCGTGCACGCCGCACCTGCGCTCGCGGGTGTCCCGGTCTACGATCTGACCGGCTTCGACACGCGGAAAGTCGAGTCGCGCGCGGGGTCGGCCAATTACGCGAACCAGCACGTCTACCCGCAGAACGGCGAACAACCGACCTATAACTCGAACGGCGACCGGTGGATGCCGGCGGCCATCGATGCCGTCAAGAAATACCAGTTGCCGATGGTCATCACGGAATTCGGCTATTTCTCGATGCCGCAGTCGGGCTGGTACATGATCGGCGTCGACGAGCCGACGCAAGCCAAGGGCGTTCTGAACGGCTATATGGATGCGGCGGCGGCCGGCGTGAAGCGGACTTACGTCTACGAACTGCTCGACGAAAAGCCCGACCCTCAGAACAAGGACAGCGGGATGCACTTCGGGCTCTTTCGCAACGACAACAGCCCAAAGCCGGTCGCCCACGCGATCCGCAATCTCACGACGATCCTGAATGCGGGCAAGACACGTCGCGCAAACGCCGCGGCGACGCGCGGCTCGCTCGCTTATACGCTGTCGGACATGCCCGTGTCGGCGAACAGCCTGTTACTGCAGAAGAAGGACGGCCGCTTCGTGCTCGCGCTATGGAACGAGACGCCGATCTGGGACCGGGCGATCGGCAAACCGGTCGAGAGCCCGCCCGCGCGCGTCGGCATCGACTTCGGCGCAACAGCAAGCCGTGTCGATGTGTACGATCCACTCGTTTCGACGACGCCGTCGGCGAGCCATCGTGACGTGAGCCAGCTTGCCGTCGATGTGCCCGACCACGTGATCCTGCTCGAAATCACCGCTGCGGGCACGCCGCGCATGTAAGCATCGGCGCGCACGCGCAGCGCGCCTTGCGGCGCGCCGTTGCGACCCGCTGTTGCGGCCTTATCCGCGTCCGTAGCTGTCGTCGAAACGCACGATATCGTCTTCGCCGAGATACGCGCCGGACTGCACCTCGATCACTTCGAGCGGCAGCTTGCCGGGGTTTTCGAGGCGATGTTGCACACCGAGCGGAATGAAGGTCGATTCGTTTTCGCCGAGCAGGAACTGCTCGTCGCCGCGCGTCACGCGCGCGGTGCCGCGCACGACGATCCAGTGCTCGGCGCGATGGTGATGCAACTGCAACGACAGCCGCGCGCCCGGCTGCACGACGATCCGCTTCACCTGGAAGCGCTCGCCGCGATCGAGCGAATCGAAGAAGCCCCATGGGCGGCGCACCTTGCGATGCTGATCGGCTTCAGGCGCATGTTCGGCCTTGATCCGCGCGACCAGGCCCTTGACGTCCTGCACGCGCGAGCGGTCCGCGACGAGCACCGCATCGGCCGTTTCGACCACCACCACATTGGTCGTGCCGACGCATGCGACGAGGCGCCCCTCCGAATGCGCGTAGCTCGCGGTCGCGCCTTCGAACATGACACGGCCGCGCGCGACGTTGCCGTCGGCGTCCTTTGCGTGCGCGTCCCACACGGCGTCCCACGAACCGAGGTCGGACCAGCCCGCTTCGAGCGGCACGACCACGCCCTGGCACGGCAGTTCGTCGGTGCCCAGATGCTCCATCACCGCATAGTCGATCGAATCGGACGGACTCCGTTCGAACTGCGCGGCGCCCGGGCGCAGAAATGCGCCGTCGTTGCGGCTTTCCGCGAACGAGGCGACGCACGCGTCGTACATGGCCGGCTGCAGGCGCCTGACCGCCTCGAGCCAGATCGATGCGCGCACCACGAAAATGCCGCTGTTCCACCAGTACTGGCCGCTCGCCAGGTATTGCGACGCGAGCTCCTGCGCGGGCTTCTCGACGAAGCATTCGATATGGTGCGCGCCGTCCTGCAGCGCCGCGCCGATCCTGATATAGCCGAAGCCCGTATCCGGCCGCGTCGGCGGCACGCCGAGCGTGACGATCGCGCCGCCCTCGGCGTGGCAGGCAGCGGAGAGAATCGCGCGCTGGAACGCATCGACATCGGCGATCGAGTGATCGGCCGGCATCGCGACGAGAATCACGTCCTCGCCGTGCGCCGACGCCACCGCCGCCGCGAGCGTCAGCGCCGGCGCGGTGTCGCGGCGCGCCGGCTCGACCACGAGCCGCGCGTCGACTCCGTTCGCATGCAACTGTTCGATCGCGACAAAGCCGTGCTCTTCGCCGCACATGATGATCGGCGCGCCGGCCACCGTGCGCTCGGCGGGAAAGTTCGACATGCGCCGCACCGTCGTCTGCAACAGCGAGTCGGGGCCGACGATGTCGAGCAACTGCTTCGGACAGTTTGCGCGCGACATCGGCCACAGCCGCGTGCCGGAGCCGCCCGCGAGCACGACCGGCGCGAGTGCGAGCGTCTGCGAAGGCGGCAGCTTTCCCGCGAGACAGGCGCGCGAACGTTCGTCGAGGGTGTGGGCGATTGCTTCAGTCTGTTCGCTATCCAACATTTTAGATTCCTGAATATGTAGACGTCTGATTCGCCGAATCGTCGGCAAACAATCCCTTGCGTCCGATGGCGTTCAGTTTCTCTTTAGCGAAATCGAAGTACGGTGCGCCAGCACGCGTAGCGATGCATGTGGCGGCCGGGCCCATGTCGCGCCCGCCGCCGCAAAAGAAAGACGCCGTGCGCAGCAAGTGCTGCGCACGGCGTCCTGAAGATCCGATCGCGATCTGGAGCGCGATGGAATCAGTGCGAGACCCGCCTCAACGCGTCGGGTAGTCGATGCGCTCCACGCCCGTTTCGGTGCCGAGCAGACAGACGTTCGCGCCACGGCTCGCGAATAGCCCGACCGTCACGACGCCGGGCCACGCATTGATCTGCGCTTCGAACGCGAGCGGGTCGCCGATCTTCAGACCTTTGACGTCGATGATCTCGTTGCCGTTGTCGGTAATGTACGGCGTGCCCTCTTTCGTCACGCGCACGACCGGTACGCCGCCCAGCGCCGTCACGCGACGGCCGATCGCGGTGCGCGCCATCGGCACGACTTCGATTGGCAGCGGAAACTGGCCGAGCACATCGACGCGCTTGCTCGCATCGACAATACAGACGAATACATCGGACACCGACGCGACGATCTTCTCGCGCGTGAGCGCACCGCCGCCGCCTTTGATCATCGCGCCGCAGCGATCGATTTCGTCGGCGCCGTCGACATATACAGGCAGCGAGTCGATCTCGTTCAGATCGAACACCTTTATGCCGAGCGCCTGCAAACGCGCGGTGCTCGCCACGGAACTCGATACCGCGCCGCGATATCGACCCTTGTGGGCCGCGAGCGCATCGATGAAGCAGTTCGCCGTGGAGCCGGTGCCGACGCCGATGACCGAGCCCTCCGGCACATTGGCGTTCACGTAGTCGGCGGCGGCCTGGCCGACCAGTTGCTTGAGTTCGTCTTGAGTCATGGAAGTCCGGATGCTGGCGTGCGGAGAAACAGCCAGTTTACCGGACTCGCGCCGGCGCCGGATGAGCATGCGTGGCGGCTGCTCAGAAGGGGCGCCGGCCAGCGGCGATGGGTGGCCTGCGGCCGCTCACGGCAGCTGCTTCGTCTCGCCGGCCGCGGCAGGCATATATTTGTCGAGCAGCGCCTGCGCGATCGCATCGGTTTGCGCATCCGGGTTGCCCGCATAGTCGCGCGGCCGGAAATGCATCTGGAACGCCGCGAATACGCGCCGGGTTTTCTCGTCGAGCACGCCGTCGGTGGCGACGTCGTAGCCGTAGCGCGCGAGTTTCTGTTGCAGGCCGCGCACGTCGGCAGGCGCGTCGGGCGCGCGGCCCGCGAGTTCCGCGGCAACGGTCGCCGCATCGGGCCAGGCGCCTACACCGGCATCGTAGAGTTGCTTCCACGGAAAAAGCGGACCGGGGTCCGTCTTGCGTTGCGGCGCGATATCGCTGTGGCCGACCACGCGCGTCGGCGGGATGCCGTAGCGCGCGACGATGTCCTTCGACAGACGGATCAACGCGTCGACCTGCGCAGGCGGATACGGCTGCCACGTGCGGCCCTGCGGCGTATCGATCGGGCCGAGGTTCACGTTTTCAATGCCGATCGATGCGGCGTTGAGCTCGGTCGTGCCCTGCCAGTAGCTGACGCCCGCATGCCACGCGCGCTGCGATTCCGGCACGAGTTGCCGGACGACGGGCTCGCCGTTCCTGACCGGCGGCGCCGCCGGCACGAGGTAATGCGCGCTGACCTGTTCGGTGGTCAGCACGTTCAGCGACTGCGCTTCGTCGATTTCCGTGTAATGCATGACAAGGAAACGGATGCGCGTGTCCGCGTAGTGCGCATGATGGCTCGTATCGGCGTAATAGGTTCCGCGGTCGATCGTCGTGGTCGTGCAGGCGGCAAGCAACACGGCTGCGAAGGCGAACGCAACACGCATGGATGGGCGCACGAGCGCCGGTCCAGGTCGGCAAATGCGGGCGAGAGGGCGGGCGAAGATCATCGTGACGGTTCTTGTTCTCGAAGCACCGGTGAGAAGCCGCGCAGCAAGGAAGCCGCGCGGCGAATCGGACTATTTCGCCGCGGCCCTCTGCCGCACCGCTTCGAACAGACACACCCCGCTCGCCACCGACACATTGAGGCTCTCGACGCTCCCCGCCATCGGAATATGCATGACCTCGTCGCAGGTATCGCGCGTGAGGCGGCGCATGCCCTCGCCTTCCGCACCCATCACGAGCGCAACGGGCCCGTCGAGTTTCGTCTGATAGAGGCTCGCGGGCGCATCGCCGGCCGTGCCGACGACCCAGACTCCCGCATCCTTCAGTTCGCGCAGCGCGCGAGCGAGATTCGTGACGGTGATATACGGCACCGTGTCCGCCGCGCCGCTCGCTACCTTCGCGGCGGTCGCATTGAGGCCGACCGCCCGGTCGCGCGGCGCGATCACCGCATGTGCACCGGCCGCGTCGGCCACGCGCAGACACGCGCCCAGATTGTGCGGATCCGTCACGCCGTCGAGCACGAGCAGCAGTGCCGGCCCGCTCAGGCCGTCGAGCAGTTCGGCGAGATTCTGCGCGAGCGGCAAATCGGTTGCGCGCGCAACCACGCCCTGGTGACGCTCGGTATGCGCCAATCCCCACAGCCGCGTTTCGTCGGCGGCGATCACGCGCACACCGGCTTCTTTCGCGAGGTGCAGGAATTCGTTCATGCGACGGTCGCGCCGCGTCTGATCGTAGTAAACATCTTCGATCGTCGACGCGTCGTGCCGCATCCGGGCGATTACCGCATGAAACCCGTATAGAACCTTAAGACGTGACATGACTGAAACTACCTTTTATTAGCGAACGCCATTAGCGCATCAACGCTTTTTTCTGGACTGGCCCTTCGCCGATTTCGCCGACGCCGAACGTTTCCTCGCCGCGCCACGCGCCGCGCGCGCTTCTTTCACCGCGACGCCCGGCGCTGGCGCGGCCTTCTTGCGATGCGCGCCGTCACCCGGCGCCAGCGAGCGCACGCGCGGTCCGCCGTCGCCGCGCTCGCCGCCCGATTTCTCGAGCGCCGCGGCGCGGCTCGACGGAGGCTTGATCGGCGTGTCGCGCACGAGACGGAAATCGATCTTGCGCGCGTCGAGGTCGACGCGGCTCACCTGCACGCGCACGCGGTCCGATAGCCGGTAGCGGATGCCCGTGCGTTCGCCGCGCAGTTCATTGCGGATTTCGTCGTACTGGAAGTAATCGGAACCGAGCTCGGTCACATGCACGAGCCCTTCGATAAAGAGCGCGTCGAGCTGCACGAAGATGCCGAACGACGTCACGCCGCTCACCATCCCGCCGTACTCTTCGCCGAGCTTGTCGCGCATGAAGTAGCACTTGAGCCATGCTTCGACGTCACGCGAGGCTTCGTCCGCCCGCCGTTCGTTCGACGAGCAATGCAGCCCGAGCTCTTCCCAGATCGCGGTGTTTTCGCCGCGGCGGCCCGCGCGCTTTTCGTCGTCGGCCTGCATCGCACGCGCGCGCGGCGACAACGCGGTGTTCAGCACCACGCCTTCGGGCGCTGCCGGCTGGTACTTGCGCCCTTGCAGGATCGCGTAGATCGCGCGGTGCGTGAGCAGATCCGGGTAGCGGCGAATCGGGCTCGTGAAGTGTGCGTAGGCCTCGTACGCAAGGCCGAAGTGACCGATGTTATCGGGGCTGTAGACGGCCTGCTGCATCGAACGCAACAGCATGGTCTGCAGCATCTGCGCGTCGGGCCGGTCGCGGATGTGCGCCATCAGCGCCGCGTAGTCGCTCGCGTGCGGCGTCTCGCCGCCGGTCAGCGTCAGGCCCATGCCGCGCAGGAAGGTGCGCAGGTTTTCGAGCCGCTCCGCCGTCGGTCCCGCGTGCACGCGGTAAAGCCCCGCATGCCGGTTGCGCTTCATGAAGTCGGCCGCGCAGACGTTCGCGGCCAGCATGCATTCCTCGATCAGCTTGTGCGCGTCGTTGCGATGGCGCGGCACGATCTGCTCGATCTTGCCCTGCGCGTTGCAGACGATATACGTTTCGGTCGTGTCGAAATCGATCGCGCCGCGCTTCTGGCGCGCCGCGAACAGCGCCTTGTAGACGCCGTACAGGTTCTGCAGATACGGCAACAGCGCCGCACGGCGCGCGGCCTCGGGGCCCTTCGTATTCGCGAGCACCGCGGCGACCTCGGTGTAGGTGAGACGCGCGGCCGAGTGCATGACGCCCGGATAGAACTGATACGCCTTGATCTCGCCGCGCGCGGTGATCACCATGTCGCAGACGAGCACGCAGCGGTCGACGTGCGGATTCAGCGAGCACAACCCGTTCGACAGCTTTTCCGGCAGCATCGGAATCACGCGGCGCGGGAAATAGACGGACGTGCTGCGCTCGATCGCATCGACATCGAGGCCGCTGCCCGGCATCACGTAGTGCGATACGTCGGCGATCGCGACGATCAGGCGGAAGCCGTCCCCGCGGCCAACCTTCATCGGCTCGCAGTACACGGCGTCGTCGAAGTCGCGTGCGTCTTCGCCGTCGATCGTGACGAGCGGCACGTCGCGCAGATCGATGCGGTGGCGCAGATCCGCGGGCCGTACTTCGTCGGGCAGCTTCGCGGCGGCCTCGAGCGCCGCATCGCTGAACTCGTGCGGCACGCCGTATTTGCGCACCGCGATTTCGATTTCCATGCCGGGATCGTCGATATCGCCGAGCACTTCGACGACGCGTCCAAGCGGCTGCGAATGGCGGCTTGGGAAGTCGGTGAGTTCGACCACGACCACCTGTCCCACCTTCGCCTTCTTCGTGTTCTGGGTGATCAGGATGTCGTGGCCGATGCGCTTGTCTTCGGGCGCGACGATCAGCGCGCCGTTTTCGTTGAGCAGGCGCCCGATCACACGTTTGTTCGCGCGGTCCGTGACCTCGACAATATGGCCTTCGGGTCTCCCGCGCCGGTCGTAGCCGACGATGCGCGCGAGCACGCGGTCGTTATGCATGACCTTCTGCATTTCGCCGTTCGGCAGGAACAGGTCGTCCTGACCGTCGTCGCGCACGAGAAAACCATAGCCGTCGCGATGGCCCTGCACGCGGCCCGCAACGAAATTCGACGGATGGGTCAGCTGATAATGCCCGCGCGGATCGAGCCGGATCTGGCCGTCGCGTTCCATCGCGGCCAGCCGTTTGAAGAAGCCTTCGCGTTCCTGGCGCTTGATCGAAAGCGCCTCCGCAATGTCGTTCGCAGCAAGCGGCGTTTCGCTCGTACGCAGCACGCCGAGGATTTCTTCGCGGCTCGGGATGGGATACGGATATTTGCTCAAGGGCTTATCGATGGTTTTTCTCGGTGCGTGGACGTCGCGGATCAGGTGCCGGGCTTACACTGCGCGGCGCTAACGCTGCGTCGGGCTTGCCCTGCTGTCAACGTACTGCTGCGGGCCATTCTATCATCCGTCTCTTAATGCAAACCGCGTCGCGAGGCGCATACGCAAGGCTTTGCAGCCCGCTTTGTGACCACTTTGAAGCCGGCTTCGAAGCCCGTTCGGCGCGGCGCGAACGGCTTCTGCCGAACGCTTGACAGAACCCGTCAGGTCGCTATAATTGCGGTCTTTGCTGTTTCGCGTGTGTGTTTCCTTCACCGGAGCGGCGGAAAAGACACCTTGCCCAGGTGGCGAAATTGGTAGACGCACTAGGTTCAGGTCCTAGCGGTGGCAACACCGTGGAGGTTCGAGTCCTCTCTTGGGCACCAAAGATTCAAAAAAGGCCAGCATTTGCTGGCCTTTTTAGTTTTCGGCGCGGCTTGAATATGGCCGCCGTCTTTTAAACTTTCATTGACACAATGCCTTATGCCGCTACAATAGCGGTCTAGCTTGAGACGTGCCCAGGTGGCGGAATTGGTAGACGCACTAGGTTCAGGTCCTAGCGGTGGCAACACCGTGGAGGTTCGAGTCCTCTCCTGGGCACCAGCAGATTCAAAAGAAGGCCGGCAAAATTGCCGGCCTTTTTCATTTCCCCTTCCTCATTTCGGCCTCGCACCATCTGCACCGTCGGTCAGGCAAGCCGAAAAGCGCCCGACATCTGCTGCTGCTCACGCGGCGCGATACCGAGCGGCGCCGCAATCTTGCGCCACTGAGCCACGATCCGCCGCTGCCGCTCGACGATCTCAGCCGCCGCTTTCGCGCGCACGCGAAAATAAGGCGCTACCTCGAACGCCAGTTGCAGATCCATAAGTCGGATCGTAGCCATGTCGTTCTGTGAGCCAAGGAGTTGGTAGAATGTTTTGTCTTCCTAAGACCGCTTGG